>NZ_LT629772.1:918124-1224166 GCF_900105385.1 Microlunatus soli | reverse complement strand
GGCTCGCCCCCTCAGCCGCCGGTTCGACCGAGAGAGCCGCTCGACCCACCCCCGACAGGTGAGCGGCCCTCTCGACGACGGGCCGCCACCCGAGGGGCCACATCGGGATGTGAAAGATCGGCGGCGGCGCGCCACAGGGCAGGACACCGCCGACGCGGGGTCGTCACGCCCGGGTCGCACAGTTTTTGCGGGTAATTCCTGACATCTGGCCCCGAGCGACCGCCGACGCGCGCATGATGGAGCGGTCACGGATCGTCATGGGGCTGGTCCGGTGACGACGTGTGACTCGGGGCTGCTCGGGATCGCTGCGGGATCGAGGGCTCGCGTCGTCGCAACAACTGCCCCTTTCCCCCGACCCTGGTCGTGGTCAGGGACGCACGTCCCCCGGTGTCCCGACCGCGTGGCTCTCCCCGCTTCGTCGACGATCGCTTCGCCAAGGCTCGTCGAGCAGAGGGGGAGGAGAGCGGGGCGCAGCCCCACCTGACGGTGGGGCGGCGCTTCGCGGCCCCTCGGCGCAGCCGACCCGTGATCGGGCTACCGGCGGGCGGGCGTCCGCCGCCGTCCGGCGATCGGATTGTCCAGCGAGCCGGCGAACTGCAGTGAGCCGGCCTGATCGCCGAGGTCCACCATCCGCAGGGTGTTGCGCAACTGCAACCGGTTGAGACAGGAATGCGCAAACTGCCCGGCGAACAGTTCCCGGACCTGCTGCTCCTGCTCCGGGTGGTCCTCGGCGTAGTCGTTCAGGCAGTCGGCGACGAGCTGCCAGAAGCGCTCTGCGGACAGGACAGCCGCATCGTCGAGGATCGCTGCCAGGTAGCGCAGGAACCCGTCGAACACATCGGTATGGATCGACAACATGATCATCTCCTCCGGCACCTCGGCCCGGATCCGCTGCGCGGCGTCGGGCAAGGGCTGGTCGTCGAGCACCGCGACCTCCTCGCCGATGTCCTTGATGAACATCCGGGCCGGAACGTGGTCCTTCAGCACCATGATCAAGTTTTCGCCGTGCGGCATGAACACCAGCCGATGCACCAGCAAGGAGTGCACGATCGGGCGCAGGTAGGCCCGCAGGAACGCGCCGAGCCAGTCGTCGGCGGATCGGCCGGAAGCGGTGATCAACTCGCCGACCAGGGGCCGGCCGCTCCGGTCCCGATGCAGCACCGCCGCCATCGTGGACAGCCGTTCGTCGGTGCGGACCCGCGGCATCGGGCTCTCCCGCCACAACGCGGCGACCATCTTCTGCTGCGGTGCCGAGCCGTCGATCCGTTCGTAGCTGCTGCCGGTGTAGCCGATCGACGCCGCCTCGCACAGCACACCGAACCCGCGGCCACCCAGTTCCGGATCAGCGGAGACGACGCCTGCCACCCAGGCGTTGATCGCCGGGGTGTCCCGCATGTAGCGCGGTGACAGGCCGCGGAGGAAGCCCATGTTCTGGATCGCCAACGGCATTTTCACGTAGGCCCGGTCGGGATCGTCGAGGTTGAACAGCGTACGGATCGACTGCTGGGGTTGATAACGAGCAGCGCTGGGCTCGAGGTAGACCAGGTCCCGCCGGGCCAGGTCGGCGGCAAAGGTGACGGTGATCTTGTTCTCCCACTGCCACGGGTGCACCGGCAGGTAGCGGTAGTCGTCGGGCTCCAGGCCCAGGCTGCGCAACCGGTCGGCGAACCGGGCCAGTGTCGCCGCCCCGACCTCGGCCCGATACAGCTCGTCCTCGTCGATGCCGTCCATGGCGGCGAAGTGGCTTGCCGCGCGACGTACTGCCAGCCACTGGATCCGCACCGGCCGACCGGTCTCCGGCGCGTACGCGGCGTAGTCGCCGACGCCGAATCCGATCCGGCCGTTGTTGGCGACGAAGGCCGGATGCCCTTCGGTCATCGCCGCCTCGATCTGTTGGAAATCGGCATCGACCAGCTCGGCCGCAGTCAGCCGTTGATGGGTCGCCTTGTACATCGCAGCCGCCAGAGTGCTGCTGATCTCCTCCAGATACGTCCGCAACAGGCTGTCCGGGATTCCGAGCGTCGGCGCCAGCTCGCGGATCAGCTCCAGGACGTCGGGCGTCGACTCGTCACCGTCGACCGTCCGGGCGAGTGAGCCGGGGTCGATCAACCAATGCTCCAACGGAAGCAGCCGGGCGGTGAAGGTGTACTCGGCTCGACTACCGGCGATCGACAGCCGGTACCGATGGCCGCCGTCCGGTGTCGCAGCTTCGCGGTGCGGAACGATCAGCCGTTCATGACTGAACTCCGCGATCGCCTTGGCCGTCAGATGTCGATGGCAGACCTCGGCAGTCCGTGGATTGAGGTGGGCGACGGCAGACTGTCCGGTGGCATCGGACGGTTCGGTGGCTGCGAACGACCCGGCGTGCGAACGGGGCAGAGTGGTGGTGCTCATCGGAGAACCTCCCGGGTAGGTGAATCAGGGGCTGGCTGAGGACGACGGGCGAGCGGGCTGCGGGCGAGCGTGCTGTCGGCGAACTGGGCGCGACTGCAGAACGAGAGCGAGGCGTGCTTGGTCGGCAGCCGGACGACGCGGTCCACCACGAAGCCCGCTGCCGCGTTCTTGGTGGCGATCTTGGTGTTGTCGACGTCGGGCTCGACGACCACCCGTTCGCACCGAGGGTTGCTGAAGAGGAACTCCAGCACGGTGCACAGCACCGCGTCGGTGGTGCCGTGCTGCGGCCGGTCGGTCGGCGCGACCAGGAGATGCATGCCGACGTCGCCCGACCGGACCGAGTAGACGTCGGCCAGTTCGCTGTGCGCGGGCAGGTAGCTCTCGGTCAGGAAGATCGGACGACCGTTCACCCGACCGAGCCAGGCATGATGATGATCATCGGCGTCGATCTCGGCGTACTCGGCTCGGACGCGTTCCAGGTCGGCATCCTGGAGCTCCCAGAAGCGGGCCTTCGGATCGGTCACCCAGCCGTGCAGCAGGGTCAGATCGCGGTCCAGTTCGAGCGGTTCGATGGTGATCCGGCCGATCTCGGACGGTCGGTCGAAGACGACGGTGTCCGGCGATGTCTCGATCATGCGCTGAGCTCCTCGCGGTGCGGCACCCGTTCCGGCTCGGGGCCGGACATTGCAGGGACTCCGAAATCCTGGAACGCGATCCGCCGCTCGATCGGATACACCTCACGGCCGAGGATGCCGGCGATGATCATGGAATTGCGGTAGGCGCCCAGACCCAGATCTGGGGCGCTGAGTCCATGGGTGTGCTCCTCGCCGTTCTGCACGAAGATGCGGCCCCGACCCCCGTCGACGGAGTAGTCGCGAGCCACATCGGGGCGGCCGTCGGCACCGATCGCGATCTGATCGACGATCGGCTCCAGGAAGTCCGGCCGGCGGGGCCGATAGCCGGTGGCACAGACGATCGCCGAGGTTTTAGCAGTGAACCGTCGGCCCTGTTCGATCTGGTGCAACTCCAACGTCAGTTCCGATTCGTGGCCGTCCGCGGCCTCGGCACCGTTCGCCGCAACCAGCTCGACACCGGTCAGCAGTCGGGTCGGCGGGGGGCCGGCTACGCTCTTGGCGTAGAGGGTGTCGTAGATCGCGTTGATCAGATCGGAACTGATTCCCTTGTACAGCCCGCGTTGTTGATCAAGCAGCTCGGCGCGCAGCGGAGCCGCCAGCTGATGGAAGTAGCTGGTGTATTCCGGTGAAGTCATCTCCAGCGTCAGTTTGGTGTATTCCATCGGGAAGAACCGCGGCGAACGGGTGAACCAGTCCAGCCGGTAGTCATGCTGCTCGATATCGGCCAGCAGGTCGAGGTAGATCTCGGCCGCGCTCTGTCCGCTGCCGACGATCGTGATCGCCGGTCGCTGCTGCAGCTCCTCCTTGCGGTGCAGGTAATCCGAGCTGTGCAGGACCGTTCCCGGAAGCCCGCCGACGGCATCCGGGAGCCACGGTTCGGTGCCGATACCGACAGCCAGCCGGCGTGCCCAGTGCTGCACCTCGCTGCCGCGGTGATCGGCGATCACCTGGTAGGCGTCGTGGCCGGGGTGGTAGCGGACCGCGGTGACCCGCTGGCCGAAACGCAGCGTGCGGAGCTGATCGCAGACCCACCGGCAGTACGCGTCGTACTCCCGGCGCAGCGGATAGAAGCTCTCCCGGATGTAGAACGGATAGATCCGCCCGGTCTGCTTCAGGTAGTTCAGGAAGGAGTACGGCGACGTCGGGTCGGCCATCGTCACCAGATCGGCCAGGAAGGGCACCTGGATGGTTGCCTCGTCGAGCAGCATGCCCGGATGCCAGCTGAACTCGTCCCGGGCTTCGAGGAAGATCGCGTCCAGGTCCTCGATCGGGTCGGTCAGACTGGCCAGGCCGAGATTGAACGGGCCGATCCCGATCCCGATCAGATCGTTGATTCGCATCAGGCGGCCTCGATCCCGGTGCCGTCGGCGCCGTCGCTCGAACAGTCAACGAACTCGCCCGACCCGATCAGCCGTCGTCCGGTCCACTTGATCAACTCCAGCGCCGACGCGATGCCGTCGATCCCGGTCTCCGGGTTGAGCAGGGTCAGCTTCAGCCAGCTGCTGCCGTTGATCCTGGTCTTGGCGATCAGCACCCGGCCGGAGGCGAACAATTCCTCCCGGATCCGGGTGTTGACCGCATCGAGTAGCCGCGGCCCGGTTGATCCGTCCTCCGGGAGGTAGCGGAAGAGCACCGTGCTCAGGGTCGGCTCCTGCAGCAGCTCCAGGACCGGGTCGTCGTCGATCAGCTCGGCCACGCCGGTCGCCAGGTCGATCACCTGGTCGAATGCGTCGCCCAGCAGGTCCGGTCCGGTCGCCCGCAGCGTCAGCCACAGTTTGAAGGCGTCGAATCGGCGGGTGGTCTGCAGGCTCTTGTCGACCAGGTTGGGATGCCGGCTCTCCGCCGGGTTCAGATAGTCGGCGTGCCACCCGGCGTGCTGCATCGTCTCGGCGCGGCGTACCAGGACGGCACTGCACGCGACCGGCTGACCGAAGCTCTTGTGATAGTCCACGGTGACCGAGTCGGCCCGCTCGATCCCGTCCAGCCAGGAACGACGCTGCCGGGACACCAGCAGCCCGCAACCGTACGCCGCGTCGACGTGCAGCCAGATCCCTTCCCTGGTGCAGATCGCGGCGAGTTCGGGCAGCGGGTCGATCACTCCGCGGTCGGTCGTTCCGGCCGTCGCCGAGACCGCCATGATCGACTTCCCGGCGGCCCGGAGGTCGGAGATCAGGTCGGTCAGGGCATCGGGCCGCATCCGGCCCCGTCGGTCGGTCGAGACGACCCGTACGGCGTCGTCGGGCAGCCCGAGGATGCCGGCGGCCTTGGCGACGCTGAAATGGGTCTGGTCGGTGGCCAGGATGCAGAACCCTGCCGTGGAACGCAGCCCGCTGCGTCGTCGACATTCATCGCGAGCCAACAACATCGCCTGCAGATTGGACTGCGTGCCACCGCTGGTGAAGATGCCGTCACACTGCTCGTCGAAGCCGATCCGGGCCCCCGTCCAGGTGATCAACTTCTGTTCCATCAGGGTCGCGCTGGTGCTCTGATCCCAGGTGTCGACCGAGGTGTTGACGGCGGAGGCGATCGCGTCGGCCGCGAGCGCCGGTAGGGCGACCGGGCAGTTGAGATGGGCCAGGTAGTCGGGGTGGTGGAACCAGACCGCGTGCTCCAGGTAGAGCGATGCCGCCTCGTCGATCGCGGCGAACGTGTCGCCGGTCGGGCGGTCCAGGTCGATGCCGTCGACCAACGCCTGCAGCTGCTCGGGCGCTGCTGCGGTCCTCGGTTGGCGGACCGCCTGGATCCGGGAACTGACCGCTTCGACCGCTGCGCGCACCTGCTTGTCGTAATCGTCGACGGTGCGGTGGCTGAACAGGTGGGGGTGCACTGTTCTCCTTAGGTAGGTAAGCCTTACCTAAGCAACGTATCATCGAGGCGTGCGAGGCACAGTGCAGGTGTCCGTGAGGCGAAATGCGCCAGGAACCTCGCCGTGGTCAGCGGCGTACCGCTCAGTTGCCGCCGCCGAGAGTGCCGGTCAGTCGGGAATGCCAACGCAGGCTGGGCTCGTTCAGTCCGGTGATCTCGACGTTCTTGCCCTTCTCCCGGTACTTCTGCTCGATGGCGTCCAGGGTGGCGACGGTCGATGAATCGTAGATCTGGGACTGTGACAGGTCGATGATCACGTTCGGCGGATCACCGGTGTAATCGAACTGGTAGACCAGGTCGTTACTGGAGGCGAAGAACAACAGTCCCCTGACCGCGTACACCCGGGTCTCGTCGTCGGGATGGGCGACGTCGACCACCTCGGTGAAGTGCGCGACCCGGGCGACGAAGAAGAGAGCCGCCACCACGACACCGATGATCACACCGACCGCGAGATTGTTGGTGAGGACTGTCGGCACCACGGTGCAGAGCATGATCACCGTGGCGCTGATCGGCATTCGCCGAAGTGTCCGCGGGTGGATGCTGTGCCAGTCGAAGGTGCCGACCGAGACCATGATCATCACCGCTACCAGGGCAGCCATCGGGATGACAGCGACGATGTCGTTCAGTGCGACGACCAGGATCAGCAGGAAGACACCGGCCAGGAAAGTCGAGATCCGGGTCCGAGAACCGGACTGCTTGACGTTGATCATGGTCTGGCCGATCATCGCGCAGCCACCCATCCCGCCGAACAGCCCGGTGACGACATTGGCGACGCCTTGACCGAGCGCCTCCCGGGTCTTGTTGGAGTGGGTGTCGGTGACGTCATCGACCAGCTTCGCCGTCATCAGGGATTCCAGCAGGGCGACCAGTGCCATCCCGAACGCGTACGGTCCCACGATCCGCAGAGTCTCCCAGCTCAGCGGCACATCCGGCAGGAAGAGGGTCGGCAGGCTGTCGGGCAACTTGCCCTCGTCGCCGACGTTCGGGATGTCCAGCCCGGTGGCGATCACCAGCACGCTGATCACCAGAATCGCGATCAATGGTGCCGGCACGACCGTGGTCAGCCGCGGAAAACCGATGATGATCACGATGCCGGCCGCGACCAGTGGGTAGACCAGCCAGGGGACGCCGATCAGGTGCGGCAACTGGGCGATGAAGATCAGGATCGCCAACGCATTGACGAAGCCGATCATCACGCTGCGGGGGATGAACCGCATCAGCTTGGCCACTCCGAGCAGTGCCAGCACGATCTGGATCACCCCGGCCAACAACACGGTGACGATCAGGTAATCGATGCCGTGTTCGCGGGTCAGCGGACCGATCACCAGGGCGACCGAACCGGTTGCGGCCGAGATCATCGCCCGGCGGCCGCCGACGATCGAGATCGTCACCGCCATCGTGAACGAGGCGAACAGGCCGACCCGCGGATCGACCCCGGCGATGATCGAGAACGAGATCGCCTCCGGAATCAGCGCGAGCGCGACAACCAGACCGCCGAGCACCTCGATCCGCATCCGACGCAGGGAACCGAAGGCCGCCCGGACGGTGTAGGGGTCGCCGGAGTCGGGGAGGCTGTCCGGTGCGGGCGTGCTGGCGTCTGGGCCGGTGGTGGACAAGGGGTGGTTCCGTTCGCTGGTCGCGGGAGGTGGAGTTGCGCGACGCTGCGCGAACGGCAGAACCCTACCGCCGGCTCAGCAGTTCCCCGATGGAGGCGACGGCATCGAGCACCTCGCCGAAGCTCGTGGTCAGCGGCGCCAGGCCGAGTCGGATCCCGTCCGGGTTGCGGAAATCGGGGATCACATCGGCTTCCCACAGTCGTCGGGTGACCTCACGGAACGCGGGGTGCGAGATGGTGACGTGGCCACCGCGGAGCGCGTCCTCGCGAGGAGAGGACACCGTGACACCGTGTCCGGCCAGCAGGGTGTCGGTGGCCTCGATCGCAAACCGGCCGAGCCGGCGCGCCTTGTCGCTGATGGTGGTGATCCGGGCGCGTTCGATCAGGTCCAGGCTGGCGGTCAGCGGGATCATCGCCAGGATCGGCGGCGTACCGGACAGGAAGCGCCGCATCCCGGGGCCGGGCGACCAGCCCTGGCCCATCGCGAACGCGTCGGCGTGCCCCATCCAGCCCTGGATGGGCTGGGTCAGCCGGTCCTGTAGTCGGGCGGCGACGTAGCCGAAGGCCGGCGCGCCGGGCCCGCCACAGAGGAACTTGTAGCCGCAGCCGACAGCCAGGTCGACGTCCGCGTCGTCCAGTCGGACGTCCAACAGTCCGACCGAGTGGCACAGATCCCACAGCACCACGGCGCCTGCCCGGTGGACCTGCTCGGTGATGGTCGGCAGGTCGGCGACGAACCCGGACTTGTACGCGACGTGGCTGAGCGTGACGACGGCGACGTCATCGGCCAGCGCCGCGGCCAACAGATCGGGCGTGACGCCGGCGACCGGATCGGGCTCCAGCCAACGCACGGTGAAGCCACGCTCGGACGCGACGGACTCCACGATGTAGCGGTCGGTGGGGAAGTTCTCCCGGTCGACCACAATCACGTTCCGGCCGTCCGGCGCCGCATCGACCGCTGCCCGCAGCAGTTTGTAGAGCATCACCGTTGTCGAGTCGCCGATCACGGTCTGACCGGCGGCCGCTCCGAGGGTGAGTCGGCCGAGACGATCACCGAGCTCCAGCGGGAGTGCGAACCATTGCTCGTCCCAGCTGCGGATCAGCCGGTTGCCCCAGTCGTGTTCGACCACAGCCGCGAGCCGCACCGCGGCCTCCCGCGGTGGCCGGCCGAGCGAGTTGCCGTCCAGGTAGGCCCGGACCTCGCCGCTGAACTCGTGTCGGCACCAGGCCAGCGGGTCGGCCGCGTCCAACTCGGCGGCGCTGGTCTGCAAACTCGTCACGGTCATCTGTCCTCCTGGAATCGGCTCCGGCCGTGACGGTCAGGGCAGGGTGAGGATCTCCGCACCCGAGCCGGTGATCACGATGGTGTGTTCGAACTGGGCACAGCGTGAGCCGTCGGCGGTCAGCACGGTCCAGCCGTCGTCCCATTGGATCCAGTCGTAGCCGCCGGTGGTCAGCATCGGCTCGACGGTGAAGGTCATGCCGGGCTCGATCACCGTGTCGTAGGCCGGTTCGTCGTAGTGCGGGATCACCAGACCGGAATGGAAGGTGGTGTGCACGCCGTGTCCGGTGTAGTCGCGCACCGAGCTGAAGCCGAAGCGGGTCGCGTACTTTTCGATCACCCGACCGATCACGTTGACCTGTCGGCCGGGTTTGGCGGCCTTGATGCCGCGCAGCATGGCCTCCTGGGTGACCTCGGAGAGCTTGCGTGCTTCGTCGTCGACCTCGCCGCAGAAGTAGGTGGCGCAGTTGTCGCCGTGCACGCCGCCGATGAAGGCGGTCAGATCGATCTTGACCAGATCGCCGTCCTGCAATGGTCGGGCGTCGGGGATGCCGTGGCAGATCACCTCGTTGACCGAGGTGCACAGCGACTTGGGAAAGCCGCGATAGCCCAGTGTCGACGGATAGGCGTGGTGGTCCATCAGGAACTCGTGGCCGACCCGGTCGATCTCGTCGGTGGTCACGCCCGGTGCGATCGCTTCGGAGGCTGCTCGCATCGCCTGGGCGGCGATCCGGCCCGCGATCCGCATCTTCTCGATGGTCTCGCTGGTCTGCACCGCCGGGCCCGTGTACGGCTGTGGTCCCTTCTTGCCGACATACTCCGGACGCGGTATGTCTGCCGGTACTGCACGCATCGGGGAGACGGCGTACGGCTTGATCGGGGACCTGAGAGACGTCACGAGATCCGATCCTATTCGCGACCTGGTAGGACGCCGGAGACGGTCCGCCGCGCGGCAACACCGGACCCCGGGGGTGCAGGAAGCTGTCGAGTTTTCACCGCACGGAGAGTCCAGTTGAGGCGAGCGTTGATTTCGTTGATCTGTTCGTGATGCGGGGGTCGGGCCGGCACCTGTGTCGACCGACGATGGAGTGGTCGTGACCGTGACGGGCTGGGTCGGACTGGATCGTTTGACAAGACTCCACAAGGCGCGCGGCCGTGACGTGCCGGGTCTGTGGGAAACAGTCCGGCTGTAGGCTCGGTTCCGACGAAGGAGGAACGATGGCTGAAGATCAACAGTGGTTCTACTGCCTCGATCACAAGACCGTCGAGACCGCCGACGGCTGTCGTTCGGCGAATCGGTTCGGGCCCTATCCGACGCAGGAGGAAGCTCAGAACGCGATGGCCAAGGTCGCCGAGCGCAATGAGCAGGCCGATCGTGAGGACGCCGAGTGGGAGGGCGTCGATCGGCCGGACTGACCGGCCGCGAATCACCCTGGACGAATCACCCGATGAATCACCTTGGTACGAATCTTGAATGATTCCAGACAAGGTGATTGAATCGGAGCATGCAGACGGCCACCGGGAGCAGTGCTCAGCACGAGGAGTGGCGGACGCGGCTGCGTTCGGCCGGGTTGCGCGTCACCCAGCCGCGGCTGGCGGTCCTCGATGCGGTGCAGACCGACTCACACCTTGCCGCGGACCAGGTGTCGGACCGGGTCCGGTCGACCATCGGCACCGTGTCCACTCAGGCCGTGTATGACGCCCTGAACACTCTGACCGAGCATCAGATCCTGCGCCGGATCGAGCCCGCGGGGTCGTCGATGCTGTTCGAGATCAATGCCGGCGACAACCACCACCACCTGGTCTGCCGCGGCTGTGGCGCCGTCGTCGACGTGCCCTGTGCGGTCGGCGCGATGCCCTGCGCGACACCGCAGCAGACCCACGGCTTTGTGATCGACGAAGCCGAGGTCACCTACTGGGGTCTGTGCCCGGACTGCGCCGCCGGCACTGACCGGCCGCCGGCAGCTGCCGACCGGCTCCATGATCACACCCGAACCTGATGATCATGGTCACCATGATCATCTCACCTGACTCAGCGGCCCGGCCGCGACGACTTCATCAGACAGCACCAGCGAGAGGAAGAGCGAGACAGCGATGACCGAAACGAAGTTCTCCACTACCGACAGCGGCGCTCCGGCGCCGAGCGACAACAACTCGCTGACGGTCGGACCGGACGGCCCGATCCTGCTGCACGATTACCACTTCGTCAATCAGATGGCGCACTTCAACCGGGAGCGGGTCCCGGAGCGCAACGTGCACGCCAAGGGCTCGGGTGCGTTCGGCTTCTTCGAGGCCACCGAGGACGTCAGCCAGTACACCAAGGCGGCGCTGTTCCAGAAGGGGGCACGCTCCGAGGCGCTGGCCCGGTTCTCCACCGTCGCCGGCGAGCAGGGCTCCTCCGACCTCGCCCGTGACCCGCGCGGTTTCGCGCTGAAGTTCTACACCAGCGAAGGAAACTACGACCTGGTCGGCAACAACACGCCGATCTTCTTCATCCGGGACGCGATCAAGTTCCCGCACTTCATCCGTTCCCAGAAGCGGTTGCCGGACACCGGACTGCAGGACTGGGACATGCGCTGGGATTTCTGGACCCTGCAGCCGGAGTCGGCGCATCAGGTCACCTACCTGATGGGTGATCGCGGCATCCCGGCCAGCTACCGGACCGAGAACGGTTACGGCTCGCACACCTACCTGTGGGTGAACGCCGCCGGCGAACGGTTCTGGGTCAAGTACCACTTCATCTCCGAGCAGGGCGTCGTCAACCTGACCAACGAGGAAGCCGCTGCCCTCGGTGCGCAGGATCCGGACGCGCACCGTCGTGATCTCTTCAACGCGATCAAGAACGGCGAGGCTCCGATCTGGAATCTGCATGTCCAGATGATGCCGTTCGACGACGCAGCCGACTACCGGTTCAACCCGTTCGATCTGACCAAGATCTGGCCGCACAGCGACTACCCGTTGATCAAGGTCGGCCGGTTGGTGCTGGACCGCAACCCGGAGAACTTCTTCGCCCAGATCGAGCAGGCGGCGTTCGAGCCGTCGTCGATCGTGCCGGGTGTCGGTTTCAGCCCGGACAAGATGCTGCTCGGCCGGGTGTTCGCCTACTCCGACACGCATCGCTACCGGATCGGGCCGAACTACCTGCAGCTGCCGGTCAACAAGCCGAAGGTCGAGGTCAACAGCTACGACTTCGACGGCGCGATGCGCTACGACTTCAATGTCGGTCAGCCGGTCTACTTCCCGAACAGTGTCGGCGGTCCGGAGGCCAAGGAGGACCTGTTCGCCGGTTCCAACTGGTCCGCCGACGGTGACTTCGTCCGTGCCGCCTACTCGCTGCACGCCGAGGACGACGACTTCGGTCAGCCCGGCACCCTGGTGCGCGAGGTGATGGACGAGGCCGAGCGCGGCCGCCTGGTCGAGACCGTCGCCTCCACCCTCGACGGCACCGGTGTCCGGGACGAGGTCAAGCAGCGGGTCTTCGAGTACTGGCGCAACGTGGACAAGGGCGTCGGCGACGCCATCGCCGAGAAGGTCCAGGCCGGCGCAGCGCCGTCGGCTCCGGCTCCCAACGCTCCGTAGTTCCGAACGACCCGTAGTTCCGAACAACCCGTAGTACGGCGTCGCCGATGCGACGTGAACGCCCGCCCCGATACATCGGGGCGGGCGTTCGCATTGCTGGGACACTGGGGGCATGCGGTGGCGCACCCGATTGGCGATCAAGATCGGCTCGGTGCCCTGGATGCCGCGGCTGCTGCCGCTGATCGTGCGTTGTGACAATGCCGTCCAGACCGTCACCGGCCAACGCTGCGGTTTGCTCGACATCGCCGGTCTGCCCAATGTCACGCTGTTGACCACCGGGCGCCGCTCGGGTGTTCGGCGTGTCACCCGGTTGCTGGCGGCGCCGACCGGGTCCGGCTGGCTGATCGCCGGTTCGTACTTCGGCGGACCGCGGACACCCCAATGGGTCTTCAACCTGCGCGCTGTCGACCGGGCCGCCGTCGTTGATCATGGCCGCCGGATCGCCGTTGTTGTCTCCGAGCTCGGTGGCGACGAACGACACGCCGGCTGGCAACGGCTGCGCGCCGTCTGGCCGAATTTCTCCCTGTATGAACGGCGCACCGATCGGCAGATCCCGGTGTTCGAGCTCGTCCGCGACTGACACCCGCAAGCAGATCGAGACCTTGACGGCCGGTCAGGACTCTGTTCCCCGACTACGCCAGCAATCCACCGCAGTACCCGGCCTTGCATCGCTGCCTGGCCGACACCGCGGTCCCGGTGTTGGCGGTCTGGGGCAAAGGCGATCCGATCTTCGCCGCTGCCGGCGCTGAGGCCTTCCGGCGGGACGCTGTCGACCCGGAGATCACACTGCTGGCCGGCGGACATTTCCTGCTGGAGAGCGCGCTCGACGAGGTGGCGATGCGGATCAAGGACTTCCTGGGTCGACGGCTCGCTGCTGTCTGAGGCTGAGCACCGTGAACAGAGGATGATCATGACGCATCAGGGCGTGCCGACACGTCGAGAAATGCCGCCTGAGGGGTGTTGCCGGCACACCGACGTCTCGTGGTCGACCGTCGGCGGCAGGCCCGGGCTGCCGGGACCGTCCACCCTGACGGCGGCGATCACCGCAGCCAGGGTGATGCGATCAGCGAAGGTCGCGGCGTAGCGGCAGCAGGACCGCCACGCAGCTGGCAACGGCGGCGTACCCGATCAGAACTGCGGCAGCGGCGACCGGCGGTAACAGGCCCGGAGCCGACAGCGTCCCGGTGGCACCGACGCTGTCGGTGATGAAGGTGAACTGGGTGAGTGCGGCAGCGGCCCCGCCCGGCAGGAACGGGTAGATCGCGTTCACACCGGGAATGATCATCAACAGGTACTCCAAGAAGTAGAAATAGCCGAGCACGATCCCGACGGCCGCCAACTGATGGCGGGCCAATGCGCCGATCGCGACCCCGATGATCATGTAGATCGCTGCTGTGACGGCGATCCGCAACAGCAGTGTCACAACGACGGCGATCGGCATGCCGATCGGCATCCCGCGGAGTGCCGCCGCACCGTACAGGCCGATGGCCGCAGCGACCACGACGATCAGACCGTAGGTCAGGCCGAATCCCGCATAACAGAGCAGCTTGGCCAGGAGTACCTGGCCGCGGCGCGGGACGGCCAGGAAGGTGGCGCCGATGGTGCGGTGACGGTACTCGCTGGTGACTGCGATGGTGCCGATCAGCGCCGGCACGAACAACGAGACACCGGCCAGGCCGAGTGCGGTGCTGACGCCGGCCGCGGAATCGATGTCGGGCATCGGAGGCTGTGCAGTGCCGGGGCCGCCGAGCACCAGAGCTCCGGTGGGAACGAGCCCGCTGAGTGCGGCGAGGATGATGGCGATCAGCGGCATCCTGGTGCCGAACAATCGGCTGAGTTCGCCGCGGATCGCCCGCCGGAGCCCGCGGCCGGTGGTGACGGTCACGTCCGAGGCTGTCGGTCGCTGCGTCGTACTGGTGGTCATCGCGCTGCCTCCGTGGTCATGGTCCGAGTGAGGAATGCCGTCTCCAGGTCCGGGTGGCCGTCGACGAAATCGGGTCGACTCCCCGACCAGACGATCTGTCCGTCGTTGATCACCACCAAGTCGTCGATGCTGAGCTCGAGCTCGGCCAGCTGGTGGCTGGAGATCAACACCGTGCCGCCCGCAGCTGCATGGTCGACAACGAGTTGCCGCAGCCAAGCGACCCCGGCCGGGTCGAGCCCGGCGGACGGCTCGTCCAAGATCAACACGGCAGGATCGCCGAGCAAAGCGGTGGCGAGTGCGAGTCGGCGGTGCATCCCGGTGGAGAAGCCGCGAGTCCGTCGATCGGCCGCTCGATGGAGTCCGGTGATCGTCAGCACGTCGTCAATACGGTCGCGCGGATGGCCGCCGAGGTCGGACTGGATCCGCAGCTGTGTGCGCGCAGTCATTGCCGGATGCGCCGCTGCGAGGTCGAGCGTGGCGCCGACGATCCGGGTCGGGGTCGGCAGGTCGCGGAAGGGGGAGCCCCCGACGGTGGCCGATCCGGAGTCGGGGCGGACCAATCCGAGGATCATCCGCAGGGTGGTCGATTTGCCCGCACCATTGGGTCCGAGGAAGCCGGTGACCCGTCCGGGGTGGGCAGTGAAGTGCACGTCCCGGACGGCGGCGACCGCCCCGTACTGCTTGGACAGGCCGTTGACCTCGATCGGCATCGCTGGATGGCGGGGCGTGGTCATCGGTACGCCGCCCGCGCCGACGTGATCGTGCTGGCGATCTCCGAGGCGCGCTGGGTGCTGAGCAGCAGCTCGTCGAAGCGCGGTGCGGCATCGGCTGGGCCCGTCAGGCCGAGTCTCAGCACGGGGAGCCCTCGCTTCATGGCTACCAGTCGGCGCGTGCCTGAGGGGTGGGTGAAGGTGCCGAGTTTGTACCAGCCGGAGATCACCAGGCCGACCCGCAAGCCGAGTGATTCCGATGTCCAATCGGGCAATACCTCGACACGATCAATGCTTCCGATCGGCACCTCCAGGGTCTGGCGGCGGACCATCAGGGATTCCCATCCGGTGAAACGCACCATCAGCCGGTGCCGGTCGAGTTCGATTGCGGGCATCATCACTCCTGACGAACGTTACGATTGGTCTCGTGGCGATAACATTATCAGAGTGAGAACATAAATCGAAGGGAGGGGCGATGACCGCGGACAGCGACGTCGCCCGGCTGATCGGGCATCCGGTGCGGCTCCGGGTGATCATCGCGTTGGGCGGCCGGACATTGACCACCAAGCAGCTGGCCGAGGCGCTGCCCGACGTCGCTCAGGCAACGCTCTACCGACACGTTGCGGCGATGGTGCAGCAGGGTTTCCTGGCCGTCGTCGATGAACGCCCGGTGCGCGGAACGGTCGAACGGAGCTACGCGCTGGGTGATCGGTTGGCCCATGCCGACGAGAAGGAACTGGTGGCGATGGACACCGCGCAATTGCGGTCCACCTTCCTGGTCTTTCTGCGAACCATCAGCGAGAGCTTCGAACGGGCGGCCGAACCCGACGAGCACGGAGACCGAGGAATTCTCGGCTTCGGCCACACGATGCTGTACCTGTCCGACGACGACCTGCCGCAACTCCAGGAGGCGATGGCCGAGCTGCTGGCCCCCTATCTCGTCGAGCCGGAAGGTGACGAGTCCCGCGACCGTCGGCGGGTTATGTTGTCCACCGCTCTGATCCGGCAGCCGGAAACTGACAACTGATCCACCGTCAGTCGGCGACGGTGATCAATACCCGATCCGCAGGTCGGCGACGGTCGCGTTGACGATCTTGGTCCGTCGGCTGTCGCCGAGCGGGGAGACGCCGACGAAGATCGAGAACGATCCCGGTGCCCCGGCGTCCACCACCAGCAGTCGGATCCGGTCACCGGTTGCGCCGTCGCCGACCGGCCGGACGCCGACGTCGGTGATCATCTCCCAGCCCTGTTGACCGTCGACGGTCCGCTTCCTGCTGCGGATCAGATCCTGACCTGTGTAGTGCTGATACTCCGCGGAGCCGATCACGCAGCGCAGGGCCGATCGGGCCGCCTGATGGGCCGAACGGTAGCCGTCGCGGATCGCCAACGAACCGACAGCCAAGCGCGCGGCACGGCCGGTGCCGGCGCCGGCGGTGCTTCGAGCGATCTGTGCGTGTTCGTCGTACCACCAGCCGTAATGATCATCGCTCCGGGGCTTGCCGAATCCGTGCCCGGACACCGGATCGAAGGAGAGCTGGCCGCCGTGCACGCGGCCGTCGCGGGGATGTTTGACCGATTGCTCCGGTTCGCCGGCCGGACAGTTGCCGGCGGGTCGGGGGATCGTCGCGGCCCGACTGGAAGGAGCTCGGCTCGCCGTCGGTGATGGCGATGCAGTCGGCGACGGCGACGGCGACGGTGAAGCCGAGGAGGTCGGGTGGGAATCGTCCCAGCCGCTGGCCGAGGACCCGGGCGGGTTGGTGTCCGGCGTTGCCGATCGATCGGGTCGGACCATGATCACGGTGATGATCACGATCACGACGACGAGTGCGAGTCCGGCACCGAGAAGTGCGATGAACCGCGCCGAACCTCGAGCCCGGTCGGGGCGTGAGTCGACAGACTCGGCCGCCCACCGTTGGCCGTCCCAGAAGCGGAAACGGCCGGGAGCGCCCTCGGGATCTGGATACCAGCCCGGCTCGGCCATGGCGGCCAAGCTACCCGATCGGTCGGTCGAGTCCGATGATCACCACGGCCTACCGGCAACATGGGCGGCACCACCCGTCGGCGGTCGTCAGCCGCGCACCTTCAGACCGGACAACACCCGCTGGCTGAGGGCCAAGCGGGTTCGGTCGCCCAACGGGACCATCCCGCACCACACCGAATAGGCACCGTCGCGGCCGTCGTCCACCACGACGAAGGTGAGCTGGTCGCCGTCCACCCTGACCCGCGGACTGTCGTCGCGGATCTCGGCGGTGACGATCCAGGCGTCGCGGCCGTCGACCTTGGTCGCCTCGTCGCGGATGTTCTTGGAGCCGGCCAGATGCAGGTACCAGCCGGTCCGCTTCGCACAGTCGAGGGAGGACCGTGCGGCGTCGCGCAGGCTGTCGAAGCCGTCGGAGCGCTGGATCTCGCCGACCGCGAAGATCGACTGCCAGCCCGGTTCGGTCACTTGACTGACACCTTCGGTGTCCCACATCCAGCTCAGCATGTATTCCGGCTCGGGATCGGAGTAACCGTCGATCGGTGCCATCGACAGCCGGCCGCCGTGGATCCGGCCGTCATTAGGGTGCAACGACAGCTCGTCGGGACGCCCCGCCGGACAGTTCACCGCCGTACGGGGTGGGCCGCTCGAGCCCGATGTCGACGGCGAGCCGCCCGCCGGCGACGACGGCAGCGGACTGGAGTCGTCCCAGCCGCTCGCGCCGGCTCCCGGGGCGCCGATGCTGCTCGCGTTGTCGGTGCGGCGGACGATCAGCACCGCGCTGACGACGACGATGACGAGCACCAGGACGGCGATCCCGATCGTCCGGCCCGGATGGTGATGGTCGGCATCGGGGGTCGGTCGCCGCCCGGTCCCCGCGCCGGGCGGCGGGTCGGCGGGGTCGTCGGTCATCACCTCCGACCAGGACTCACCGTCCCAGTAGCGGTATCTCCCGGGTTTGCCACCGGGGTCCGGATACCAGCCGGCCAACGCCATCGACCTCCTTCCACCTCAGTTCAGAACCTAACCGAAGCCACCAACCCGGCGGCGGCCGCGGCACGGGTGCGGAGCGGTTGTCAATCCACCCGCAACCCGCTGATCACCTCATCCAGCTGGGAGATCCGTGCGGCATCACCGATCGGGACGAAGCCGGCGAACAGCGACAGCCGGTCGGCGTCCCCGGTGTCCAGCACGATCACCTCGACCACGTCGCCGGCGGCCTGCACAGCGGGGTCGTCGACACGGATCTCGCTGCGGATCGACCAGCCGGAATGGCCGTCCAGGGCGAATCGCTTACTGGACAGATCCTTCCTGCCGGTGAAGTACTCGTAGTAGAACGACGAGGCGATGCACTGCAGCACCCCGTCGGCAGCCTGCTTCGGCCGGCGGAAACCGTCGTCGGCGTGGAGTTCACCGACCGCGACCATGGCGAACCAGCTCGGCTCGACCTGTTCGCTGGCGCCGCTGACGTCGTAGGCGTAGCTGAGTCCGGAGGCATAACGGTCGTCGCGTCGCCACGGACTGCCGGGCTGTTCGAGTGACAGTCGGCCGCCGTGCAGCCGGCCGTCGGACGGGTGCGGATTGCGACTGCCCGGCGCACCTGCCGCGCAGGCGACGGCACTGGTCGGCCCCGTGCTGTCGCCGGTCGGCGGCGGCGACGCGGTCGGCAACGGACTGGAGTCGTCCCAACCGCTGACGCTGGATTCCGGCGGGTCAGGATCGCCGAGTGCGCCGGGACGTTGATCACCCAGCGAACGGATCACCAGGGTGGCGATCACGACGACGACCAGCAGAACGGCGAGGGCGGCCAGGATCAGCCCGGTCCGGCCGCGGCGCGCTGCCTGCCGGCCGGCGCCGGACGCAGGTTGTGCGGTGGAGGAGCTGCCGATCGGACCGCCACCGGTCGGGCTGCCGATGCTCGGGTTGTCGGTCGTCTCGGCCGACCACTGGCGGCCGTCCCAGTAGCGATAGCGTCCCGGCGTGCCGTCCGGATCGGGATACCAGCCCGTCGCTGCCACGTCGATTCGCCCCTCAGGAGACACGGAGGTCGTGCATCACGGCCTCCAGTTGTTCGAGTCGGGCGGTGTCGTCGATCGGCACGCAACCCCAGAAGAAGGACAGTGTGCCCTGCTCACCGGTGTCCACCACGATCGCCTCGGAGACATCACCTTCGAGGTCGTCGCCGGCATCGTCCACCCGGATCTCGGTGCGCACCGCCCAGCCCGGCTCGCCGTCGACATCGTGCCGCTTGCTGTAGACGTCGTGCCGTCCCTGGAAACCACGATAGAAGGTCGACGACGCGATGCACTGGGTGATCGCCTCGGCCGCCTGTTCGGGGCCGGTGAATCCATCCTCGGTGCGGACCTCACCGACCGCGATGGACTCGTACCAATTCGCCTCGACGATCTTGTCGACCAGGCCGACATCGTAGGCGAAGGACAATCCGATGGCGTCCCGGTTGGTGTGATTCCAACTGCTGTCCGGCGACGGCATCGACAACTCACCGCCGTACACCCGGCCGTTGTCGGGGTGCTTCGCCCGCTCGGTCGGAGCACCGACCGCGCAGGCCACCTTCGGATTGCTGCGCGGGCTCGGAGACCGCGCGCTCTTCGACGGTGTCGGTGTGGGAGTGGCGGTCGGCAGCGGACTGGAGTCGTCCCAGCCGCTGGCCGTCGATGGCGGTGGATCAGGGTCGTCGAGCACGGTGTCGTGATGATCATCGAGGGCGCGCACGATCAGCGCGGCCACGATCGCCCCGACGATCAGCACCGCCAATCCACCGATCAGCAGGCCGGCCCTGCCGCGCTGTCGGCGCTGCGCCGATGGCCCGGTGGGGCCCGGCGGCGGCGCCTGGGGAGTGTTGCTCGTCGCCGCGGACCACTGGTTGCCGTCCCAGTAACGGAAGCGTCCCGGGGTGCCGTCCGGGTCGGGATACCAGCCCGCCGCTGCCATCGTTCAGCCGACCTGCAGGCCGGCGATGGTGTCGTCCAGCGTCCGGATCCGCGGCTGGTCGCCGATCGGCACGAAGCCACCGAAGAAGGACAGCTGTCCGGCCGTACCGGTGTCCACCACGATCACCTCGGCGACGTCGCCTTCGACGCTCAGGTCGGGATTGTCCACTCGGATCTCTGATCGCAGTGCCCAGCCTGGATGGCCGTCGACGGTGACCTTCTTGGAGAACACGTCCTTGCGGCCGGTGAATTGGCTGTAGTAGCCCGACGAAGCGATGCACTGCATCATGCCGTCGGCGCTCTGCTTGGTGGTCTTGAAGCCGTCGGCCGACGTGATGTAGCCGACCGCCAGCAACGACGCCCAGGCCGGCTCGGTGCTGGTGTAGACACCGTCGGTGTCGTAGGCCCAGGTCATCGAATGGGTGTAGGCGGCGTTGTCGTCATAGCCCGCCGGTTTGGGAAACGACAGGTCACCGCCATAGGTGCGTTTGTCGTCGGCCGGATGGTTCTGGCGACGGCTCGGATCACCGTCCGGGCAGGACTCCAGGCCCTGTGGACTGGCGCTGTCGGACGGCTCGGCGCTCTGCGTCGGGGTCGGTGTCTCGGTCGGCAGCGGGCTCGAGTCGTCCCAGCCGCTGACACTGGACTGTGGTGGATCCGGATCCATCAGCACCCGGTCGCGCCGATCGGTCACCGCTCGGACGGTGAACACCACGGCCAAGATCAACACCACCAGCACCACCAGGGCGCCGACCACGATGCCGGTGCGGCTCTTCTGCCGCTGCCCAACGAGTGCGGAGGGCCGGCTCGAGGGGTCCGTCGGACCCGTCGAGGAAGCCGTCGCCGAGCCGTAGGACGCGGTCGGCGGTGGGGCGGTCGGATCATCGGTGGTCTCAGCGGACCACCTGCTGCCATCCCAATAGCGGTAACGCCCCGTCGCTCCTCCGGGATCGGGATACCAACCGGTTGCTGCCACCGTAGGCGACTCCTCGCTCTGCCGTGTCTGGCACCGGATCGGTGCTCGATCAGGCAGAACCCTACGTCACCGCAGCGTCATTCGGCCGCTGATCGACCGCCCTGCAGATGCTGCTCGACCCGCTCGACCTTGGCGGTCAACTGGCCGGTGTACCCGGGGCGGATGTCGGCCTTCAGGACCAGACTGACCCGCGGCGACTCAGCGGCGAGCACGTCGACGGCCCGTTTGACCACGGCCATCACCTCGTCCCACTCGCCCTCGATGTTGGTGAACATGGCGTTGGTCTCGTTGGGCAGGCCGGACTCGCGGACGATCCGGACGACCTCGGCGACGGCGGCCGACACCGATCCGTTCTCGTCCGGTGCGGCGGGGGAGATGCTGAAGGCGACGATCATGAGGACAACGCTACTGGGACCTCCGGCATGTCCAGAATATGGTCATGGGTACCGCTATCCGGACGCTTCGCTGGCTTTCTGTGACCGGGCTCGTACCGTGGTGGGGTGATTCCGCACCAGCTCCGAATGCCCGGCTGCCGCGCTCTGCGGCATGCCGTGGCCTGTTGTCGCTGACCCGACGTCTGAGCCTGCGAACACCCACACCCCTCCCCATCCGGACCGCGCATCGACAGCGTGCGGAGCCGGGCCTGCGCGTGCGCCGATCCGCCCGCGTGGACACAGAAAGGAATCCATCATGTCCCGTCCAGACCTGGTACGCCGACTGCCGCGGTTGCTCGGCGCCGTCGTCGCCGCGACCGCCCTGCTGCTGGCAGCCGCCTGCGGCACGGACTCCGGTGCCTCCGGAGGAGACGACAAGCACGTCAAGATCGGTGTCGCCGATGCGGCCGAGCCGTACTGGCAGACCTACAAGCAGAAGGCGTCCGAGGCCGGCATCGAGGTCGAGCTCGTCAACTTCTCCGACTACAACCAGCCGAACCCGGCGCTGACCCAGAAGCAGTTGGACCTGAACGAGTTCCAGCACCTGCAGTACCTGGCCGAATACAACGTGAAGGCCAAGCAGGACCTGACGCCGATCGGCGCGACGGCGCTCTACCCGCTGCCGCTGTATTCGACCAAGCACGCCAGCACCGCCGAGATCCCGGCCGGCGGCAAGGTCGCGATCCCCAACGACCCCACCAACCAGGCCCGTGCGCTGCTCGTCCTGCAGGCCGCGAAGCTGATCACCCTGAAGGACGGCGGCAACTCGCTGTCCACCCCGGCCGACGTGCAGCCGGGCGCCAAGATCAAGGTGGTGCCGGTGGACGCCAGCCAGACCGCGGCCAACCTGGGGAGCGTCGACGCCGCGATCGTGAACAACAACTACGCCACTGCCGCCAAGCTCGGCGAGGACAAGATCATCTACAAGGACAACGTGAACGCCGACGAGTTCAAGCCCTACATCAACATCTTCGTCGCGCGCGCCGAGGACAAGGACAACCCGACCTACAAGAAGCTGGCCGAGCTCTACCATGACCCGGCCGTGGTTGCCGCGGTCAAGAAGGACCTCGGCGCCGGGGGCACCTTCAAGACCAACTCCACCGCCGATCTGCAGAAGACACTGAACGGAATCGAGGACGACATCAAGGCTGCCAACTGATGGCCGCCCTGGTGAGCCTGGTCGGCGTCAGCAAGGAGTTCCGCCGGCCGTCGGTGGTCCGTGCGGTCGATGATGTCGATCTGGACATCAACGCTGGCGAGATCACCGGAGTGATCGGCTATTCCGGGGCCGGCAAGTCGACCTTGGTGCGCTTGATCAACGCCCTGGAACGCCCATCCAGCGGCCGGGTGCTGCTGGACGGCGTTGATCTTGGTCGCTTGACCGAGCGGGAGCTGGGCCGGGTGCGCAGCGAGGTCGGGATGATCTTCCAGCAGTTCAACCTGTTCGCCTCCCGGACCGTCGCCGGCAATGTTGCCTACCCGTTGAAGCTGGCCGGTCTCGGTCGGGCCGAACGTGCGGCCCGGGTGGCGGAGATGTTGGACTTCGTCGGTCTCGCGGATCGGGCGTCGGCCTACCCGAACCAGCTGTCCGGTGGCCAGAAGCAGCGAGTCGGGATCGCCCGGGCGCTGGCCACCGGTCCCAAGCTGCTGTTGGCCGACGAGGCCACCAGTGCGCTCGATCCGGAGACGACAGCCGACGTGCTGGCGCTGTTGCGCCGGGTCAATCGCGATCTCGGGACCACCGTCGTGGTGGTCACTCACGAGATGGAGGTGGTCCGCTCGATCTGTGATCGGGTGGTGGTGATGGAGCAGGGACGGATCGTGGAACGGGGGCCGGTCTTCGACGTCTTCGCTCGTCCGCAGTCGACCGCGACCCGGCGGTTCGTCCAGACGGTGTTGCATGATCGTCCGGACGCGGACGTGATCTCACGGCTGCGCGGCGATCATGCCGGGACGATCATCACTGTCGAGCTGGTTGACCAGCGGACCGCGATCTTCGACCGACTCCGGGATCAGCGCGTACACAGCGCGGTGATCTACGGCGGCATCTCCGAGATCGGTGACCGGCCGTTCGGGTCACTGACCTTCGAACTGACCGGTGAACCCGACGCGATCCGATCGACGATCGCCTCGCTCGCAGAGATCACCGAGGTCACCGAGTGGCCGGAAGGGGGAGTGTGATCGTGGACATCTCAGCTCTGCTCCCACAGCTCGGGATCGCGTTCCGGCAGACCGTGCTGATGGTCGTGATCACCTTGTTCGCCGGAGGCATCGGCGGGCTGATCATCGGCACCGCGCTGTATGCGACCCGACCGGGCAATCTGGCGCAGAACAAGATCATCTTCAACATCCTGAACGTGTTGGTCAACCTGATCCGGCCGATCCCGTTCATCATCTTCATCACCGCGATCGGCCCGCTGACGATGCTCGCCGTCGGGACCACGATCGGCACCAAGGCGGCGATCTTCCCGATGTCGGTGATGGCCGCGGTCGCCATCGGTCGGATCGTTGAGCAGAATCTGGTCGCCGTCGATCCCGGCGTGGTCGAGGCCGCTCGTTCGATGGGGGCGGGTCGGCTCCGCATCCTGCTCACCGTGGTGGTCCCGGAGGCGCTGGCCCCGTTGATCCTGGGTTACACCTTCATGTTCATCGGGATCGTCGACATGTCCGCGATGGCCGGTTACATCGGTGGCGGCGGGCTCGGCGACTTCGCCATCACCTATGGCTACCAGCAGCTCAACTGGGCCGTCACACTGCTCACCGTGGTGATCATCATCGTGATCGTCCAAGGCGCTCAACTCCTGGGCAACGTCCTGGCCCGCCGCGTCCTCCACCGCTGACCCGTCAGTTTCTCCCCGACATTCCGCGCGTGTCGGGGAGAAACTGACGGGTCGGCGGATTTGGCCGGGACCTTCGTCCCCTTGCCAAGCTCTGAGCGGAGGCATACTGTTAGCGCTAACACCTGATAGTTAGCGCTAACATTCGCGCGATCTCGGCACCAGGAGGTCAACGATGACCAGGACAGACCCGATGCAGTCGTCGACTGCCCGCTTCGACCGACGATCCGCGCTCCGGGCGGCGGCGCTGCTGGGTGGTGCGGGTCTCGCCGGCTCCGGCCTGGCGGCCTGCATGCCGGGGTCGTCGCAGCCGGAGCAGAAGTTGGCGCCCAAGCCCAGTGCGACGGCCAAGGGCTCGATCACCTTGTGGATGCGCGACGACGACCTGCTCAAGGTATTCCGCACGGTCGTGCCGGCGTTCAACAAGGTGTATCCCGACGTCTCGGTGAAGATGGTCGGTCTGGACATCGACACCAAGCTGCCGCCGACCTTGATCAGTGGCACTGCGGTGCCGGACGGTTCCTTCTACGAGGACGTCAACATCGGCGCGCAGGCCGATCACCTCTATGACCTGACGTCCCTGATGAAACCGCATCGTGCTGACACGGTGCAGTTCAAGCTGGACGTCAACACCTTCGACAACAAGTTGGTCGGGATCCCCTGGGACACCGATCCGGGACTGCTGTACTACCGCACCGACATCCTGGACAAGGCCGGTGTCGACCCGGCGACGCTGATCAGCTACGACGCGCTGCTGGACGCCGCGGACAAGATCAAGTCCAAGAACGCCAAGGCCAAGCCCATCCCGCTGGAGCAGGACGCCAACCTCGGCCTGCAGTGGCTGATGATGTTGATCAACCAGCAGCAGGGCAGCGGGCTGATCGACAAGCAGGACAACCTCACCATCGACACACCTGCGTTCCGCAACGCCCTCACCTGGATCCGGCAGGTCGCCGAACAGGGGCTCGGTGCCCGGACGAAGTTCGCCAGCACGAGCAACATCGCGATGCTCGACAACGGCACGATCTCCCTGGTGCCGTGGGCGATCTGGTTCATCTTCCTGCCACAGTCCGGGCTCAAGACCTCCGTCGGCAAGTGGCGGGTCGCCGAGTTGCCGGCCTGGACCGAGGGCGGCGCGCGGTCCGGGGTGATGGGCGGTAGCTCGTTCGTGATCCCGCTGAAGGCGAAGAACCCGGAGCTGGCCTGGTTGTTCTACGAGTTCGCCCTCTACAACAAGAAGGGCTACAGCACCGTGTACGGGCCGAACAAGACCTACCCGAACGGGTTGAACACCTCGCTGCCTTCGGTCAAGGCAGCACTGAACGGACCCGCACTCTTCAAGCCCGTCGAGCAACTGGGCAATCAGGACCTGTGGTCGGTGGACACCAAGGCTGCGCTGGCGATTCCTGCCGGTTACCGCATCCCGCCGTGGTTCAACCAGGCAGCGAACTACCTCGGCGTCAACATGCAGAAGATGATCGACGGATCGATGAGCGTGGACGACGTGATCTCCAAGTCTTCGGACCAGATCCAGAAGAACCTCGTCGATCGGCAACGATGAGCACGATCGAGCAGACCAGGACAGGGTTGCCGGACGGTGATCACGCAAGTGAGCCGCCGCGACGTCGACGATTGCCGCGACAGTGGTGGGTCGGCTATCTGTTGGTGCTTCCCTTCTTCCTCCTGTTCGCCGCCTTCGGCGGCTATCCGTTGATCTTCGCGCTCCAGCTGAGCTTCACCGATTGGCACGGCTCGGGCACGCTGCACTGGATCGGGCTGGACAACTACCGCTACCTGCTCGGCAACGTCGACTTCTGGGGGTCGCTGCTCAACTCAGGCGTGATGTGGTTGCTGGTGGTCCCGGTCCAGACGGTCGTCGCGATCGCGGTCGCCGCAGCGCTGACCCGATCCGGTCGGTGGTATGCGAAGGTGCTGCGGACGGTGACGATCCTGCCGTACGTGACTCCGGTGGCGGCGATGGCGCAGGCCTTCATCCTGCTCTTCGACACCAACTTCGGTGTCACCAACTTCATCCTGTCGGCGATCGGCCTGCCGAAGATCGGCTGGCTGACGACGATCTTCTGGTCCAAACCGACGATCGCTCTGTTCGTGCTCTGGAAGAGCAGCGGCTTCGCGCTGATCGTGATGCTGGCTGCGGTACAACAGATCCCGCGAGAAGTGTACGAGGCGTCGGCGATCGACGGCGCCGGGCCGTTCCGGACCTTCTTCTCCATCACGGTGCCGCTGGTGCGTCGGGCGACGGCGTTCTTCGTCGTGGTATCGACGCTTGGTATCTCGCAGATGTTCGTCGAGCCGTACGTGCTCACCAAGGGTGGCCCGTACACGAGTTCGCAGACCTCAGGTCTCTATCTGTACAACCACATCGGTGCCTCCGATCTCGGCACCGGCGCCGCCAACTCCTTCCTGTTGGTGATCTTGGTGCTGCTGCTGTCGCTGATCTCGGTCCGACTACTCAGAGCGGAGGACTGATCATGGTCGCAACTGTCTCGTCCTTCGCCGGACCGCGCCGACACCCGCTGGGCATCGCGCTCCGCCGGACGGCCGCCGCGCTGGTGATCGTGGCGGTCTGTCTGGCCTTCTGCTTCCCGCTCTGGTGGATGATCGTCAACTCGCTGCGCCCCGGCGCGAGCATTCTGAACGATCCGCTCGGCTTCGACCCGCGCGACTTCACCCTGCGCAACTGGGAGGGGATGCTGTCCAACGTCCCGATCATCAGAGCGCTCGGCAACACCACAGTCGTGGTGGCCATCAAGGGGGCGATCACGATGATCTTCTGCCCGCTCGCCGGGTACGGATTCGCCAAGTTCGACTTCCCGTTCAAGCGACAGCTGTTCGCCTTCGTGATGATGACCCTGATGTTGCCGACTCTGGTGTTGATCATCCCGTTGTTGGTGCAGATGGGGGAGCTCGGCTGGGTGAATTCGTTCAAGGCGCTGATCCTGCCCGGAGCGATCGACGCGTTCAGCGTGTTCTGGATGCGGCAGGTGATCAGCGACGTCCCCGACGAGCTGATCGATGCGGCGAAGATCGACGGTGCCGGTGTACTGCGCACCTTCTACGCGGTGATCGTGCCCGTCATCCGGCCCGGGTTGGCGGCCTTGGCGGTGCTCAGCCTGTTCAACATCTACAACGATCTGGTGTGGCCGATCGTCGCCATCAACTCCGAGCAGAAACAGACGCTCGCCGTGCTGCTCGCCGGCTTGGCCACCAACGTCAGCGGCTCGCAGATGTCGGTCAGCAGCGCCGACCTCTGGGGCCAGCTGATGGCCGCGAGCGCCTTCGCCACCATCCCGACCGTGATCATCTTCATCCTGCTGCAGCGGCACTTCATTGCCGGCCTGCTGGCCGGAAGTGCCCGTTGACCATCCGACCGACGAGGAGTCCTGACGTGCCACCACCCCCTGCTGCCCGGATCCGCTTGTGCACCGAGTTCGACCGCGGCACGATCGACCGGCGACTGTTCGGATCGTTCGTCGAGCACATGGGTCGCTGTGTGTACGGCGGGATCTACCAGCCCGATCATCCGCGGGCCGATCAGTCAGGGTTCCGCGAGGACGTCGCAGAGCTGATCGGCGAACTCGGGATCGGTCTGGTCCGCTACCCGGGCGGCAACTTCGTCTCCGGGTATCGCTGGGAGGACGGCGTCGGGCCGCGCGAGCTCCGCCCGACGACCCTCGACCTGGCGTGGCGGTCGGTGGAGACCAACCAGGTCGGCACCGACGAGTTCCTGCAGTGGGCCGAGGGCCGGCGGCTGACGCCGATGATGGCGGTCAATCTCGGTACCCGTGGGGCGGCCGAGGCGGCCGCCCTGGTGGAGTACTGCAACGCCACGTCGCCGACCCGGTATGCCGACCTGCGCCGCAAACACGGCCGGGCGGACCCGTACGACGTCGGGTTGTGGTGCCTGGGCAACGAGATGGACGGGCCGTGGCAGATCGGACACACCACCGCCGAGGAGTACGGCCGCCGAGCGGCCGCGGCCGGCCGGGCGATGCGAATGGTGGATCCGTCGATCGAGCTGACCGTCTGCGGAAGTTCGAACCGGGAGATGGCGAGCTACGGACAGTGGGAGCAGACGGTCCTGGAACACACCCATGATCTGGTGGACTATCTGTCGATCCACGCCTACTACGACGGTCGCCAGTCCGACGCCGACTACCTGGCTTCGGGAGAGGTGATGAGCCGCTACATCGAGGAACTCACCGCGACCGCCGATGCGGTGGTCGCGCGGCACCGATCGAGCAAGAGGTTGGCGATCGCCTTCGACGAGTGGAACGTCTGGACGACGACGCCGGACGACACGGCGACCCGACGCGACGACGAGATCGCGGTCCGACCGCCGCTCGGCGAGGATCGCTACCAGACGCTGGACGCGGTCGTGGTCGGCGATCTGTTGATCAGCCTGCTGAACCATTCCGACCGGGTACGGGTGGCCTGTCTGTCGCTGCTGGTCAACGTCAGCGCGCCGATCCTGACCCGAGCCGACGGATCGGTGCTCCGGCAGACGATCTTCCATCCGCTGGCGCAGACCGCCCGGCTGGCACGGGGATGTTCTCTGGTGAGTAGCGTCGACGGGCCGACGCTCAGCAGTCCCCAGCATGGTGACGTTCCGGGGTTGGCGGTGGCCGCATGCCGGGAAGGCGATCAGAACGCGATCTTCCTGGTGAACCGGACCGGCGAGCCGCTGCCGGTCGAGATCGGCGTCGTCGACCGACCCGACCAATTGATCATGGAAGCCCGAACGGTCATCGCCACACCTCAGCGGCTCGCCGCCGGCGACCCGGAGACGGCCGGGCCAGGCAGCCTCGACGCCGTCGCTGCCGACGGCGCAGTGATGGCAACTCTGCCCGCCCGCAGCTGGTCGGTGATCGCCACCCGTGATGATCGTGGCTGGGAGGATCGATCGTGACTGACGACTATCCGCGCCCGGACTTCCGTCGCGACACCGAGTGGGGACTGCTCGACGGCAGCTGGGAGTTCGCCCGCAGCGCCGAGACGACGCCGCCGACGTGCTGGCCGGAGATGATCATGGTCCCGTACGGCTGGGACACCGAGGCATCCGGAGTCGCAGCCCGCTGGCTCGAGGTCGGCTGGTACCGGTTGCGCTGGACGGCTCCGACGCCGGCGGACGGGCACCGGCTGATCGTGCACTTCGGTGCCGTCCAGCACGAGACCACGATCTTCGTCGACGGCCTCCGACAGCACCGGCACACCGGCGGCCAGGTCCCGTTCGAAGTCGATCTCACCGAGTTCGCCGGTGACCGGATCGAGCTGTGTGTCCGGGTCCGCAACCCGCGGGACAAGGGCGCCATCCCGCACGGCAAGCAGCGATCGATCCCGCTGGATCCCTACGACAGTTGCTCATTCAGCCCGTGCAGCGGGATCTGGCAGAGCGTCTGGTGGGAGCTCCGTCCGGAACGTCATCTGGCTGCCGTCGAACTGCGTCCGCGCAGCACATTGGACGGTTGGGACGCGACCATCCGGGTGGCGGGACCCGAACCGGATCCCGCGTCGACCATCGCCGTGGACGTGCTCGACGACCCGAGCCCTGAGCTGGTCGAAGGGCTGGAAACCCGCGGCCCACGTAAGGCCGGATCCTCGAAGGAGTTCCGGTCCTTCGACAAGCTCACGACCCTGGCTGTTGCGGTCGATGAGCCGCGCCCGTGGTCGCCGGCCGACCCCCATCTCTACGAGATCGCCGTCGAGGTCCGCGACGGTGACCAGGTGATCGACCGGGTGATCGTGACGACCGGCATCCGGACCATCGAGACCCGCGGGCGACATCTCTTCCTCAACGGAGAAAGGATCTTCCTCCGCGGCGTGCTGGACCAGGGGTATTGGCCCAGGTACGGTTGGACGGCGCCGGACGGTGCCGCGTTGACCGCCGATCTTGATCATGCCAGACGGCTCGGCTTCAACCTGGTCCGCAAACACCTCAAGCTGGAGGACCCGCGCTGGCTGCATCATGCCGACCGGATCGGGATGCTGGTGTGGGAGGAGCCGGCCAGCACGAGCCGCTACAGCTCCCCAGCTACTGTCGCCTTCGCCGATCAGATCGCGCCGATGGTCGCGCGGGACGGTAACCATCCGTGCATTGTGATCTGGGGGCTGTACAACGAGGAGTGGGGTCTGGACTGGGATGTGGTCGACAACCCGGTCAAGCAGCGAGTGCTCGCCGACGGATACCGGTTGATCAAGGAACTGGACGACTCCCGTCCGGTGGTGGATTGCTCCGGCTGGTCACACGTCGCCACCGATCTGGCCGACTGGCACGTCTACTCCGACTCCCCGACGGACTGGCGGAACGCGATCTCTGACCTGTACACCGGAGCCGCGCCTGGCTTCGATGTCGATCTCGGCAGTCACGTGGAACGCAAGTACCTGATGGCCGACCGGGGGGATGCCCGCGGACTGCCCGTGATCAACAGCGAGTACGGCACTGGTCGGACCGCGGTCGATCGCGCCTGGGCGATGCGGTGGCAGACCCAGGAGCTACGCCGGCAGGCCGACAACAACGGCTACGTCTACACCGAGTTGTACGACGTCGAGCACGAGTTCGCCGGGGTGCTGACCTTCGACCGGTCGGTCAAGGACGATCTCGGTCTGACCTCCTCCGACGTCCATGCCGAGACCGTGATCATCACCGATCTCGACCCGATCGCGCCGGGCATCGACGTGATCAGCACCAACGGTGAGGTCACCGTTCCGGTCCGGCTGTCGCACCACGGACGATCGAGGATCCGCGGGACGCTGGCGGCGGCCTGGTCGCAGCCTGGGAACGGAGCTGACACCGCGGCCGAGCAGAAGGTCGACGTCGTCGTCGATCCCTACCGGGTGTCCGATCCGACGATGGTGCGGTCGACGATGCCCACCGGTTCGAGCACCGCACGGCTGCGGCTGTGGCTCGTCGACGAGTCGGATCAGGTCCGCGCGCACACCGTCGTCGACGTCGTCCGGGCCGTCGGCCGAGTCGACCATTAGGCTGCGCTCGGGAGATGACTGACCTGTGACCGACCGTATCCGCAAACCCCGACCGAGATCACCCCAGTCGGTGAGCCTCGACGATGTCGCGCGGCTGGCCGGTGTCTCCACGATGACCGTGTCCCGAGTGCTCAACAGCAGCGGCGCGGTCAGCAAGGAGACCCGGGCGCGGGTGGTGACGGCCGCCACGACGCTGAACTACCGCCCCAACCTGGCGGCCAAGACCCTGAGCAGCGGCCGGGCGCGCAGTATCGGTGTGATCACCATGGAAGGAGCCGTCGACGGGCCGACCTCTGCGCTGGCCGGCATCGAGCAAGACGCGCGCGCCCTCGGGTACGCGGTGACGATGTCGATCCTGCCCGAACTCACACCGGAGTCGATCGCGGATGCCGTGGACTATCTGCAGAGTCAGGCAGTCGCCGGCATCGTGGTCAACGCTCCGCACAGCGGGCTCGACGACTCGATGGTAACGGCCATGGACACGCCGATGGTCGCGATGGAAGGGATCCGTGGTCGGACCCCGGTAGTGGCCGTCGACCAGGTCCGCGGTGCGGAGCTGGCCACCCAGCATCTGATCGACCTCGGACACACCGCGATGCATCACATCGGGGGACCCGAAGACCGGCTGGAGGCCCTGGAACGCCGGCAGGGCTGGGAAGCCACTCTGGCGGCGGCCGGTCTCGAGCCGCTGGGCGTCTCGGTCGGCGACTGGTCGCCGGAGTCGGGTTACGAGCTGGCCCGGGCTGCAGCCGCCGGCGGCGAGGCGACCGCGCTGTTCGTGGCGAACGACCTGATGGCGATCGGTGCGCTGCGGGCGCTGAGCGAGCTCGGGATCGCCGTGCCCGACCAGGTGAGCGTGGTCGGCTTCGACGACATCGCCGAATCGGCGTTCCTGACACCGTCGTTGACCACCGTGCACTACGACTTCTACGAACTCGGCCGCAGAACGCTCACCGAATTGTTGTCCGAGGTGGCCGCCGGTGAGATCGCGGCGTCCGGGACCAAGATCATGTTGGAACCGTCCCTGATCGTTCGGGAGAGTTCGGGTCCCGCGCTCTGAGGCACCCGCCCCCACACATCCGCTGACCCGTCAGTTTCTCCCCGACACGCCGCGCGTGTCGGGGAGAAACTGACGGGTCAGCGGATTGGGGAGGGAGGACTCGGCGGGGCGACCCGCTCCGAGGCACGGCGGAGCCCGGCGCGCATCGTCTCCAGGGTGAGGGTGAAGTGGGCCTGCGCCGCGCGGCCGGCGGCGTCGGCCTCGCCGCGGATGACATGACCGACGAGGTCGGTGTGTTGTTCGAGGGCGGCGGTGAGGAACTCCGGATCGTACGGTTCTGCCCCGAAACCCAGCGTTGCCTCAGCGGTCAGCCTGGCACTCAGTGAGGTCAGATGAGGGTTGCGGGCCGCAGCACAGATCAGTCCGTGCAATCGGCGGTCCGCCGATCGGGCGTCGATCATGCCGGCGGCGTGCCGGAACTCCTCCAACGCACTCCTGATCTTGGTGATGTCGTCGGCGGTACGGCGTTCGGCCGCGGCTCGCGCGATCATGCCCTCCACCAGGCAGCGATAGTCGAACAGGTCGAGCAACCGAGGGATCTCCACCTCCAGGGTGCGGCGAGCAACCTCGGGGGCGACGTCCTCCCAGGCGGTGGTCGCGACGAAGGTGCCGCCACCCCGTCCGCGCCGGCTCTCGATCAGGCCGAGGTCGGCCACCTGCCGCAGCGCCTCGCGCAAGGTCACCCGACTGACGCCCAACGACAGGGCCAGTTCCCGCTCGGGCGGGAGCCGTTCACCGGGGGAGTAGGTCGCGATAGCGATCGCCGTCACGAGCCGGTCGGCTAGCGAGGTCGACTTCGTCCGTGAGACCGTTGCGTGGTGGCCGACGGCAGTTCGGTCGTCGGTCGCGATCTGATCATCAGGGCCGGCGGGCATGGCGGGAGTCTATGAGCCGTAGCAGCGCCGTAACGATCATTCCTGGCGCCCGAAGACGAAAAGGTATTAGAGTGAGACCAATTCGGCTCGGGGTGACCTCCGATCCCTGCGTGCCGGTCGATGGGAGTGGTGTTGCATGGTCCAGACGCGTGACTCGCGGTTCCCGGATGCGACCGAGACCGGGACCGTCGCCTTCCGCGGCGGGCAGACCTGGTACCGCGTCACCGGAGATCGCCGGTCGGCATCGGGCCGAGCGCCGTTGGTGATCCTGCACGGAGGTCCCGGTGCGGCGCACAACTACACGCTGGCGATGGCCAATCTGGCGCGTGCTGGGCGCGTCGTCGTGCACTATGACCAGCTCGGCTGCGGTGAGAGCACCCACCGTCCGGACGCGCCGGCCGACTTCTGGACCGTTGAGCTGTTCGTCGAGGAGTTGCGCACCGTTGTTGATCAGCTGGGTATCGGTGATCGATTCCATCTGCTCGGTCAGTCCTGGGGCGGCATGCTGGCGCCCGAGGTGGTGCTCGACGACGCCTCCGGGATCCAAAGCCTGACGATCTGCGATTCGCCGGCTTCGATGCCGCTGTGGTTGCAGGCGGCCAACGAGCTGCGTGATCAACTTCCCGCTGAGGTGCAGCAGACCCTGCAGCGGCACGAGGCGGCCGGCAGCACCGACGATCCGGACTATGCCGCGGCGATGAAGGTGTTCTACGACCGGCACGTCTGCCGGGTGGTACCCAACCCGCCCGAGGTCACCGACTCCTTCGACCAGATCGAGGCCGAACCGACGGTCTATCACACGATGAACGGTCCGTCGGAGTTCCACGTGATCGGTTCATTGCGGGACTGGGACATCGTCGATCGGGTCGGCGAGATCACGGTGCCGACCCTGGTCGTCGCCGGCGCGCACGATGAGGCGTTGCCGTACGTCTGGCAGCCGTTCCTGGACAACATCCCCGGGTCACGCTCGCATGTCTTCGCCGACTCCAGCCACATGCCCCACGTGGAGCAACCGGAGGAGTTCCTCGACGTGGTCGGTGGCTTCCTGGCCGAACATGACTGACTCGGTTGATCAGGACTGACTCGGCCGAACGACTGACTCCGCCGAACAACTGACTCCGCCGAACAACTGACGGGCGCTCTCACTGCTGCAGAAGGGATCTTCATGGCAGACCAGCAATCCGCGGGCTCGGGTGATCTTGCCGAGTTCGGGTACAAACAGGAGCTCAACCGGAGATTGTCCACCGTCGATCTGCTGATCTACGGCCTGGTCTTCATGGTGCCGATCGCGCCCTGGGCGATCTACGGCACGGTGTTCAACGAGGCCAAGGGCATGGTCCCGTTGGTCTACATCATCGGTCTGGTCGCGATGATCTTCACCGCGCTGTCGTACGCTCAGATGTCGCGGGCGTTCCCGATCGCGGGTTCGGTCTACTCCTACGTCGGCCGCGGTATCCATCCCAAGCTCGGTTTCATTGCCGGTTGGACGATCCTGCTGGACTACCTGTTGGTCCCGACACTGCTCTACGTTTTCGCCGCGGAGTCGATGTCGGGCATTTTCCCGGTGCTGCCGAAGTTCGTCTGGATCGTGGTCTTCCTGGTGATCAACACGCTGATCAACTACATCGGGATCTCGTTCACCGCCGTCGTCAACCGGCTCTTCCTGGCGGCGGAGCTGATCTTCATCGTGATCTTCGTGATCATGGCCGTGGTCGCGATCGCCCACGGGCTGGACGGCGCGACGTTCACCACGAAGCCGGTGTTCAATCCGGACCAGTTCAGCTTGCCGCTGGTCGGCACGGCGCTGTCGATCGCTGTGTTGTCCTTCCTCGGTTTCGACGGCATCGCCACCCTGTCGGAGGAGAGCAAGGGCGGGCACCGCTCCGCCGGCATCGCCATGATCCTCGGACTGTTCCTGGTGGCGACCTTCTTCATCTCCCAGACCTGGCTGGCCGGGATGCTGATCCCTGACACCACCTCGTTTCCCGAGGACAAGGCAGGCAACGCGTTCTTCGACATCGTCGCGAGAGTCTCCAGTCACGGTTGGCAGGTGGCGTTCCTGGCCATGAACGCGCTGGCCGTCGGTATCGCCAACGCCGTCGCCGCGCAGAGCGCGACCTCGCGGCTGCTGTTCTCGATGAGCCGGGACGGACAGTTGCCGCGATTCCTCGCCCACATCAACGCCAAGAACAAGGTGCCGGAGCGGGCGATCCTGCTGGTCGGGGCGATCACCCTGGTGCTGGGGTTGTTCTTCGTCGGTCAGATCGGTCTGATCAGCAGCTTGGTCAACTTCGGCGCGCTCACCTCGTTCCTGCTGTTGCATCTGTCGGTGATCATCTACTTCGGCGTCCGGAGACGGTCGGCGAATGTCGTGCTGCATTGGGTGGTGCCGATCATCGGGTTCTGCATCATCGGCTTCGTGTTGTGGAATGCTGAACCGGCGGCGAAGATCGGCGGAATCGTCTGGTTGATCATCGGGCTCCTGGTGCTGGTCTACTACAGCCGTCGCGGTATCGGCATCCTCCCCGAACACAGCGCAAATGTTGCAGCACAGGATCCAGATGGTGCAGCACAGGACAAGGAGTGACGGACGATGACCCAGTTGATCACCAAGGAGCGGTCCCGAGCCGGCTACGCGCCCGATGCCGAACCGGTCCTGCGGATGCAACCCGGTACGGGTGAGTTGATCACCTTCGAGACCGACGACGCCGCCTACGCCCAGATGGAGGAGTTGCGCGATCTGTCGAAACTCACCGCCACCATCAATCCGGTGACCGGCCCGGTGTACGTGCAGGGTGCCGAGCCGGGTGACGCCTTGGCGGTGACGATCCACGACATCGAGATGGTCGACCAAGGATGGTCGGTCTACATCCCTGGCGCCGGCGCGCTGGCCGACGTCATGGGTGAGGACTGGTACGTCCGGCGGGTACCGGTCCGCGACGGCGTCGTCGAGCTCGCCGAAGGCATCAGTTGCCCGGCCGCTCCGATGATCGGATGCATCGGTGTCGCACCGGCGAGCGGTGAGATGTCGACGGTGATGCCGAGCTATCCGACCGGCGGCAACATGGACCTCACCGACGCCCGGCCGGGATCGACCGTGTATCTGCCGGTCGAGGTGCCCGGGGCGCTGCTGGCGATCGGTGACCTGCATGCGGTGATGAGTCGGGGGGAGTCCTCGTTCGTCGCGATCGAGATCGCCGGCCGCGCAACGGTCAGTGTTGATCTTGTCCCCGGGCTCGGCCTGCGCGCCCCACGGGTCGACACCGGCGATGAACTCGTCTGTGTCGGCCTCGGGGACCCGGTGCAGGACTCGATCATCAACGCCTATGCCGACCTCTTCGCGATCATGACCGAGGAGTACGGGTTCTCCCAGCAGGACGCGTACACGATCATGAGCGCGTTGGCTCATACCGAACTCGGGGGACCGACCGGATCGGTCGCCCCGGATCCGCTGCACCCTTTCCGGGCGAAGGGGCAGGTGACGCTGGCCAGGATCGCCAAGTCGGTGCTCGACGCGCGCGGACCCCACCGTGGCTGAGGTTGTGCCGAGCGGCACGGCGACCGACCGATTATCCGGGTGACAGGCCCCGGTGCTGCCGTCATCATGAGCAGGTGATGAGGACACCGGTCACATCCGAGGTGGCTCTCGTGCTGCCGCGAGAGGGGCGGAGATGACCGAGGACGTTGCCGATCTTGGTCCGGTTCCGACCCGGATCCCGGTCCGCTCCGATCTGGTCCGGCGTTTGATCGACGACCAGTTCCCCCAGTGGCGCGACCTGCCGGTCAGACCGGTGGCCAACGGTGGCTGGGACAACTGGACCTTTCATCTCGGTGACCGGTTGTCGGTGCGGCTGCCGAGCGCCGCTGCCTACGCGCTCGCCGTGGCCAAGGAACATCGGTGGCTCCCGGTGCTCGCCGCGCAGCTGCCGTTGCCGATCTCGACGCCGATCGCGTTGGGGCGTCCCGGGCATGACTATCCGTTCGACTGGTCGGTCTATCGCTGGATCCCGGGCGTGACGGCCGGGAGTGACACGATCGGCGACATGGGCGAGTTCGGGGCTTCGCTGGCCGAATTCCTCCGCGGTCTGCAGCGGATCGACCCGACTGACGGACCGGGACCCGGTGTCCACAACTGGTTCCGTGGTGGCACCCTGGAGACCTATGCGCCGCAGGTCGCCGACGGGCTCGACGTGCTCGGTGATCCGGCAACGGTGGAGATGGTCCGCCGGGTCTGGCAGCGTGCCCTGACGGCCGGCTGGGATCGACGAGAGGTCTGGTTCCACGGCGATGTCGCCGCCGGGAATCTCCTGGTGGACAACGGATCCCTGAGCGCCGTGATCGACTTCGGGACCTGCGGCGTCGGTGACCCGGCCTGCGATCTGGCAATCGCCTGGACGCTGCTGTCGGCAGCGGGTCGGGAACGCTTCCGCGGAGGGCTCGGGGTCGACGACGACACCTGGGCGCGGGGCCGAGGCTGGGCTCTGTGGAAGACGCTGGCGAGCTTGGCAGCGGCGGTCGAGGATGACGAACCGGTGGCACCGTTCGAACGGGTGCTGACCGAGATCATCACCGAGTTCCAGCAGGACGACAACGGCGGCGGACGACGTGTGAAGGACCATGATCAATGAACCGACGCCTGATCGTGCTCTGTGGACGCTCGTTCTCCGGAAAGAGCAGGACGGCGGCATGGCTGGCCGACGCATTGCCGGGAGTGGTCGTGTCCCTGGATGAGATCAATGCCGAGCGCGGGCTGTGGGGCGGCGATGGGATCCCGCTCGAGGAATGGGCACACACCAACGAGATCGCTCGACACAGAGTCGGGGATGCGCTCGACTCCGGCCACACCGTGATCGTCGATGACACCAGTTCGCCGCGGTTCCTGCGCGACGGCTGGCGAGAACTGGCAACGTCGTCACGGTCCAGCCTCGCCCTCGTGTACGTCGACACGCCAATACCGGTGATCATGGAACGGCTGGCGGCCAATCGCGCCACTCCCACCCGCGGCGACCTCACCGATGAGGTGCTGGCCGATCACCTGGGATCCTTCGAGCCGCCGGCTGCCGACGAGGATGCGATCCGGGTCCAGCCGAACACGCCCCGGGCGACCGTTCTGGAGAAGATCAATCGGCGGCTCGTTCGCGACATCGGCCCCGACGACTGATCGGTCCGCTGCCTTCTCGGCTGACAGCTCAGCCTGGATCCACCGATTTGCGGTGTAGCGAGCGGCACCAGGCGGGTGCATCGGCAAGGCGCCGCCGAGAGGGCGGTCTGGTTGACCGTTGAGGCGGCGGCAACGCCGCCGATGTGCCCGGATGGGGTCGCGCAGTAGCCGGAAATCGGCGGATCCAGGCTCAGCCCAGGTAGTTGGCGTCACTGCCGTAGAGCGGTTGGGTGAAGGTCGACAGATAGTCATGGACGTCGGTGTCGGGCAGGTTGTAGGTCAGATAGACGCCGTACCCTTCGTTCAGCGTGCGGCGGGCGAGCGCGGCTGCCGTCGTGGTGTCCGTGTCGGCGATGGCGACCGCTGCCGGGCCGAGTTCGGCCGGCGAGAGCCCGGGCACGTCCGGCACCAGCCAACTGCCGTAGTACGGATTCCAGCTGTAGTCGATCAGGTCACCGACGTTCACGCCGTCGAAGGACAAGCGGGTCGACGACGGCCCGATGTAGTACAAGGTGATGATCTTGTCCGGCAACCTCTCGCGCAGCGCCGAGACCAGGTAGACGAAGGAGAAGTCGTTCGGCTGACCCGTGCCGCCGACGCCGTACTCGGCGTACTCGTCGTCGAAATCGATCCCGTCCAGACCGTACTGCTCGACGATCGCGGCCAACTGGTCGGCGAACGCGGCGGCCGATGCCCGGTCGGGGAAATTGGCGAAGCCGGCGCCCTGATGATTGCCGAGCACCGAGAGCAGCACCTTGATCCCCTTGTCCTGCAGGGGCTTGATCTCGGTTGTTGCGTTGTCCAGCGTCGCCTGCACCTGCGGATTGCAGAACAGGTAGGCCCGCTCGCCGTCGTAGTTGATGTTGGCGGCGAAGATGATTCCCAGGTCGAACACCGGTGCGCCCGTCGTCGCCAACGCATAGTCGGCGACCTGGCGCAGATGATGGTTGTTCACCTCGACATAGGCCACCGAGATCGGCGACGTCGCCCTCGGCTGCCCGTACGCGACGGCGACCGGCAACGTGGAGACTGCGCCGGTGCCGAGGACCGCTCCTCCCGCTGCAGCGAAGCCGGTGTTGATCAACAACCTGCGTCGGTTCAGCAGCTGTTCGGTCATCGATCATCCTCGTCTCGTTCGGCGGCAGGTAGTCCGCACGGGGTCGCTGGTTCGGCGCGGCGGTCGGACCTCGGCGCACGGATCGCGGTCGAGCATCTTCAGCTCCAGGCATCGGGCGATCGGCGGTCTCTCGGTCGACGGCGGGCCGAGACGGACGATAACGGCTCCGACGGTGGGGTGATCGCGTTCGTTATCGGGTCGTTACGAGTCGTCCCGGCGTCCGAGTCGTCTGCTCAGCTCGATCGCCGCCGTCCTGACGGCCGTGATCATCGCGTCCTGTTCACCGACGGTCAGCGCCCCGTACGGATAGGTGACCGCGATCCCGGCAACCGGATGATCGGTGTGGTCCAGCACGGCCGCACCGATCGACGACAACCCGGGAGTCACCCTGCCCTGCTCGGTCGCATGACCGCGGCGGCGGACCTCGGACAGCTCCGAACGCAACGCCGACAGGCTCTGCGGACCCCCACCACGCCGGACGACGAAGTCGTCGGGCGAGCTGTACAGCGCGCGGACCTGTCGGGCGGGCAGTGCTGCCAGCACGGCCAGCCCCGAAGCTGTCAGCTGGGCCGGCAGCCGGACCCCGACGTCGGTCACCAACGACGCCCGGCCGGGTGCCCGTTCCTCGATCACGTAGAGCACGTCGTTGCCGTGCAGGATCACCAGATGGGCGGTGTGCGCGGTGCTGTCGACCAGGCCACGAACGACCGGTCGGGCGATCCGCTGCAGTGGCGCCTGCCGCGAGTAGGCCGAACCCAACTCGTACGCACCGATCCCGAGTCCCCACCGCCTGTCGTCACCGAGATGGCTGACGAAGCCGGCATCGCGCAGCACCCGCAGCAGGTGATAGGTCGACGAGCGGGGCAGTTCGAGCTCGCGGGCGATCATCGCCGCCGGCAGCGGCTCGGCGTGTTGGGCCAACAGGCGCAGCACCGCCAAGGCATGGGCTGCGGCCGCGGCGTTCGTCATCTCGGCATCGTCTCCCGACCCAGGGTTGTCTCGTATTTGAGACAACTATGCCGTGACGCCCCTCCCGCCGGTCGCTCGGGTCGGGCTGTAATACCGCCATGGGACTTCAGCCACGTGACAGCGCCGAGGATCGCAGCGGCGTCGAGGTCGGCGTCGGTCCGGTGACCTTCGCCGAGGTCGTCGCCGTCGCACGGCACGGTGCGGCGATCAGCATCGGCGCCGACGCCCGGCGGGCAATGGAAGAGAGCCGCGCGGTCGTCGAGAACCTCGCCGTCGACACGATCCCGCACTACGGCGTCTCGACCGGATTCGGCGCCCTGGCAACCCGGCACATCCCGACCGAACGGCGGGCGCAACTGCAGCGCAGCCTGATCCGCTCCCATGCAGCCGGCTCGGGTCCCGAGGTGGAACGCGAGGTCGTCCGGGCGATGATGTTGCTCCGGCTGTCCACCCTCACCACCGGGCGCACCGGGGTCCGCCCCGTCGTCGCCGAGACCTATGCAGCGGTGCTCAACGCAGGCATCACCCCCGTCGTCCATGAGTACGGCTCGCTCGGTTGTTCCGGCGATCTGGCGCCGCTGGCGCATTGTGCGCTGGTGATCACCGGGGAGGGGCGGGCCCGTGACGCCGACGGCGAGCTCGTCGACGGGGCGACGGCCCTGCGGCGGCACGGCATCGAGCCGGTCGCGCTGGCCGAGAAGGAAGGGCTGGCGCTGATCAACGGTACCGACGGCATGCTGGGCATGTTGATCTTGGCGATCACCGACCTGCGCCGGCTGTTGACCACGGCCGACATCACCGCGGCGATGAGCGTCGAAGCACTGCTCGGCACCGATGACGTATTTGCCGATGATCTTGCCGCACTGCGACCGCATCCGGGTCAGGCGCTGAGCGCGGCCAACCTGCGTACGGTGATGGCCGGCAGCCCGATCCGTGAGTCGCATCGCGATCCCGAGGCGTGCACCCGGGTCCAGGACGCCTACTCGCTGCGCTGCACCCCGCAGGTCAACGGGGCCGCCCGGGACACTGTCGACCATGCGGCGACCGTCGCGGATCGAGAGTTGGCTTCCGCGATCGACAACCCGGTCGTCACCCTCGACGGCCGAGTCGAGTCCAACGGCAACTTCCACGGCGCGCCGGTCGCTTACGTGTTGGACTTCTTGGCGATCGTGGCCGCCGACGTCGCCAGCATCAGCGAGCGGCGCACCGACCGGTTCCTGGACAAGGCCCGCAACAACGGGCTGCCACCATTCCTGGCCGATGATCCGGGCGTCGATTCCGGCCAGATGATCGCGCAGTACACCCAGGCCGGCATCGTCTCGGAGCTGAAGCGATTGGCGCAACCGGCATCGGTCGACTCGATCCCGAGCAGCGCGATGCAGGAGGACCACGTCTCGATGGGGTGGTCCGGTGCCCGGAAGCTGCGCCGAGCCGTCGACGGGTTGGGCAGGGTGCTGGCGATCGAATTGGTGACGGCCGCCCGAGCACTGGACCTGCGGGCGCCCTTGGACCCCGCGCCGGCCACCGCTGCCGTGGTCGCCGAGTTGCGCCGGACGATCTCCGGTCCCGGACCGGATCGGTTCCTGGCGCCGGAGATCGAGGACGCGGTCGGCCTGGTCGACTCAGGTGCCGTGGTTGCCGCGGCGGAGTCGATCACCGGGCAGCTGAAGTGACGGTCCTTCGGCAGGCTCAGGATCTGGTGAGTCCAGGATCGGTCGGACACGTTGGAATGACGGACGAGAGGAAATGATCATGGAGGGCGCACGGACGGTCCGCGCACCACGCGGGACCCGGCTGACGGCGAAGTCCTGGAGCACCGAGGCTCCGCTGCGAATGCTGCAGAACAACCTCGACCCCGAGGTCGCCGAGCGACCCGAGGACCTGGTGGTCTACGGCGGCACCGGTCGCGCGGCCCGGGACTGGCGATCCTTTGACGCGATGGTCCGGACCCTGACGACCCTGGAACCGGACGAGACCATGCTCGTGCAGTCCGGGCGTCCGGTCGGTGTGATGCGTACCCACGAGTGGGCACCGCGAGTGCTGATCGCCAACTCCAACCTGGTCGGGGACTGGGCCAACTGGCCCGAGTTCCGGCGGCTGGAGAAGCTCGGCCTGACCATGTACGGGCAGATGACGGCCGGATCGTGGATCTACATCGGCACTCAGGGGATCGTGCAGGGCACCTACGAGACCTTCGCCGCCGTTGCAGAGAAGCGATTCGGCGGCACCTTGGCCGGTACTCTGACCTTGACCGGTGGCTGCGGAGGGATGGGCGGCGCGCAGCCGCTGGCGGTCACCCTGAACGATGGTGCCTGCTTGATCATCGACGTCGACGAATCCCGGCTGCGTCGCCGGGTCGAGCACCGCTACCTCGACGAGGTCGCCGATGATCTTGATGACGGCATCGCCAAGGCACTGAAAGCCAAACAGGAGAAGCGCGGCTGGTCGGTCGGCGTCGTCGGGAACGCAGCGACGATCTTCCCCGAGCTGCTGCGCCGTGGCGTTGCGATCGACATCGTCACCGATCAGACCAGCGCGCACGATCCGCTGTCCTACCTGCCCGAGGATGTCGATCTCGACGACTGGCGGGACTACGCCGAGGCCAAGCCGGAGGAGTTCACCGATCGGGCCCGGGCCTCGATGGCCAAGCAGGTGCAGGCAATGGTCGAATTCGGTGACGCGGGTGCTGAAGTGTTCGACTATGGCAACTCGATCCGGGACGAGGCCCGCAAGGGCGGCTACGAACGGGCCTTCGCCTTCCCCGGCTTCGTCCCTGCCTACATCCGGCCACTGTTCTGTGCGGGCAAGGGACCGTTCCGCTGGGCCGCCCTGTCGGGAGATCCGCAGGACATCGCCGCCACCGATCGCGCGGTGCTCGACCTGTTCCCGGACAACAAGCGACTGCACACCTGGATCAAGGGAGCACAGGAACGCATCGCGTTCCAGGGCTTGCCGGCCCGGATCTGCTGGCTCGGACAGGGCGAGCGAGACAAGGCCGGGCTGGCGTTCAACGACCTGGTCCGGTCCGGCGAGATCAGTGCACCGATCGTGATCGGTCGCGATCACCTGGACACCGGTTCGGTCGCCTCACCCTACCGGGAGACCGAAGGCATGATCGACGGCTCGGACGCGATCGCCGACTGGCCACTGCTGAACGCCATGATCAACACCGCCTCCGGTGCCGACTGGGTGTCGATCCATCACGGCGGCGGGGTCGGCATCGGACGCTCGATCCACGCCGGTCAGGTCAGCCTCGCCGACGGCACCGATCTGGCCGCACAGAAGCTGGAACGTGTGTTGACCAACGATCCCGGGATGGGGATCATCCGGCACGTCGACGCCGGCTACGAGATCGCCGAGCGGACCGCCGTCGAGCAGCAGATCCGCATTCCCCTTCAGGAGGGCTGAAACCGATGGGCACCGTCAGCGCCGACAGCGACCCCGGACGAACAGGCCTACCGACCCGGCCGGGGCCGGGTGGCGTCGAACGCCGCAGCATCGACCCGGTCCCCGCCGACGAACGACACGGCCGGCCGTTCAACCAGTTCACGCTCTGGTTCGGCGCCAACATGCAGGTGACGGCCGTGGTGGACGGCGCACTCGCCGTCGTCTTCGGAGCGCACGCCCTGTGGGCGATCATCGGATTGCTGATCGGCAACCTGCTGGGTGGCGCGGTGATGGCGTTGCACTCGGCGCAGGGGCCGCGGCTGGGGCTGCCGCAGATGATCAGCAGCCGCGCCCAGTTCGGCGTGCTCGGCGCCGGCGTCCCGTTGGTGCTGGTGATCATCATGTATCTGGGCTTCGCCGCGACCGGGACGGTGCTGTCCGGGCAGGCGATCAACGCCCTGCTGCATGTCGACGCACCCGCGATCGGGATCGTCATCTTCGGACTGTTGACCTTTGTGGTCGCGGCCTTCGGCTACCGCTGGATCCACGCACTCGGCCGGGTCGCCACAGTGCTCGGCATCGCCGGCTTTGCCTACCTGACGATCAAGGTCCTCCTTGACAACGGGCCGTCGACCCTGCTGGGCAACCCGCACTTCGACGCCGTCAGCTTCCTGCTGGCGATCTCGCTCGGCGCCGGCTGGCAGCTCACCTACGGCCCGTACGTCGCCGACTACTCCCGCTACCTGCCGGCCGACACCCCGGAGCGCACAACCTTCGGTGCCACCTACGCCGGCAGTGTGATCGGCTCGATGTGGTCGATGACACTGGGTGCGCTGATCGCCTCGGTGCCCAAGAGCACCTTCCTGGACAGCCAGGTCGGCTTCATCGGCACCCTGGCCGGACCGGCAGCGATCGCCATGATCATCTATCTGGTGATCCTGGTCGGCAAGCTGACGGTGAACACTCTGAACGCCTACGGTGGCTCGATGACCATCCTGACCACGGTGACCGCCTTCACCGGCCGGGAGCGGGTCCGGCCGGTGATCAGGATGGCCTGTGTCTTCGGGTTCCTGACGGTGTCGGTGATCATCGCGCTGGTGGCCAGCGCCGACTTCCTGGACAACTTCAAGAACTTCGTGCTGTTGCTGTTGATGGTGTTCACACCATGGAGCGCGATCAACCTGGTCGACTACTACCTGGTCAGCAAAGAACGGGTGGACCTCCCGGCGCTCTTCGACCGCTCCGGCCGCTACGGTTCCTGGAACCCGACCGCATTGATCAGCTACGCCATCGGGGTGCTGGCTCAGATCCCGTTCCTGGCACAGACCCTCTACACCGGTCCGATCACCAAGGCGATGGGTGGCGCGGACATCTCCTGGATCGTCGGCCTGCTGCTCACTGCGGTCATCTACTATCCGTGGGCCAGGCGCACCAGCAACCCGCCGTCGGATCAACAGTTCGCTCGGTGATCATGGAGGGATGATCATGAACAACACCTTCGACCCGATGTGGGCCGCGTTGCAGCCGATCGGGAGGGACCGGCACAGCGGTGGCTACCGCCGCTACGCCTGGACCGGTGAGGACGCGACCCTGCGGGAATGGTTCGCCGGCGAGTGCCGGCTCCGAGGTCTGGAGCTGGTCGAGGACCGGATCGGCAACCAGTGGGCCTGGTGGGGTGACCCGGACACGCAGCCGGGCATCGTCACCGGCTCGCATCTGGACTCGGTGCCGGACGGTGGCGCGTACGACGGTCCGCTCGGGGTGATCAGTGCACTGGCCGCGATCGATCAACTCCGGACAGCCGGGTTCGAGCCGGCCCGGCCGATCGGGGTGGTCAACCTCGTCGACGAGGAGGGCGCACGGTTCGGTGTCGCCTGCGCCGGGTCCCGGGTGATCACCGGTGCGATGACCGCTGATCGTGCGCTGGCGCTGACCGACAACGACGGGATCAGCATGGCCGAGGCCCTCCGATCGGCCGGCCGTACACCCGGTGACGTCGGTCGCGACGACGAGACCCTGCGCCGGGTCGCCGGCTTCGTCGAGCTGCACGTCGAGCAGGGCCGCGGGCTGATCGACCTCGACTCTTCCGTTGCGGTCGGCACCGACATCTGGCCGCACGGTCGCTGGCGACTCGACCTGCCGGGGGAGGCCAATCACGCCGGCACCACCCGCCTCGACGACCGGCACGATGCGATGCTCGCGTTGGCAACCGCGGTGCAGTCGGCCCGACAGGTCGCCGAACGACACGGCTGCGTCTCCACCGTCGGCAAGGTCGACGTCGAACCCAACGGCGTCAACGCGATCCCGAGCCGGGTCACCGCCTGGCTGGACGCCCGCGGGCCGGTGGAGGCCGATGTCCGCGCCGCGATCGCCGACCTGACCGGGACCGTCGAAGATCTCGGGGGCACGGTCGGAGAGGAGTCCTGGACCGCGACGACGGTGTTCGACGAGCCGCTGGCGCAGCGGCTCCGTACGACGTTGGGGGAGCAGACTCCGATGCTCGGCACCGGCGCCGGTCACGACGCGGGGATCCTTTCCACTGCAGGGATTCCGGCGGCCATGCTGTTTGTCCGCAATCCCACGGGGATCTCCCACTCGCCGGCCGAGTTCGCTGAGCTGGACGACTGCCACGCCGGCGTCGCGGCGTTGACGACAGTGCTACGGGAGTTGGTCGGATGACGACCTACTGGGCCGAACACGCGATCCTGCCCGACGGTCCGGCCGATTCGGTCCGGCTGGAGGAGCAGGACGGTCGCTGGGCTGCGATCAGTGCGGGGGTGCCGGCCGCAGAGGCTCGGCGGTTGCCCGGGGTAGTGCTGCCCGGCTTCGCCAACTGCCACAGTCACGCCTTCCATCGGGCGCTGCGGGGCCGGACCCATCACCATGATCAACACGGCGGCAGCTTCTGGACCTGGCGGACCGCCATGTATCGGGTCGCCGGACGGCTGGACCCGGACAGCTACCTCGCCCTGGCCCGGGCCACCTACGCGGAGATGGCGCTGTCGGGTATCACCGCCGTGGGGGAGTTCCATTACCTGCATCACGGCCCGGACGGGACACCGTACGACGACCCGAACGCGATGGCCGCGGCGCTGCGGCAGGCCGCAGCCGACGCCGGAGTCCGACTGACCCTGCTGGACACCTGTTATCTCAGCGGTGGGCTGAACGCCGACGGCCATCAGCCCGTGGACGCTGTCCAGCGCCGCTTCAGTGACGGTGACGCCGATCGGTGGGCAGGCCGGGTCGCCGATCTGACCGAGGACGACAACACCCGGATCGGTGCCGCGATCCATTCGGTCCGTGCGGTGCCGGCCGATCAGTTCGGGATCGTCGATGCGGCGGCCGGCCCGGGTCCGCTGCACGTCCATCTGTCCGAGCAGCCTGCCGAGAACGAAGCCAGTCAGGGCCACTACCGTCGGACACCGACCCAGCTGCTCGCCGACGCCGGCATCCTGTCGCCGCGGACGAGCGCGGTGCACGCCACCCATCTGACCGGGGCCGACATCCGCGCGCTGGGGGCGAGCCGCAGCATCGCCTGCATCTGCCCGACCACCGAACGGGACCTGGCCGACGGGATCGGCCCCACCCGGGGACTGGCGGACGCCGGTACGTCCCTGAGCCTCGGCACCGATCAGCACGCCATGATCGACTTCTTCGAGGAACTGCGCGGGCTGGAACTCGACGAACGGTTGCAGACCGGCCGCCGCGGCAACTTCACCCCGACCGAGCTGCTCGACGCGGGCACCGCACACGCCAGCATCGGCTGGTCGGACGCCGGCCAGCTCGCCGTCGGGATGCGGGCCGACCTGGTGGCGGTCGACGACACGTCGCCGCGCACGGCGGGATGCGACCCGGAGCAACTGCTCTTTGCCGCCGGCGGCACCGATGTGCACACCGTGATCAACTCCGGCAGCGTGATCGTCGAAGATCATCGGCATCGGCTCGGTGACATCGGCCGATTGCTGACGGCCGCGATCGAACCGATCTGGAGGAAGCCATGACCAGCGACAACCAGCATCCGGGTAGCACCGTGATCACCGGGATCGGCGAGCTCGTCAGCTGCGAGTCGGAGACACCGGGTGCGACCGGACCGTTGTCGGTGATCACGGACGCCGCGGTGGTCTACGAGTCCGGTTCGGGTCGAGCAGATTCGGGTCAGGCAGATTCGGGTCAGGCAGATTCGGGTCAGGCAGATTCGGGTCAGGCAGGCTCGGAGAGAGCCGACGCGGGACCCAGGATCAGCTGGATCGGCCCGGCGGCCGCCGCACCGGCCGCCGACCGGCAGATCGATCTGGCCGGCCGCTGTCTGCTGCCCGGCTTCGTCGACAGCCATACCCACCTGGTCTACGCCGGCGATCGATCGGCCGAGTTCGCCGCCCGGATGACCGGGGCCGGCTATGACGGCGGAGGCATCGCCAGCACGGTAGCAGCGACCCGCGCGGCCAGCGATGATCAACTCCGGTCCCTGCTCCGGCAGCGGATCGAGGAGTGCCGGCGGCAGGGCACGACCACCGTGGAGATCAAGAGCGGCTACGGGCTGTCGGTCGACGATGAGCGGCGGATGCTCCGGCTGGCGCGCGAGGTCAGCACCGAGACCACCTTCCTCGGCGGGCACGTGGTGCCGCCCGAGGCTCGCGACAACCGCGCCGGCTATGTCGAGCTGGTCCGGGGACCGATGCTGGAGGCCTGTGCGCCGTACGCCCGCTGGATCGACGTCTTCTGCGAACCGCACAGCCCGCATGCGTTCACCGAGGAGGAGAGCCGCGCGATCCTCGGCGCGGGCATCGCCGCCGGGCTGTTGCCCCGGGTGCACGGCAATCAGCTCGGCCCCGGACCGGGAGCCGCCCTGGCGGTCGAGGTGGACGCGGCCAGTGTTGATCACTGCACCTACCTGACCGCCGTCGATATCGACGCGCTGGCCGGGTCGTCCACGGTGGCGACCTTGTTGCCGGGTGTGGAGTTCAGCACCCGGTCGCCGTATCCGGATGCCCGTCGGCTGCTCGATGCCGGCGTCACCGTCGCCCTGGCCACCGACTGCAACCCCGGCACCTGCAATTCCAGCTCGGTACCGCTGATGATCGCGCTGGCGGTACGCGAGATGGGCATGACGGCGGAGGAGGCGGTGTGGGCCGCGACCCGGGGCTCGGCGGCATCGCTGCGCCGGCAGGACATCGGCCGGATCGCGGTCGGCGCCAGGGCGGACTTCGCCGTCCTGGACGCTCCGAGCTATCTGCACCTGCCGTACCGCCCCGGTGTCCCGATCGCACACCACCTGGCGCTCTGATCGCGACCGTGGCGCCGATCGGTGCGGCAGGCGCCGGATCGGGGTGCACGGGGTGCACGCCCGAGCGGTCGAGCGGTGGCGCGACGTGGACGTACCGGATCGAGCGCTGAGAGCGGTAACAATGACTGGTGGGAATCGCCGCGGTCTACCGTGAGACTTCCCAGCTATTAAGCAATTCCAGAGCTTCTGTGCGGCAGAGGGGCCTTGACGACGAGCGATGTGACCGGTCACACTGACTGGACCCGCAACTCGAGGAGGACTTGCAATGGTCGACCCGTTTGTCGTGGTGGCGCTGTCGCCCCGAACGATCACGGTCAACGAGCGCGCAGATGCTCTGCAGAACGTCAAGCGCATCAACGAATTCATGGACACCGGCGCGATGGTCGGGGCCTGGGAGGGTGCCCCGGTCCGGCTCGTGGTGATACCCGAGATGGCGATCCAGGGGATGATCGCCAACACTCCCGGTAATCGCGCCCGGGAGGCGCAGTTCGCTGTGGAGATTCCCGGACCGGAGACCGACGAGTTGGCCAAGAAGGCCCGCGAGCTCAACACCTACATCGCCGCCGAGCTGTACATGGTGCGCGATGACGACTTCCCCGATCGCTACTTCAACGTCGCCTTCATCATCGACCCGCGCGGCGAGATCGTCTACAAGCGGTACAAGGCGACCAGTGACGCCTACGAGGGCGGGATGCTCGGCAATATGAATCCGCACGACGTGTGGGACGACTTCGTCGAGAAGAAGGGGAACGGCGACGTGATGGAGGCGATCTTTCCCGTCGCCCGCACCGAGATCGGCAATATCGGGATCGCGATCTGTCACGAAGGGGTCTACCCGGAGATCGCCCGCGGTCTGGCGATGAACGGCGCGGAGATCATCATCCGGCCGACGCTGATCGAACCGGCTGTGATGTCGGGCATGTGGGAGCTGCAGAACCGGGCTCACGCCCTGTTCAATTCCGCCTACGTGGTGGCCCCGAATCTCGGCCCCGAGGTCCGCGCCGACGGCAGCATGCAGGATCTGTTCGGTGGCCGTTCCATGATCGTCGACAATCGTGGGCAGATCGTCGCCCAGCAGACCGGCTGGACCAGCGGGGACTCCTTCGTCTGTACGACGATCGACATCGAAGCGCTGCGCCGGGCGCGGATCGCCAACGGTCTGTACAACCAGTTCAAGGATCTGCGGACCGAGCAGTATCGAGCGATCTACGACCGTCCGATCTACCCGAAGAACCAGTACCGTGATCAACCGCCCACCGAGGGTTGGCTGGAACGTGAGGCGAACACCCGGGCAACCAACATCGCCACGCTGGTCGACCGCGGGGTCCTGGTGCCGCCGACCGGGTACCCGACCGACGGCAGCGGCGGCGCGGCTGCCGATGCCCGAGCAACCGACGGCGCAGCCGACTGACCGGATGTCCTCAGCAACCACGAGGGGGTGGTCGCGGTGAAGATTCGCAAGATCAGAATGCACGACACCGGAAGCGGTCGGAAGCGGACAGTGTCGACGGTCTCGCTGGTGTTGATCATGATCGTGATCCTCGCCGGCTGCGGCCGCGGGGCCACGGCCGCCATCGATCCGGCCGACAAGGTCACCGGTAAAGGGCTGGTGATCGGCTGGTCGCAGCGCAGCTTGGCCGGCAGCGACTGGTACAAGACGCTGGTGTCCGGCGGTCAGCAGGAGTCGTCGCGGCTGGGGGCTCAGCTGGATGTGCTGGACGCCAACCAGAGCACGATCCAGCAGATCCAGGATGTTCGGACCTTGATCAGCAAGAACGTCGACGTCGTCGTCCTGAACGCCAACGATCCGCTCGGAGTCGCGAGCGCCATCAAGGACCTGAACGCGGCGGGCATTCCCGTCGTCGCGGTCAATTCCAATCTCGACCCGAAACTGATCTCGGGGCTGCACTGCTACGTCGCCGAGGACCAGGTGGCGACCGGCGCTCTCGCCGGGCGGGAGATCGCCAAGAAGGCCATCGCCAAGTACGGGGAGTCCGGGACGATCAAGCTGGTCGGGCTCGGCGGCTTCCCCGGTGATGTTCTCAGCGAGTTGCGCTATCGGGGCTTCCTGAAGGGGTACCGCGCGGTGATGGCCGACTACCCGAAGGTGCACACCGTCGAGCTGCCGTTCCGCTACGGCCATTGGCTGCCCGACCAAGCTTTGGCTCCGATCCGGGACGTGGCAACCGCCAATCCCGATCTGAAGATCGTTTACAACGAGAGCGACGTGATGCAGGCCGGGGTTCGGCGTGGCCTGCAGGAGGCGGGCCTGTGGGGCGACAAGCTCCTCGAGGGCTCCTATGACGGTGGAATGAACGCCGTCGGCGAGATGCGGAGCCAGCCCGACGGCCCGCTGCAGGCAACGGCGTCGAATCAGCCGTACGACCAGGGTGTGGCCGCGATCCGGATGGCGGTTGCCGCGTACAACGGCGATCGGTCAGCCTGCCCGGGCCGGACCAAGTACATCCCCACCACCGTCGTCACGCCGGACAACGCCGACCAGTACTACGACCCCCGTGAAACGCATGTGCGTGCCAAGGAGCAGAGATGATCACTGATCCGACACCGTCGGCCGAGGACGACCACGTCGTAGCTGCCGACGATCTTGACGGTTTGACCTACTTCAGCGACGACCAGGCGTGCACGGTCGAGGCGCTGACCGGCCGCCTGATCCCGGGGAGCCCGGACGATCCGGGCGCCATCGAAGCCGGCGTCGTGTACTACATCGACCGCACCGTCGCAGGCTTCAGTTCCGACCTTCAATTGCTGTACAGGCAGGGGATCGCGGCATTGAACACGTTCTGCGCCCGTGAGTTCGGTTCCCCGTTCGCCGGTCTCGGCGAGCAGCCACAGGACGAGGTGATCGGCCGATTCCTCGATCATCCTCACGAGGCCGCCGCCGGCGTCGACGGCCGTGAAGCCACGGCGATCGTCCGGCTGCTTGCGGTGGTCCGGGAGCACACGATCGAGGGCTTCTTCTGCGACCCCGTCTACGGCGGGAATCGCGGCGCGGTCGGGTGGCGGCTGGTCGGCTTCCCGGGAGCGTACTGGGGCTACAGCGAGGACCAGATGGGTCGCGGATTCGACGGCCATTCCTTGCCGATCAAGACCCTGGCTGATCTGCGTTCTCAACTACGGCAGGAAAAATCGTCGGTCGGTGGCGACCGGCCGGGCAAGGAACGGTGATCACTGTGACTCCCAAGAAGTACGACGTGATTGTCGTCGGCGCCGGCGCATCGGGCGCCATCGTTGCCTCCGAGCTGGCCCAGGACGGGCTTTCGGTGCTCTGCTTGGACAAGGGTGCGCAACACGAGACCCGGGACTTCCGGCTGAAGCAGGACGAGATCCGGTATTACGCTCGTGGTGCGCTGGTCCCGTCGATGAAGACCGACCCGCTCACCTGGCGCCAGGACAGTGCCGGGACCGAGTCCTTGGCACCGTGGGCTGACAGCCCCCTGGGTACGGCGAACCCGCTCCATCTGCCGCCCTCGTTGGGAACCGGCGGCGGATCGGTGCATTGGGGTGGCGCCTGCTGGCGTTTCCGGGAAAGCGAGTTCCGGATGCGCAGCACCATCGAGGAACGGCTCGGCGCCGGTGCGTTGCCGACGAACCATACGCTGGTGGACTGGCCGATCAGCTATGCCGACCTGGAGCCGTACTACGACAAGGCCGAGTGGGAGCTCGGAATCTCCGGCCGGGGCAGCAACGTCGTCGATCGGCCGGAGTTGAACGAGAATCCCTGGGAGCCGCCACGCGCCCGCGACTATCCGATGCCGCCGCTGCGTCGTGGGGCAGCGGACCAGGACTTCGAGGACGCCTGCCGCCGGCTCGGCTTCCATCCGTTCCGGACGGCCGCCGCCATCGCGTCCGAACCCTTCAAGGGACGTCCGGCCTGCACCTACTGCGGTTTCTGCCATGGTTACCCGTGTCACATCGACGCCAAGACCTCAACCCATGTGGCCGCGCTTCCGGCCGGGATCGCCTCCGGAAACCTGGAGATCCGCGACTTCTGCCGGGTCTATCGGGTCAACCGCACATCGGTCGGCGACCGGGTGACCGGGGTGTCCTACTTCGACGACAGTGGGGAGTCGATCGAGGTCGAGGCCGATCGCGTCGTGCTGGCCTGCTATGCGTTGGAGAACGCCCGTCTGCTGCTCGCCTCGGACATCAACCGCAACGGTCAGGTCGGCAAGCACCTGATGACCCATGCCTTCGGGTTCTTCATGGGATTGACCAAGGAGCCGTCCAATCCCTACATGGGAACGCTGGTCGCTTCGACCTCGATCGAGGACTTCAGCGGCGAGTTGGTGCACGACCAGGACCCGTCGGTGTTGTGGGGTGCGCCGATCATCTCCTGGCCCGGTGACTATCAGCCGATCGAGATCGCGCACGCCATTCCCGCCACCGCTCCTCGGTGGGGGCGCGGCTTCAAGGACTGGATGCGGGACAACTACAACCACATCTGGTCGATGTATTCGCAGACGGCGAACATCCCCACCACGGAGACGTATGTCGATCTTGATCCACGACGTACCGATCCTTGGGGGCAACCCGCTCTGCGGATGACGCACGGCTGGGGTGATCATGATGCCCGGGCCGTCGAGTTCCTGCTGACCAAGAAGCGAGCGATCGCCCGCGAGATGGGCCTGACGACCTGGTGGGAGGAGACCACCCGTCCCGATTACCATCTGTCCACGCACGAGGTCGGCACCCATCGGATGGGGGACGATCCGGCGACCTCGGTTGTGGACCGGTTCGGCAGATCACACGAGTGCTCCAACCTGTATGTGATCGGCGGCGGCCAGTTCCCGAGCTACCACGGGTACAACCCGACCGAGACGATCTGGGCGCTGGCCTATCTGACCGTCGATCAGATGCTGGATCGGCCGATGCGAACCAGCACGATCCCTTCCGAACGGTTCGGCATCCGACCCACGGCCGGTGGTCAGCATGTCAATTGATCAACCGCCGCTGGTCAGCCGCGGGGCGGATCCGGGCGAGCAGCGCTCGGATCCGCCCGGGCTGCGGGCAGAACGGATCTCCAAGGCCTATCTCGGCATCCCGGCACTCGAGGATGTCGATCTTGAAGCCGGCCGCGGGACCATCCATGCACTGGCCGGGCAGAACGGTGCCGGCAAGTCGACCCTGGTCAAGATCCTGTCCGGCGCCGAGACTCCGGACAGCGGGAGTATCGCGGTCAACGGTCGGACCGTCTCCCCGGGCAGTCCGCTCGACGCACAGCGGGCCGGCATCCAGACCATCTACCAGGAACTCAGCCTGGTCCCGTCCTTGTCGGTCGCGGAGAACATCCTGATCGACGGCCTGCCTCGGCGGCGCGTCGGCATCGACTGGCGGGAGACCCGCCGGCGGGCGGTCGACGCGCTCGATCGCGTCGGGCTCGATCTTGATGTGCGTGCTCCGGTGGGCACTCTCAGCGTTGCCGAACAGCAGGGTGTGGAGCTGGCCAAGGCGTTGCATCGCAAGGCCGACGTCGTTCTGCTCGACGAGCCGACCTCGGCCTTGCCACCGCCGGATGTCGATCGGTTGTTCTCACTGCTGCGGCGGCTGGCCGCTGACGGCGTGACGATGATCTACATCTCGCACCGGATGGACGAGCTGCTCGGGCTCTGCGATGACGTCACGGTGCTGCGTGACGGGCGGCGGGTCCGATCGTTCCCGATCGCGGGTAGCCGGCCCGAGCAGATCGTCGCAGCGATGGTCGGCGGGGCGGACTCCGGCGGTGACGAAGCAGCGGTCGGGCCGGCTGACCGGCAGCGATCGTCGAGCGCCGCCGCGTCGACGGCCACTCGCTCCTCGACGACCCCCGATCGGCCGCTGCTGGCGGCAGCCGCCGGCGGACGTCCCGCCCGGCTGAGCACCGGTGCGACCGACCGCGTGATCATGACAGCGGACGGCCTGAGCGAAGGCCTCAAGTTCGATGACGTCAGCGTGGAGCTGCGGGCCGGTGAGGTGCTGGGCATCGTCGGCCTGGTCGGCAGCGGACAGTCGGAGGTCGCCGGCTGCCTCGCCGGAGCGCGGCGACGGGACGCCGGCAGCGTACGGATCGACGGCAGGCCGACGAAGCTGCTCACTCCGCGGCATGCCATCGCCGAGGGGATCGGATTCCTGCCGCAGGATCGCAAATCGCAGGGGTTCATTCCTGAGCTGAGCGTCGCGGCCAACATCACTTTGGCGAGCCTGCCCATGTTCAGCCGGGCGGGAGCCCGGGATGATCGCCGGGAACGCCGGGTGGCCGCGCAGTTCGCCGACCGCCTGGGGATGCGGATCTCGGGTGTCGGACAGCCGATGAAGACGTTGTCCGGAGGCACGCAACAGAAGGCGATTCTCGCACGGTGGATGGTCCGCTCGAGCCGGATCCTGATCTGCGACGAACCGACCCGCGGGGTCGATGTCGCTGCCAAGGAAGACATTTACGAACTACTCCGCGAGTTCGCCAAGGACGGTGGCGCGATCGTGCTGGCCACGTCCGAAGTATCCGAAGCACTGATGTGCGACCGGGTGCTCGTCATGGTGCGCGGCCATGTTGTGGCCGATCTCTCCGGTGACGAGATCGACCCGGACGGCCGAGCCATCATTCAGCACTTCGGGTGATCAACGAAGACATCACGAATGCGAGGCAGACATGGCAATCAAGATCAACAAGATGGACCAACCGAACAATGCAGGGAGCTCCGGTGAGCGGCGAGATGCCGAAGCTGCCGGTGGGGTGCGGCCGACCGTACGGCGCCTTCTCCCGCGCAGCTATCTGGTGTTGGTGCTGCTGGCGATGATCATCGTCGGCTTCATCGCCTCTCCGGACTTCCTCACGGCACGCAACGTCGGCAACGTCGTGTCCACCTCGGCCATCGTCGCGGTCCTGGCGGTAGGGCAGTTCTTCGTGATCGTGACCGGCGGCATCGACCTGTCGGTCGGATCGGTGATGGCGCTGTCGACCGTCGTCACAGCGCTGCTGCTGCGAGCCGGCGTTCCGGCGGGCGTCGCGGTGCTGATCACGTTGGGTGGCTGCGCGCTGGTGGGGTTGTGTAACGGGTTGTCCGTCGTCTGGCTCCGGATAGCGCCCTTCATCGCGACCTTGGCGACCATGATCGCCATCGAAGGGCTGAGCTACGTCATCCAGTCGACCAACCTCATCTCGATCGACAATCAGGCGTTTGTCACGGTCTTCCATGACGGTCACCTGCTCGGCGTGCCCAACCCTGTCACGATCTTCGTCCTGGTGACCCTGGTGGCAGCCTATGTCGCGCGGTTCAGCACCTTCGGGCGACGGCTGTACGCGATCGGCGGCAACCGTGAAGCCGCTCGACTGTCCGGTCTGCCGGTCTCCCGCGACCTCTTGATCACCTACACCCTGTCCGGCGCGCTGGCCGGTCTGGCAGGGCTGTTGGCGGCGGCACAGCTGCTGCAGGGAAGTTCACTGATCGGGCAGGGGGAGGAGCTGAGCGCGATCGCCGCCGTGGTCGTCGGGGGCGCGTCCCTGGCCGGCGGCCGAGGCGACCCGATCAGTGCGGTGCTCGGCACCTTCGTGATCACCATCATCACCAACATCATGAATCTGGTCGGCATCTCGTCCCAGCCGCAACTGATGATCCAGGGCGTCGTGATCATTCTCGCGGTCTTCCTGTCCAGCGCCGGTGGAGTCGGACGGATCTCCGCCGCCGTCCGCTCGCTGGGCCGACACCGACGATCAACCGTCCGGGAAGGAGCCGCCGCCTAGTCAGTAACCTGCATGATCAGGTCCAGTCTGATCAGGATGTGACTCGATCAGCACTGTGGATGATCAACAACGCGATGGCCGGCCCGATGCGGCGGGTCCTGCAGACAAGGGAGAAACGTGATGACACCGACCCGCCCCGAGGATGAGCGACGCGCTCCGGTGATGCGCGATGTAGCGCGTCTGGCCGGCGTTTCCCACCAGACGGTGTCGCGAGTCCTGAACGGCAGCCCACTGGTCAGCGACGAGATCCGGCATCGCGTGGAGACCGCGGTCGAGCAGCTCGGATACCGACGAAATGCGTCGGCCCGCGCTCTGGCGTCGCGGCGCACGATGAACCTGGGAGTCATCTCGATCGGTACCTCGCTGTACGGGCCGTCGGTTCTGTTGTTCGCGGCCGCCGAGGCCGCTCGGCAGGCCGGTTACACGACCAGCTTGCTCACTCTTGCCGACGCCAGCCGGGGAAGCATGCGGGTGGCGTTGGACAACTTCACCCGGGACTTCGTCGACGGCATGATCCTGATCGCGCCGGTGACCGCGGCAGCGAATGCTGTCGAGGGGATGAGCGCCGACGTGCCTTTGGTGAGATTCGAGCCTGGCCTCGACAACGGCACCACCATGGTTGCCGTCGACGAGGTCGAAGGTGCACGGTTGGCTACCCGTCATCTGCTCGAGCTCGGGCACCGGACCGTGCACCAGGTCAGCGGTCCGCCCGGCTGGCTCGGTACCGAGGCCCGCCTGCGGGGCTGGCGCGAGGAACTGGCCGCTGCCGGACGGGTGGCGCACGATCCGATCGCCGGCGACTGGAGCTCAGCCTCCGGCTACCGTGCCGGCAAGCACCTGGCACAGGATTCCGACGCGACCGCGGTGTTCGTCGCAAACGACCAGACGGCGTTGGGTGTGCTGCAGGCCCTCGCCGAGTCAGGTGTCTCGGTGCCGGGCGATATCAGTGTCGTCGGGTTCGACGACACCCCGGAGTCGGCCTTCTACCAGCCGCCGTTGACGACCGTACGACTCGACTTCGCCGAGGTCGGGCGGCGGTGCGTCGGTCGGCTCCTGCAGCTGATCAACAACCATGAACTGGAACCCCAACCCATCGTCCCGCCCGAGCTGGTGGTCCGCGCCAGCACCGCAGCTCCCGCTGGGTAGCTGCGTTCCCTTTCGACCCGATGATCAAGGATGAACGACGTATGCAACGAAACACCCTCGGAAAGACCGGCCTCTCCGTCACGCCGCTGTGCATCGGCACCAGCCCGCTGGGCAACTTCCCCGCACAGTACGGCTACGAAGTCGCTGCCGAGCAGGCGATCTCGACGATCAAGCGTTCCCTGGCCGGTCCGCTGAACTTCATCGACACCTCGAACAACTACGGCGAGGGGGAGAGCGAACGGCGGATCGGACGCGCGATCGCCGAGGTCGGCGGACTGCCGGACGACTATCTGCTGGCCACCAAGGTGGATCCGCTGCCGGGCAGCGACGACTTCTCCGGTGACCGGGTGCGGGCGTCGGTGGAGGAGAGCCTGCAGCGCCTCGGGCAAGATCATCTGCAACTGGTCTACCTGCACGATCCCGAACGGATCAGCTTTGCCGAAGCAACGGCACCGGGCGGTTGCGTCGAGGCATTGACCGAGCTGCGCAGCCAGGGTGTGATCGACTTCATCGGGGTGGCCGGAGGGCCGATCGACCTGGAACGACAGTACGTCGCCCTGGACGTGTTCGACGTCGTCCTGAGCCACAATCGCTACACCTTGGTCGATTCCTCGGCAGATCCGCTGATCGACGACGCGGTGGATCGCGGAATGGCGTTCGTCAATGCCGCCCCGTACGGCGGTGGGATGTTGGTGCGCGGGCCGCGCGCCGTACCGAACTATTGCTACCAACCGGCCTCTCCGGAAACCATCGCGCGCGTCGAACGGATCGAAGAGTGCTGTCAGCGGGCCGATGTCCCGCTGGCCGCCGCGGCCGTACAGTTCTCACTCCGCGATCCGCGCGTCACATCCACGGTCGTCGGGATGTCCTCCCCCGAACGGATCGAACAGACGCTGCAGCTGGCGGACTGGCCGATCCCCGACGACGTCTGGGTCGAGCTCGACAAGCTCGCCGCGCCAGGTCGGGACGGCGTCGGACTCGCCTGACCCGGCAACTCGTTCTGCCACCGCGGGCCACTGGCGGCGATCACGATCAGCGGCCCGCGGCGGCCCCGGCCCGCCGTCGCTCGTGCACCGTGCGACCGGACTGCATCGGGAGTCCTCACAACGGCCGAACGGCTCAATCTGCGCTAGGCGGCGTGGCCGACCTCACCGGCGCGGCACGCCGGAACGAACCGTGGGAGGCGGGCCGGATTCAGGTTCGCCATCTCGTCGAAGGTCGCGACCTCGTAGGCCTTGGCCCAGGCCAGATCTGCGTCGGCCAGCTCTCCGGTGGCAAGACCAGAGATCATCCGGGTGCCGTAGTCGGTGTGATCGTGTGCGGTCAGGATGATCAACTCCGGTACCGCTCGCCGGAGCCAATGGATGCGACGGATCGAGTCGACGTACTGCGACTCATCGCCCACTTGGATCGCCCGGACCTGGTCGACGGCAAGGTGCCGGATCGTGTACATCGCGTCACCGGTGAGCAAGAACCGTTGATCCACCAGCACACTGGTGCTGCCCGGGCTGTGGCCGGGGGTCGGCAACGCGATCACGCTCCGGTCGCCGAACAGATCAGCCGAGCCGGCGAATCCGCCGATGCCGGGACCGGTGAAATCGAGTGGTCGCCAATCGCTGACGGCCGCGATCGACGGTGGGTAGGCCAGCGGCACCAGACCGAGGAGGCGATCGTTCCTGGCCGCGTATTCCGCTGCGCCCAGGTAGACCGGAGCATGCGCGAAGAGGTTCAGCTCGCCGATGTGGTCCTCGTGGAAATGGGTGATGATCACGGCGCGGATGTCACCGGGCTGGTAGCCCAACAGACCCAGCTGGGCGGTGATGGTCTGGTCCGCCGGCAGCGCGTACTCGTCGACGTCCATCACATGTTCCATGATCGATCCGGCGTAGTAGTCGACGTGCGCCGTCTGCGCGGCGCTGATTCCGGTGTCGACCAGGACAGGGCCGACGGTCGGGTGATCGATCAGGTAGGCATGGATCGGAACCCAGATGAAGTGGTCCTTGTCGGCGGCGAAATCGGCGAGTGAGAATCCCTGCAGGCCGCCGTAGAACTGACCGTACGGGACCTTGGTGCGGCCGATGCGCAGCGGATAGATCTTCATGACTTCGCTTCCTGATTCTCCCCGAGCGACGATGGAACGATACCGTTCCGTCGTTAGCGATGCTAGACGCGTCAGCAATGGAACGCAACCGTTCCGTCGCGATACCATCGACCGATGACGACCAGGCGGGAACCGGCAGGAGCTGCGGTGCTCCAAGAGTCTGTGACGGTCGCGATCAGCGCCGCCATGTTCGACCAGCTGGCGGAGGGCGGCTACGCCCGGATGTCGATGGAGGCGGTCGCCCGCTCGGCGGGCGTCGGCAAGGCCGCGGTGTATCGTCGCTGGCCGTCCAAACAAGCCATGGTGGTCGACCTGATCGGCGCCGCGACACAGGATTATCTGCCCGAGGTTCCGGACACCGGCTCGCTGGTCGGCGACGCCCGCGGCTTTCTGGAGCTGATCCACGCGCAGGTCGCCGATCCACGGATCCGACGGATCGCCCTCGACGTCCTGGTCGAGACCAGCCGCAACCGCGACCTCGAGGCCGCCCTGCACGACGTGGTCGACCGGCCGCGTCGGATCGCGGCGTCGACGGTTCTGACCCGCGCGATCGATCGGGGTGAACTCGCCGCCGACATCGATCTCGAGCTCGGTCTCGACCTGTTGATCGCGCCGCTGCTGATCCGACTGGTCCGCCGTCGCGAGCCGATGAACGACGCCGAGCTCGGTCGGCTGACCGACGTGATCGTTGCCGGGCTGCGGGCCGTCTGACCTGTGGGCGGTCTGACCTGCGCCCCGTCCGATCGGGTGCGTCCCGACGTCCGGGACCATCGTGGTCGTTCCGCGGGCCCGGGGTCGTGGCTGCGGACTACTCGACCATCAGAGAGGCGGTTGCGGCGTCGAGTTCCTTGATCAGATCGGTGCGTTCCTTCGGGACCGCCTGGAAGTAGTAGCTCATCGGATAGGTCTGTACCAGGATGATTCGCAGACGCGAGCCGGTGGTCTTCAGGTCCGGATGTTCGAAGCGCAGCAGGGCGTCGCGTTGCACGCCGCGCTTCCCGCCGATCGTGATCGACTTCGCACTGTTCTCGGTGATCTTGACGTCGACGCTGGTGTAGAAGTCGCTGGTGGCCACGCATTGCAGCAGCTGGTTGCTGGCCCGATCAAGATCACTGTGCTCGGGATAGGTGCTGGTGCCGACGTAGGCGCTGGCCTCCCAGCTCAACTCCTCCGGCAGCGCTTGATGCTGGTACATCGATCCGCGGCTGAACGGGAACCGGGAGACCGGGTCGGGACCCTGCCAGTCGGCGGGCAGCTTGGCGAAGGACAACCGGCCGCCGGACACCCGATCGTCAGAGGCCTGGTCCGGCGGCGAGCCGGGGACGTACTGATCGCAGGCCTCGGGGTGTGCGGACGGCACCGGCTCGACGGAATTGTCGGCACTCGGACTGGCAGAGTTGGTCGGCGGGGCCGACGGGTACGGGCTCGAATCGTCCCATCCGCTGACCGTCGAGCTGGGGACGTTGGTGGGTTCTCCGACGACGGCCCGGTGCCGGGACACCGCGACGACGGAGATCACCACGACCACCAGAACGACCAGCACGGCCGCGATCACGATCAGCATCCCGCGACGGGAACGAGCCGGTCGCGGTCCGGCGGAGGGTTGCCCGGCACCGGCGGGCGGTTCGAAGGTCGTCCGGTCCGACCACGCCGTACCGGTCCAGAATCGGTAGCGACCGGGGGTCCGGTCCGGATCGGGATACCAACCTGGCTGAGGCACCCGGGCAGCCTAGTGGCGCGTTGCTGAAATTTGTTGACGTTTCGCGGCGCCCAGGCACGCACATCGCTGCGTTGGCGATCGCTCGACATACGCCCGGTATGCCTTCGCGACGCCGCCTTGCGCTGCACGCACCTGGACACCGCCAAACGTCAACCTATTTCAGCAACACACCACTAGCGATCCACCGGACGGAACGTGGCGACATTGCCGGCGACCACGATGCACCGACCCCGGGGACCCGACGGGCACCCTCCTGCAGACAAAACCTGGCTCTAGTGGCAGCATCGGATGCGTGAGCGAAGCACCGACCGTCCAGACCGTTGCCTATCCCGCACCCGGTGCGCATCCGTCGCTGCGGGAGGATCAACCGGTCAGTCCGCATGTGATCGTGTTGTTCGGTGCGACCGGTGATCTTGCCCGACGCAAGTTGCTTCCCGGGCTGGCACATCTGTCGTTGTCCGAGCTCGTCCCCGACATCGAGGTGGTCGGCACCTCACTGGAGGAGATGGACGACGACGGCTTCCGCAAGTTCGCCTCCCAGGCGATCCGCGAGTTCAGTCATCGGCAGCTGGATCGCGAGCAATGGTTCCAGTTCTCCGACAAGCTGACCTACGTGCCGTCCTCGGCCGGGGCCGAGGGGTTGGCTGCTGCGGTCAAGGCGGCCGAGGAGCGGCTCGGCGGCGACACCCAACGGATCCACTACCTCAGCGTCCCGCCCAAGGCAGCGCCGGCCGTGATCGGCACCCTGCGGGACGCCGACCTGGTGGAACGGTCCCGGGTGATCATGGAAAAGCCGTTCGGCACCGACCTGGCCAGCGCGATCACCCTGAACAACCAGGTGCACGAGACCTTCGACGAGGAGCAGATCTTCCGGATCGATCACTTCCTGGGCAAGGAGGCCGCGCTCAACATCCTGGCGTTCCGGTTCGCCAACGGCCTGTTCGAGCCGATCTGGAACCGCAATTTCATCGATCACATCCAGATCGACATCCCCGAGACCCTCGGGCTGGACCGGCGGGCCAACTTCTACGAGGCCACCGGTGCCTACAAGGACATGGTGGTCACCCATCTGTTCCAGGTGCTGGCCTTCGTCGCGATGGAGACGCCGACCGCGCTGGAGCCGCGGGCGATCAGCGAGGAGAAGAACAAGGTCTTCCGTTCGTTGGAGCCGATCGACCCGGCCTGCGTTGTCCGCGGCCAGTACATGGGTTACCGGCAGGAGGAGGGTGTCGCCCGGGATTCGGAGACCGAGACGTTCATCGCGCTCAAGGTCGGGATCGACAACTGGCGGTGGGCCGGGGTGCCGTTCTACCTGCGGACCGGCAAGCGGATGGCCGAGGGGCAACGGATCATCTCGATCGCCTTCAAGGAGGCGCCGAAGTCGATGTTCCCCGGCGGTTCCGGTGTCGGCTCCCAGGGGCCGGATCACCTGACCTTCGACCTGGCCGACGAGTCCAAGGTGTCGCTGTCCTTCTACGGCAAGCGGCCCGGCCCGGGGATGCGGTTGGACAAGCTGTCGATGCAGTTCTCCACCGAGGAGACCGAGAGCGCCGGCGACGTACTGGAGGCCTACGAGCGGCTGCTGCTGGACGCGATGCGCGGCGACCACACCCTGTTCACCACCGCAGAAGGCATCGAGGCGCTGTGGGAACGCTCGGAATATCTGCTGCACATGGAGCCGCCGGTCAAGCCGTACCCGCAGGGCTCCTGGGGGCCGAACGCGATCCATCAACTGATCGCCCCGCACGCCTGGCGGCTGCCCTTCGAGCGGACCTGGCGGGAACACAAGGGCTGACGAATCACCGTCGGTTCAGAGGTCGATCACGATCTTGCCGTGAGCGTGCCTGGTCGATTGGAGCTCGACCGCGGAACGGATCTCGTCGATCGGGAAGGTCGCCGCGATCGGGACGTGCAGCTTGCCCGCAGCTATCAGGCCTGCGATGTGCTGCAGAGCCTCGGGACCGGCGGTGGCGCCGTTCGCAGCCGGGATTCCGTCGACCCGTGCGGCGATGGTGCAGATCCGGCGATCCGGTACTCCGAGTTGACGGGCGACCTGGACGGTGTCGGTCCCGTGCAGGTCCGCCGCCGCGGTGATCGGGCCTGCGTCGAGGGCGCGGATCCTCTCGATCAGCCCGTCCCCGTACGCGATCGGTTCACTACCGAGGCTGCGGAGGAACTCGGCGGTCGACGGTGAACCGGTTCCGATCACCCGAGCTCCCGCGAGCCGTGCCAGTTGGACGGCGAACACGCCGACCCCGCCACCGGCTCCACCCATCAGCACGGTGTCGTCCGGTCCGAGATCCAGGGCCGCGAGTGCTGCCGCCGCGGTGCTGCCCGCGATCGCCAGAGTGGCGGCCGTCCGGTCGTCGACCGCGTCCGGGGTGAGGTGGGCGACGCCGGTCGAGATGTCACCGTCGGATTCGACCAGGACGTAATCGGCGACCGCTCGCGACAGAGCCGCGCCGAAGACCCGGTCGCCGCTCGCGTATCCGGTCACTCCGGCGCCGACCCGGTCGACGACCCCGGCATAGTCGGTCCCGAAGCCCGCGGGCAGCGTCAGCCCGAACCGTGATGCGGTCCGGTCGTCGGCAGTCATGAACCAGTCCATCGGATTCAAGCCCGCTGCGGTGACCCGGACGCGGAGCTGGCCGGGTGCCGGCCGGGGCACCGGCACGTCCTGGACGGTCAACACCTCCGGACCGCCGAAGGCGTCGAGGCGGACCGCCCTGCTCCTGCCGGCCCGAGGTTCATTGCTGCGATTTCGCATCTCCGTGTCTCCTTGTGCATCCAGCCGGATCAACCGGACTATGCTCCGGTTACCGTCACAGTGTATCCGGAGCGTGATCCGTTTTGTCCAGTCCAGAACCGCAGCCGACGCGAGCGGACGCCGTCCGCAATCGCGAGCAACTCCTCACGGTCGCCGCTCGCGCCTTCGCCGGCACCGACGCGGACACCTCGATGCGTGCCATCGCTCGGCAGGCGGGCGTCGGTATCGGCACGCTCTATCGGCACTTTCCGACCCGTGAATCCCTGGTGGAAGCCGTCTACCGGGATCAGGTCGCCGGCCTGGTCAACGGCGCCCAGCAGTTCCTCGCCGAGGTGTCGCCGGCGGAGGCGCTGCGCAGGTGGATGGACCTGTTCGGCGCATGGATCGCCACCAAGGGCGGCATGCTCGACACCATGCTGGCGATGATCGAGTCCGGCGACCTCGCCCATGCCCGGACGAGGGACGACATCCTCACCGCGATCACGGCGATGCTCGACGCCGGCCGGACCAGCGGTGATCTTCGAGCAGACGTCTCCGCCGAGGAAGTCGCGGCCGTCCTGATCGGCATCTTCACCGTCGCGCACCAGTCCGGTCCGGCCGTCAGGACCGATCGACTGCTCGACATCCTGCTGGACGGGCTCCGACCGGCGAGCCGTCGGTAGCTGACGGCGACGGCCGAGTGTTGCTGTCGTCCGCGAAATCTCAGCCGCCGACGGCAGTCACGGTTCGGTTGAAGGGCTTGCTCAACGTCCGGACCGCTTCGACGGCGACACGACCCGAACGATTGGGGCACCCCTGTCATCGGTTCGTTACGAGGAGCAGGCAGACTCACCCTCATGGACAAGCAGACGGAGTTCGTGCTGCGCGCAGTGGAGGAACGGGACGTTCGTTTCGTCCGGCTGTGGTTTGCAGACGTACTGGGGTTTCTCAAGTCGGTGGCGATCGCCCCCGCCGAGCTCGAAGGCGCCTTCGAGGAAGGCATCGGCTTCGACGGTTCGGCGATCGAGGGCTTTGCCCGGGTCTATGAGGCCGACATGGTCGCCCGGCCCGATCCGTCCACGTTCCAGGTGTTGCCGTGGCGAAATCAGAGCCCCGCAACGGCCCGGATGTTCTGCGACATCAAGATGCCGGACGGCTCGCCGGCCTACGCCGATCCGCGCTATGTGCTGAAGCGGGCGATGAACAAGGCCGGCGACCTCGGTTTCACCTTCTACACCCATCCCGAGGTCGAGTTCTTCCTGCTGAAGGATCCGATGGTGCCCGGGCAGCGGCCGACACCGGTGGACAGCAGTGGCTACTTCGATCACACCCCGCAGAGCATCGGCAGCGACTTCCGCCGGGAAGCGATCACGATGCTGGAACAGATGGGGATCTCGGTCGAGTTCTCCCATCACGAGGCGGCGCCCGGTCAACAGGAGATCGACCTGCGGTACGCCGACGCGCTCAGCATGGCCGACAACCTGATGACCTTCCGGGTGGTGGTCAAGGAGGTCGCGCTGAGCCAGGGCCTGCACGCCACCTTCATGCCCAAGCCGTTCACCGAGTACGCCGGTTCGGCGATGCACACCCACGTGTCACTGTTCGAAGGCGACAACAACGCCTTCTACGACGCGACCGCGGAGAACCACCTGTCCAAGGTGGCCGAGCACTTCATCGCCGGTCTGCTCGCCCATGCCGCCGAGATCGCCGCGGTGACCAATCAGTGGGTGAATTCCTACCGGCGGCTGGCCAGTGGTGGGGAGGCGCCGACCTACATCTGCTGGGGCCGCAACAACCGCTCGGCCCTGATCAGGGTGCCGACGGCCAACAAGCCGAACTCGACCCGGGTCGAGCTGCGCTCGCTGGACTCCGGCTGCAACCCGTACCTGACGTTTGCGTTGATGTTGTCGGCGGGCCTGGCCGGGATCAACGGCGAGTACGAGCTGCCGCCGGGCGCCGAGGACGACGTCTGGTCGCTGACCGAACGGGAACGCCGGGCACTCGGCATCAAGCCGCTGCCGCAGAATCTGGACGAGGCGATCCGGGTGATGGAGGATTCCGAACTGGTGGCCGAAACACTCGGCGACCACGTCTTCGACTTCTTCCTGCGCAACAAGAAGGCCGAGGCGCTGGATCATCAACGCCAGGTCACCCCGTACGAGTTGGAGCAGTTGCTGCCGGTGCTCTGAGCCTCGGCCGGCCGGGTCCCGCCGCAGGTCGGTCAGCCGATGATCGGCAGCACCATCGTCAGATCGGCGCGTTGTCCGCTGGCTGCCACCTTGCCGGCGGCCGTCGCCTGAGCCCAGCTGATCCGACCGGTGCCGAGCCGCAGGAAGGTGAGTGGGTCGGTCTCCACCACGTTGGGCGGCGTGCCGCGGGTGTGGGTCGGACCTTCCGGGCCGACCCCGCACTGGACCGCCGCATGCGGCGGCACCCGCACCTCGACCGAACGGCCGGGATGCCGTTCGGCGAGCCAACCGCACAGCGAACGACAGGCGATCGCCATCGGCCGACGCGGTACGACGAACTGGTCACTCTCCGCGGCGGCTTGGTTGGCGACGTCGACGGCATCCACCAACCGCACGATCTGCATCCGCAGCGGGTCGGTCAGTCGCCCTGCCGAGCCTGCCAGCTCCGCCTGCAGCGCGACCGCCGGATCCCGGAACGCCGGCTGCTCCGCCGCGGCAGCGGCGAACTCCGTCAACGCCGCCGCATCCCGCGCGTTCAACCCAGAGCCGCGTGCGCTCGAACCTGCTGCCACGGTGAGCAGATTAGCCGGGTCGGCCACGGCCGACCGCCGCAGTATCAGCGACACGGCAAGAAGTTCACAGGTTCCGGTTCAGCCGGCGCCCTCCTGGGGCACTAAGGTGCCTCCATCGGGCTTTCTGTCCGGATGGATTTCGCTCGGCAGACGGATTTGCGTGCGAGGTGGATTTCGCAGGGTGAACCCGTTTCCGCCAGGGGCTTCGGCCCGCAAGGGCTTCGGGGTGGAGGAATGTCAGTGGAACTGACGGTCTTGGGTGGATCGGGGCTGTGGCCGCGGGCCGGACAAGCTTGCTCGGGCTATCTACTGACCCACGACGACATCCGGTTGCTGATCGACCCTGGTCACGGAGTGCTGGTCGAGCTGCTGCGGCACTGCAACGCTACCGACATCGACGCCGTCCTGATCAGCCAGGGTCGTCCGGACCACTGCGCCGACCTGGGCGCGCTGCTGCGGGCCCGCGTGCTCGGCGACGACGCGCCGTCCGCGCTTCCGGTGGTCGCACCGGAGAATTCCTTGGATGCCCTGCTCGCGCTGGATCCGGCCGTCCCGTCCGATGCCGTCGACCAGATCCGGCCGCCCGGTTCCAAGATCAACTTCGGCCCGTTCGCGGTCGAGGCGGTGGCGCTGTCCGCCGACCGGAGCCGCTTCGGGTTCCGGATCACCGACCCGGCCGGCGCGGTGTTCGTCTACGCCGGCGAATCGGCCGACGACGCCGCCCGGGTGCGGCTCGCCCACGAGGCCGGACTGTTGGTCGTCGAGGCGACCTATCCCGACGCCATCCCCGCGTCGCAAGCACGGGACCACTCCGATGCCCGGCAGATCGGTGACCTGGCACTGGAGGCCGATGTCGATCATTGCGTGATCACCCACCTGCACCCGACGGCCGACCCGATCCTGGCTCTGAGCCTGATCCGGCGGACCGGCTTCGATGCCGTCGAGTACGCCCTGCCCGGCCTGGTCCGGGAGGTGCTGCCGCGACCGGCCGCCACCGGGCTGCCGCGGCGGGCGGCGCCGAAGGTGATCACGATGACCGCCTCGGCTCCACGTCGCGCCGCTTCGCAGTAGCCGCACCGTCGCCGTTCCGGGCAGCCGCATCGTCCGATGTCAGGGCTGCGGGTCGCGGGCGTCGTAGGCCAGGAATCGACGCTGCCACAGGGCGGCCAGGCAGATCAGGGCAACGCAGCTGAAGCCGCCGACGACCGCCGCCCAGTTCTCGCCCCACCAATCGGCCCAGCTGCCGAGCACCAGGTCGCCCAGCCGCGGGCCACCGGCGACGACCACGATGAACACGCCCTGCAACCGGCCGCGCATCCGGTCCGGCGTCGCCGACTGCAACAGGGTGTTGCGGAACACCGAACTGATCGAGTCCGCGCCACCGCAGACCGCCAGGCAGACGGCGGCACCGATCAGCGGAATGATCAAGGTGTGTTCGGGTGTGGTGCCGCCGACCGCGGTCAGCACCAGTCCGAATGACGCGACCGCCAGGCCGTAGCTGATGATCGCGCCGATGATCACCCGACCCTGCATCCGGACCTGGACCAGCCGGCCGGACAGCAGCCCGGCCAGGACGGCCCCGATCGCGAAGGCGGCGTTCAGCATCCCGGTGGTGTTGGCGCCGCCACCGAGGAAGAGCACACCGACGGCCGGATAGAGCACCCGGGGCATCGCGGTGATCATCGCGATCAGATCGACCAGGAAGCTGGTCCGGACGTTCGGCCTGGTCGCCAGATAGCGCAATCCCTCCAGCACCGAGGCGAAGCCGAGCGGCCGCCGACGGGGCCTGCCGGCTGCGTTCGGATCCGCGCCGGCTGGTGCGTCCTCCGCGCTGTTCTCGCCGGTCTCCGGATCCGGCAACGGCGGCAGGTCCGGCAGCCGCCACAGTGCCCACAGCGCGGCGGTGAACAGAACCACGTCGAGGGTGTAGGCGGCGCCGAAGTTCCAGGCCGAAAGGAAGGCACCGAGCAGCGGCCCGACGGTGAGCGCGACGTTCCAGGCGGTGGTCTGCAGCACGTTGGCCGCCGGCAGCAGTTCGGGTCCGACCAGTCGCGGGATGATCGCCGAGCGGGCCGGATTGTTGATCGCGAAGCCGGCCGACTGAGCAGCGACCAGGCCGTAGAGGAGATAGACCGAGCTGGCCCCCGACCAGGCCTGGACGGCGAGGGCGAGGGAGATCAGCCACAGGCCGGAGGAAGCGATCAACGCGACCTTGCGGCGGTCGTACAGATCGGTCAGCGCACCGCCGTACAGACCGAGCGCGACCAACGGCACCAACGCACAGATGCCGAGCACGCCGACGGCGAGGCTGGAACCGGTGAGGGCGTAGACCTGAAGGCCGACCGCGACCTGGGTCAGCTGGGCACCGAGATTGGAGATACCGAGTCCCCACCACAGCCTGCGGAACTCCGGACTCCGGCGCAGCGGGGTGATGTCGAGCAGCAGGGACATGGTGGCTGCAGATTACGCTGCCAGCTGCCGGCTGCCGACGGCAGCGCCGTACGATCACGGATGTGCAGACGCTTCAGATCACTCAGGGCGCGCTGGCCCGTCGCGGGTTCGCCGACTCCGCTGCGGCGCTGTCGCGGTTGGCCGACTGGACCAGTGACTGCGAGTCGCTGCTGGATCTGATCACCGCCTCGGCCGATCCCGATCACGCTCTGCTCGGACTGGACCGGTTGGCCGAGGAGGTACCGGGGCTGCTGACCCGGCTGGTGGCCGAACCCGACCTGGCGCGGCACCTGATCCTGGTGCTGGGTGGCAGTTCGGCGTTGCAGCAACATCTGCTGGCCAACCCCGAACACCTCGAACACCTGACCGACGTCACCCGGAAGTCCGCCGCGGACCTGCGGGCTGAACTGCTGAGGACGATCGGCGCCGATCCCGATGCCGCCCATCCGGTCGCGGATGAGCCGCCGGGGCAGCCCGGTGATCCGCTGCGGATCGCCTACCGTGGCGCGCTGCTGCGGATCGCCGCCCGGGATCTGGCCGCGCCGGAGCCGATCGAGATGATGCCGGAAGTGGCCGCTGAGCTGTCCGACCTGGCCGACGCGACCCTGGACGCGGCGTTGGCCGTCGCCCGCCGTTCGATCGGACCGGATCGAGCCGCCCGCTGCCGGCTCGCGGTGATCGGACTCGGCAAGTGCGGCGCCCAGGAACTCAACTATGTCAGCGATGTCGACGTGTTGTTCGTCGCCGAGCCGGTCGGCGTTCAGGCCGGTGACGATGATCAGGCCGGTGACGATGATCGGACCGGCGGGGATGATCGGGCCGGGGCCGATCAGGTCGGGGTCGACGAGGCGATCACGATCGCCACCCAGCTCGCCGCCGAGCTGACCCGGATCTGTTCGGCGCACACGGCGGCCGGGACGATCTGGGAGGTGGACAGTGCGCTGCGCCCGGAGGGCAAGGCCGGGCCGCTGGTCCGGACCATGACCAGTCACCGCGGCTACTACCAGAAGTGGGCCAAGCCGTGGGAGTTCCAGGCGATGCTGAAGGCTCGACCGGCGGCCGGTGATCTTGACCTGGGTGCGGAGTTCGTCGAGATGATCACGCCGATGGTCTGGCAGGTCGCCGAGCGTGATCATTTCATCCCCGACACCCGCGCGATGCGGACCCGGGTGATCGATCACATCCCGCAACGGGTTGCCGATCGGGAGTTGAAACTCGGTCCCGGCGGTCTGCGAGACGTCGAGTTCGCGGTTCAGTTGCTGCAGTTGGTGCACGGTCGGGCCGATGAACGACTGCGGTCGCGTTCGACCCTGGAGGGGCTGCATGCCTTGATCGACTACGGCTATGTCGGCCGCGAGGACGGCAAGGGCTTCGGTCTGGCGTACCAGTTCCTGCGATCGTTGGAACATCGCATCCAGCTGCAGCGGTTGCGGCGGACCCATGTCCTGCCGACGTCTGAAGATGATCTTCGTGCACTGGGTCGTTCGTTGCACTACAGCGATCCGGTGAAGGGTCTGCAGAACACCTGGCGGTCAACCGCTCATCGGGTCCGGCAGTTGCACCGCCGGTTGTTCTACTCGCCGGTGCTCGACGCGGTGGCAAGCATTCCGTCGGCCGATCTGCGGCTGACCGCCAAAGCGGCCGAAGATCGCTTGAAGGCGCTCGGCTACGACGACCCGCGGGCGGCGTTGCGGCACATCGAGGCACTGTCCAACGGGGTCAGCCGGCGTGCGGAGATCCAGCGGCAGCTGTTGCCGGCGATGCTCACCTGGTTCGCCGACGGGCCCAATCCCGATCATGGACTACTGGCGTTCCGACAGACCTCGGATGCGTTGGGCACGACGCCCTGGTATCTGCGTGCGTTGCGGGACGAGGGCGCGATGGCCGAGCGGTTCGCCCGGATCCTGGCGTCCAGTCGGTACGCGGTCAGCCTGCTGCAGCGGGCGCCGCAGGTGGTCCAGATGCTGGCCGATGATCATGAAATGACCCCGCGATCGTTCGAACACCTGCGCGCCGAGATGTCGGCGGCTGCGGGACGGCAGCGCACCCCGACCGCCGCGGTCGAAGCGATCCGGGCGATCCGGCGACGCGAGCTGTTCCGGATCGCCGCCGGAGACCTGCTCGGGATGAACGACGTCCTGGAGGTCGGTGAAGCGTTGAGCGATCTGGCCTCGGCGACCGTGCACACCGCGCTCGCGGTGGCTCGCGCTGCGGCGAGTCCTGAGTCGAGGACCGGTCCTGGGTCGAAGACCGATCCTGGGACGACCGCTGACCCCGATCCGGTGCCGACGATCGGCGTGATCGCCATGGGGCGCTGGGGAGGCCAGGAGGCGGGGTACGCCTCCGACGCGGACGCGATGTTCGTGATCTCCGGATCCGGTGAGGGGGAGGGGACCAAGATCGGCGCTGCGGTGATCACCGAGCTCCGCCGGTTGCTGTCGCTGCCGGGAGCCGACCCTGCGTTGATCATCGACGCGGATCTGCGGCCCGAGGGCAAGGGCGGGCCGCTGGTCCGATCGGTCGATGCCTACCGGTCCTATTACGACCGTTGGTCGGCGACCTGGGAGCGGCAGGCGCTGATCAGGGCCGCTCCACTGGCCGGAGATCGCGAGCTCGGTGCCGAGCTGATCAAGATCATCGACCCGCTGCGATGGCCGGCCGACGGTCTCGACGCGACCCAACTGACCGAGATCCGCCGGCTGAAGGCGCGGATGGAGGCCGAACGGATGCCGCGTGGGACCGACCCGTCCAAGCATCTCAAGCTCGGTCCGGGTGGGTTGACCGATGTCGAATGGACCGTCCAACTGTTGCAACTGCAGCACGCGCACCGGATCCCCGAACTGCGCACGACCAGGACCATCGAAGCACTCGAGGTCGCCACCCGGCACGGGCTGATCCGCGAGCAGCAGGCGCGGTGGCTCCGGCAGTCCTGGCTGCTGGCCAGCCAGATCCGCAACCAGATCATGCTGGTCCGGGGCCGCGGTTCGGACACCTTCCCGACCGATGCCCGCGAGTTGTCGGCCGTCGCCGAGCTGATGGGCCGGTCGTCCGGTGAGGGCTCCCATCTGGTGGCCAGCTACCAACGAGCTGCCCGCCGCGCCCGTCGCGTCGTCGACGCCATCTTCTGGCAGGAGTGAGTCGTCAGGTCGGTGGCCGGCCGGGTGTCATCCGTCGACACCAGGCGACATGTGCGGTGTTGGTGCGCGCGAGCTAGCTCTGCCGAAACGCGACCACTGCCGGCCCGTACGCCACGTCGTTGGCGCGGACCTGGAAGAGGTACTCCGAGGCCGAGACGAAGCCGACGTGATCGGCCAGATAGTCCGGGTCGGGTTTGGCCAGCGCGTCGCCGCCGCTCAACTCGCCGCTGGACGGATCGACGGTGTAGGTCCGGGCGGCCTCGTGTGGAGGAAATCGGACCAATCCCGGCGTCTTCCCTGCGGTGTCCGGCGCGATCAGCCAGTCGCCGTCGGGCAGGTCGGTGGTCCAGGCCCGTTCACCGGTCGTCAGATCCACCCCGGCCACCTTGGGCGGTCCGGGCGGCTGATTCCGCGGATCGTCGCGCCAGGCCAGGGCGATCAGAGTGTTACCCACCACTTGTAGCGGGAACGGGTGCTGTTTGCTGGACTCGGAGTTCAGGATCTCGGCCGCGATCTCCAGATCCTCCTCGCCGCCGGCGGCAGCCGGGATCGTCCGGCTGACCGACCCCGAACTGTCGAAGACCTGCAACTCGCCCTGACCGCTGGACTCTCCGACGTGGATCACCGTCGGTGAGACGCTGGCGATCATCGCGGGGGACACCGGGGACAGGATCTTCACATTGCTCTTGTAGTTCGTCCTACCGGTGCTGGGGTCGAGTGAGATGAGCTCGTTCGTGCCTTGCAGCAAGCACTCCTGGACCATGATCACCGACTTCTCGTCGGCCGCGATGTCACCGACGGAACAGGTGTGGTCGGCCAGCCGCCGATGCCAGATCCGCTCCTTCTTGTCGATGTCGTAGCCGTTGATTCCGGTGCCGTCGGGGTCCGGCGCGAAGATCTTGCCGTCGGCGGCTGCAACGGCGGCCCTGCTGGCCTGGTCGAAGTCCGGGTCGGCCTTGCTCTCCCACAGCTGCTCGCCGGTCGCCAGGTCGATCGCCGCGACCTGTCCACAGTCGTCGCGGGCGGCTCCGAAGATCACGCCGATCACGCCGTCGGTCGCCGTCGCGGACGACGCGCACACCCGGTCGTAACCGCCGGTCGGCTCGACCTGCCATTCCTCCTCACCCGAGGAGTCGTTGTAGCCGATAACGCCCGCAGAGGTCGCCCGGACGAAGACGCCGTCGGCCTGGTAGGAGTTGATCGTCATCGCCTCCTCCTTCGACCCGGCCTCGGGGATGGTCCAGGCGATCTCCCGCGTCGGTGGCGCAGACGTCGCCGATCCGCCGGATTGGCCGGTGTCGGTCGCGGATTGGCGTGTGCCCGGCTTGATCACCAACACGATGATCAACACGACCGCAAGCACCAGGATCCCGGCCCCGATCGACAGGGCCGCGATCAGTCCGGCACGGGACTTGCGTGGTGGTCGCGGCTGCCCGCCCTGCCAGCCCGGTCCGCCCTGCCAACCCGGTCCGCCCTGCCAGCCCGGACCACCCTGCCAACCCGGACCACCGGGAGGTCCGCCGGGCTGCCCCGGCGGACCATCGGGTCGGGTTCCGTACGGTGCGCCGGTTCCTGCCCCGGGGCCGTATTGCCCGCTCGAGCCGGCCGCGGGGTTCGGCCCCGGAACCTGCCCCCAGCCCATCGGAGGCTGAGACGGGTCGCCCTGCGGCGGGCCGTTCCACCCGGCGGCCTGTGGGTCGGGCGCGTGTCCGCGCTGTTCGGGTGGTCCCTGTTGCCCCGGTGGTCCGTGTTGCCCCGGCGGTCGCTGCCATCCCGGTGGTGGTGCTGCAGGCGGTCCGGGTGGCTGTGACAAGGGGTTTCTCCGTGGTCGTGCGGGCAGAAGTCAACGTGGACCCGACAGGATAGAAGGAGTACGGGTCGTTTTGGTAAACGTATACACGCTGGTGCTGGGGATCACTCGACCACGATCGTCCACGCCGAGAGTCAGGTTGCTCTGCTCTGGGTGTGCAGCTCGTCAGGTGCTCGAATCGGTCGCCGGATGATCATCGGCACCGAACGCTTCGTTGACCAACCGGACCGCCTCGGATGGTGTGACGCCGAGCCGGCGCATTCGTTGCGCGAACCAGGATGCGGTCGCCGCCGCATCGGGATCATCGGGTGTCGCGTCGGCGACCTGGGTGCCGTGTCGGCCGCGGGTGATGATCAACTTCTCCGCCTCCAGCTCCCGATAGGCCCGGGCCACCGTGTTCGGTGCGATCGCCAGATCGGATGCCAGTTTGCGCACCGTCGGGAGCCGGGTGCCCGGGGCGAGCTCACCGGCCCGGATCTGCGCCCTGAGCTGCTCCTTGAGCTGAACGAACGGCGGCACCGGCGACTGAGAATCGATCAGCAGCATCAGTGACGCACCGACTCGTCTGCGGCCCTGGGTGCCGGCGACATCATGGCGCCTGCGGGGCGGCCGGAACGGGCGAGCAGGATGTGTGCCGTGATCACCAGGGTGATGCTTGCGAACATCAGGAGATACTGTGCCGGGACAGGGCGGATGGGCGAATTGGTGCCAGCCATGAGCGCAGTGATGCCGGCAGCTATTACCGCCTTGGTAAAGAGGTCTTGAACGACGGCTCTCTTCAATGCCGCATCCCAGGCGAGTTCCAGTGAGGTACTCGCCGAGCTGGGAAGTCGGATCACCCTCGTCCCAAGGGAATGGGCAACGACGACGAGGAGGACGGTCATCGTCATCAGAGTCCAGATGTCGCCGAACTGTGAGTAGGGATAGTCCACACTCGAACGCCCGTGGGCCGCGATGGTCACCCAGATCACGAGGGCGACCGAGAGGCTGACTGCCAGGTGGCAGATGATCATGGCCGGCAGGCCAACCACCGATCGGACGGTCATTGCCGAGGAATGTGCGACGCGGACGCCTGCATGGTCGCTGAAGGCGTATCCATTTCGGACGAGGTTGGCCACGGTGCCTGCCACCCAGCCGAACAATCCCACCCAGATCAGCGACATCTCCGGTCGCCAACCTGCGTCCGGGATCACCGACTTGCTGCCGACCAGCAGAAGCGCGCCGAGGACGAGACCACACAACGCTCCGACCGACGCCCACCAGACCTGACGCCGACGGGCCAACCCGACCCGCCCCAGGATCTCCGGCGTACTCGGCATGTTCCTCAGCCGCGAGTCGGGAAGGAACGGCGTCTGCGGCACGAAACGGTGCACGATCCCGACGACGGCGAAGATCGCCGCGAGGGTCGTGAACGCGAAGATGGCCATCCGGTCCATCTCCTCAATGTGTCACCTTTGTATCATTGAGTCAATACAGTCTTGATACAAACTTCTCTCTCAGTGGAGAGCCCGCGCATACGCGGCCAGACTTGCTGCCGCGGTGTTGTCCCAGCTGAACCGAGCGGCGTGCAGGGCACCGTTGCGACCAAGATCACGGGACCGGGCAGGGTCATCGATCAATTCCTCCAGGGCATCGGCCCACCGCGACGGGTCGTGCCCGGCCACCAGCAATCCGGTCTCGCCGTCGCGCACAGCGTGCCGCAGCCCACCGACGTCGGTCGCCACAACAGGTCGACCACACGCCTGGGCCTCCAACGCGACCAGCCCGAAGGACTCGTTGTAGGACGGCACTCCCACCACGTCGGCGACGCAGTACCAACGGAACAACTCGGGTCGGGGGGAGTGCGGACGGACGATGATCTGCTCGTCCAGACCATGATCACGGATAGCCTCCGGCAATGCATCGGCCCAGGTGCTCTGCGGTCCGCTCGGACTACCGATGATCACCAACTTCAACGTCTCCCGGAGCTCGGGTCGACGCTTGATCAACTCCGCGACCGCGTCGATCAACACATCCGGCGCCTTCAACGGCTGCAGCCGGCCGACGAACAAGACGATCTTCGCATCCTGGCCGATGCCGTGTCGCTCTCGGGATTGGATCTGGTCACAGGGGTGGAAGATCTCCAGATCGACGCCGGGCGGCACGATCGCGAGTTGATCATCACGGGCGCCGTAGTGGTGGCTCAACTCCTCGCCCTCGTCCGGAGTGTTCGCCGTCAGGATCGCTGCCCGGGCAACGATCTCGGCCTCACCGTGCTCGCGGACACTGGGCTCGGTCAGATGATCATCGGCCCGGTTGCTGTTCTTGACCCGAGCCATCGTGTGCATGGTCTGCACCAGCGGCACCCGGAGCCGTTCGGCCATGATCATCCCGGCCATCCCGGACAGCCAGTAGTGGCCGTGCAGCACGTCCCATTCCCGATCGCCGTAGCCGTCCAGGATGCCGGCTGCGAACTCCGGCACCAGAGTGGGAAGCTCCTCCTTGGCGACCGGCGCGACCGGCCCGGCAGCGACCTGGATCACCCGGTAGCCGTCGCTGACCTCGGTGATCTCGGCGGAGTCGGCGTCCCGTCGTCGGGTGAAGACGTCGACCTCCACACCACGAGCCCCGAGTCGGTGGGCGAGCTCGGCGACGTACACGTTCAGTCCGCCGGCGTCGCCGACACCCGGAGTGTCCAGCGGCGAGGTGTGCATGCTGAGCATCGCGACCCGGGCAGGGCTCGGTCTGCTCGGCAGGTGTCCGGTCATGAGCCCTATCCTGCCCCGGCGGCCATCTGGCCCATTCCGGGGGCCGTGGTCCGAGCGACGGGCTACGGTCGGAGCATGAACGACACGACGGCCGCTTTTGCTGCGGCGCGGGCCGCGCAGCCGGGGTGGGCGGCCCTCGAACCGGCGACGCGGGCGATCCCGTTCCTGCGGTTGCGTGATCTGCTGCTCGACCGGCGGTCCGAGATCCTGGACGTGATCCAGACCGAGACCGGGAAGGCGCGGCTGCATGCCAGTGAGGAGTTCCTGGATGCCGTCTCCTCGATCGGTTACTACGCCAGGTCCGGGCCGCGGTTGCTCCGGCCGCAGCGGCGACCTGGCGCGCTGCCGGGTCTCACCCGGACCCGTGAGTACGCTCGTCCGCGCGGCGTGGTCGCGATGATCACGCCGTGGAACTATCCGTTCGCGCTGGCCGCCGACGTGGTTCCGGCCCTGCTGGCCGGCAACGCTGTCGTTCACAAGCCCGACTCCAAGACGACCCGATCCTCGCTGCTGCTGCGCGATCTCGCGCTGCAGTCGGGGGTCGATCCTCGGTTGTGGCAGCCCGTGCTGGGCGAGCCGGCCGACGTCGGGGACGACCTGATCGACGGTGCGGACTACGTCTCGTTCACCGGCTCCACAGCGGCCGGAGTGCGGATCGCCGAACGCTGCGCGCAGCGGGTGATCGGTTGCAATCTCGAACTCGGCGGGAAGAACCCGATGATCGTGCTCGGCGACGCCGATCTGGATCGCACGGTCCCAGCCGCACTGCGGGCCTGCTTCTCCAATGCCGGCCAACTCTGCATCGGGGTGGAGCGGATCTACGTCGACCGGACCATCCACGACGACTTCCTGCGCCGCTTCGTCACCGCCACCAGGATGCTGCGGCTGGGCAACGGCCTGGACTACACCTCGGACCTGGGAGCGTTGATCTCGACCGAGCATCTGGAACGGGTCAGCGGCCTGGTCGGGCGCGCGATCAGCGCCGGCGCCCGGCCCGAGACCGGCGGTCGGCCACGTCCCGATCTGGGCCCGCGGTTCTACGAGCCGACCGTGCTCACCGCGACCGCACCTGATGCCGAGATCAATCGGTCCGAGGTCTTCGGGCCGGTCGTCACCGTGACCGCCGTCGATAACGACGCCGAGGCGGTCCGGCTGGCCAACGACAGCCCGTACGGGTTGAACGCGGCGGTCTTCGGCCGGGACCGGCGGCGCGCCAGGGCGGTGGCCGAGCAGTTGGAGACCGGGATGGTGAACATCAACGAGGGGTACGCCGCCGGCTACGGCTCCGCAGCGCCGGTCGGCGGCCGCAAGCGGTCCGGCACCGGTCGCCGGCATGGTGCGGCGGGCCTGCTGACCTACACCCAGAGCCAGATCGTCGCCGATCAGCGACTGGTCGGCTTCGACCCGGTGGCCGGTCTGTCGGGCGAGCAGTACAGCCGCCTGTTGGCCAGGAGTTTGCGAGCCATGCACCGGCTCCACATCCGCTGAACATCGTCCAAGGGTGCCGCCGGGCCGGGTCCCGATAGAAGACGTTATAGGGGTCTTCACGTAGTCTCGAACGCATGGTTCACGGCCTCAAGCGATTCGTCACCGTCACCGGTGCCGGCGCGATGTTCCTGGTTGTGAGCGTGCTGTGCGGGCTGCTGGTGGCGGCTCTGGTGATCCCGTTCGCGGCAGCCTCCGGTTTCGGTGCCCGCGCCGCGAACAGCCAGCTGAGTCGGGTTCCCACCAACCTGACGCTGCCTCCACAGGCTCAGCGCAGCAAGGTGTTGGACGTGCACGGCGACGTGCTGGCCTACTTCTACGACGAGAACCGGATCTATGTCTCGCTGGACAAGGTCGCGCCGGTGATGCGCCGGGCGCTGCTGTCGATCGAGGATCACCGCTTCTACGAGCACGGGGCCTTCGACCTGAAGGGCACGCTGCGCGCCTTCGTCAGCAATCAGGCCGCGGGCGGCACGGTCCAGGGCGGGTCCAGCATCACCCAGCAGTACGTCAAGATGGTGCTGGTCAACGAGGCGACCTTGGCCGGTGACGAGCAGGCCGTCAAGGATGCCCAGGCCACCACCTATGACCGCAAGATCACCGAGCTTCGGTATGCGATCGCGCTGGAGAAGAAGCTCTCCAAGGACCAGATCCTGGAGCGCTATCTCAACCTCGCCTACTTCGGTGACGGTGCCTACGGCGTCGAAGCCGCGGCCCGGCACTACTTCAACACCAGCGCGGCGAAGTTGACGCTGCCGCAGGCGGCGATGTTGGCCGGGCTGGTGCAGAGCCCGGACGCCTACAACCCGGTCCAGCACCGACAGGCCGGGCTCGATCGTCGCAACGAGGTGCTCGATCGGATGGCCGCGTTGAAGGAAGTGACACGGTCGGCCGCCGACGCGGCGATCAAGACCGGCTTCCATCCGACCAAGGTCACCCAGGTCCGCACCGGCTGCGTGGACACCGACTATCCGTTCCTGTGTGACTACGTACGGCGGTCGTTGCTGGCAACGCCGAGCCTGGGGGACACCAAGGAAGAACGCGAGAAGGTGATCGACCGCGGCGGTCTCACCGTCCGGACCGCGATCGATCCCAAGACCCAGGACATGGCGCAGCGCTCGGTCAGCAAGATGATCGGGCCGAAGGATCCGTTGATCTCCACCATGGACATGATCCAGCCCGGGACCGGACTGATCGTGGCGATGGCACAGAGCCGTCCGGTGATGGGTGACGATGCCGGCAAGGGCGAGACCTATTTCAACTACTCGGTCCCGCAGTCGATGGGCGGCGGACAGGGGTTCCAGGCCGGATCCACGTTCAAGGCGTTCACCGCGGCTGCGGCGCTGCAGGACGGGATCCCGATCGCCAAGACCTACAACGCCAAGAAGACGATGAACTTCAGCGGCCGCCATTTCGACAGCTGTCAACGCAGGACCAGCGTGAACGGCGACTGGAAGGTGACCAACTCCACCGGCGTGAACGGCAAGATGAACCTGGCCAAGGCGGCCGCCTGGTCGGTGAACACCTACTTCGTCCAGCTCGAGTTGGCCACCGGGATGTGCGACGTCACCCGGATGGCGTCCCGACTCGGTGCACAGAGCAGTGTGGAGAGCGCGCCGATCAACTCCTACGACGACAAGCCGTCCTTCACCCTGGGCACGGTCGAGGTCAGCCCGATGTCGATGTCGGAGGCGTACGCCACGCTCGCCTCGGGCGGAATCCATTGCAATCCGATCATCATTTCCAAGATCACCACGCCCGCCGGCAAGGAGTTGGCCGCCCCGAGCGCCGACTGCAAGCGGGTGATCTCACCCGACGTCGCGCGAGGCGTCAGCAAGGTGCTCTCCGGTGTGGTCAGCACCGGCTCGGCGACCAAGGCCCGGCTCGCCGATCATCGGCCGCAGGCCGGCAAGACCGGCACCATCGACAGCAACGCGGCGGTCTGGTTCGCGGGCTACACCCCGGAGGTATCGGGAGCGGCGATGATCGCCGTCGACAACACCAGAGCCCCGTTCAACAAGACGAAACCGGGCTATCGCAGCAAAGGCCTGAAGGGCTACACGGTGCCGTCGACCGGCGTCTATCTGAGCGGTTCGGGCGGTGGCGACGCGGGACCCGGCATCTGGAAACCGGCGGTCACCGAATACCTGGCGGACAAACCGAAGACCTCGTTCGGTGAACCGAGCGACGCCATCGTGCACGGCAAACCGGTGGAAATGCCGGATGTTGCCGGGCTGTCCTCGACCGTCGCGATCAAGAAGCTGCAGGCAGCCGGACTGACCGTCCGACGTGTCACCCGACCGAGCACGACCGTGCCGCGGGGAAAGTTCGTCCGGTTCTCACCGGCCAGCGGCAAGATCGCCCAGTACGGGACCGTGAAGGCCGTCTACTCCTCAGGCAAGCCGCCGACGAAGAGCCCAGCCAGCATCAAGAGCGACACGCCCAAGTCGAGTGCGTCGGCCAAGCCCGATCGATGATCTTGAACGTCTGCTGAACGAGTCCGCGGAGCGGACACAGGCAGCGCATAGCCAGTCGATTCCTAGTCTTGGCCGACATGGCGACCCGTGAACGCTCTGTGTCCGCTTCGGCGCTGCTCTTCGTCCTGGTGTCGATCGTGGCCGGCTGCCTGGTGGCCGGCTTGGCGCTTCCGGCGCTGGCGCTCGCCGGCGCCGGAACCAAGACCGCTCAGGCCAATCTGGGAGCCCTGCCGAAGGCCCTCGACGCGCCGGCGCAGGCCGAGCGCTCGACGGTGCTGGCCTCCGACGGTGAGGTGATCGGCTACTTCTACGATCAGAATCGCAGCTACGTCCCGCTGGACAAGATCGCTCCGGTGATGCAGCGGGCGGTGGTCGCCATCGAGGACGACAAGTTCTACTCGCACGGCGCGATCGACCTCAAGGGCACCTTGCGGGCGTTCCTGGCCAACCAGACCAGCGGCAGTACGGTGCAGGGTGGATCGACGCTGACCCAGCAGTACGTCAAGCAGGTGCTGGTGAACCAGGCTTCACTGGACGGTGATCAACGAGCGGTCGCCAAGGCGACCGACGACAGCTACCAACGCAAGCTCACCGAGCTGCGCTACGCGATGTCGGTGGAGAAGAAGCTGTCCAAGGACCAGATCCTGGAACGGTATCTGAACATCGCCTACTTCGGCGGCGGAGCGTACGGGATCGAGGCTGCGGCAGAACACTACTTCGACACCACAGCAGCAGAGCTGACTCTGCCGCAGGCGGCAATGCTGGCCGGGCTGGTGCGTAGCCCCGACGCCTACGATCCGGTCGCCCACGAAGAGGCAGGAGTTCAACGACGCAACTACGTCCTGAGCCGGATGTCCCAGCTCGGTGTGATCGACAAGGCCGACGCCAAGAATGCTCAGGCGACGCCCTTCGACCGGGACGCCGTGAAGACGATCAGCAGTGGCTGCGCATCGTCGACGTATCCGTTCGTCTGCGACTATGCAAAACGATCACTGCTGGCCTCGGACCGCCTGGGGGCGACGGCCAAGGAACGGGAACATCGGCTCGACCGCGGCGGGCTGACCATCCGGACCACGATCGATCCGACCGCACAGAAGACTGCGCAGAAGGCCATCGACAAGATCATCGGGCCGACCGATCCGTTGACCGCGGTGACCGACATCGTCGAGCCCGGGACCGGCAAGATCAGGGCGATGGCACAGAACAACTCGGTGATGGGACCCGACAAGGGCGAGACCTACTACAACTACTCGGCGGCGCCGGATCTCGGCGGGTCGACCGGCTTCCAGGCAGGCTCGACCTTCAAGGCGTTCACCGCGGCGGCCGCGTTCGAGCAAGGGATCCCGATGACCAGGCGTTACAACGCGCCGGTCGAGAAATCCTACGACGGCAGGAGTTTTGAGACCTGCGACGGCAGTTCGACGATCAACGGTTGGACGGTCCGCAACTCGACCGGCGTGAACGGACGGATGAACATGATCAAGGCCGCGGAGAACTCGGTCAACAACTACTTCGTCCCGCTCGAACTCGACGCCGGCATGTGCAACGTGGTGCAGATGACCGAAAAGCTGGGCGTGACCAGCAACACCGCCGAGGCGCCGATCAGTTCCTACACCGACAAGCCGTCTTTCACCCTGGGTACGGCCGAGGTGAACCCGTTGTCGATGGCGACTGCGTACGCGACCTTCGCCTCCGGTGGGATCCGGTGCACTCCGGTGATGGTCGACAAGATCAGCACAGCCGACGGCAAGGAGCTGACCCCGCCGGACGCCGACTGCAAACGAGTGATCAGCGCCGACGTCGCCAACGCCGTCAACGATTTGCTGTCGCACGTGATCGCCGACGGCACCGGGAATCCGGCGCAGACTGCCGATCAGCGGCCGCAGGCCGGCAAGACCGGCACCATCGACAGCAACGCGGCGGTCTGGTTCGCGGGCTACACCCCCAATGCCGCAACGGTTTCGATGATCGCCGAGGACACCTCTCGCAAGCCGTTCATCGCGGGCAAGCCCAGCTATCGCAGCGACGGGCTCAAGGGCTACACCGTCCCGTCGACCGGCGTCGAGCTCAGCGGCTCCGGCGGTGGGGATGCCGGTGCGGACCTTTGGCGGCCCACGATGAACAAGTACCTGAAGGACCTACCGCCGGAGGAGTTCGACTCGGCGCCCGACAGGCTGACACAGGGTTCCTGAGCCGGAGGGACGGGGTTCGGTCAGTCGGTCGCCGACGTGATCATGGCACGGCTCCCTGAGCTTGTCCGGGGTGCAGGACACCAGGAGGCGCTGGTCTCGTCGACGAGCGCAACCGGTGCGTCGGCCGGACTCGTCGACCGGACTTGTCGACCGGGCGGGCAATTCGACCCGGCGAACAACCGCGGGTCGACTATCGTGCCGACATGGCGGGCTATCAGGTGATCGTCGTCGGACTCGGCTCGATGGGCGCGGCAGCGGCCAACGCGTTGGCCGCTCGCGGGATCGGCGTGCTGGGGCTGGAGGCGTTCTGGCCCGCTCATGATCAAGGGTCCGGGCACGGTGCGTCGAGGATCATTCGGCAGTCCTATTTCGAGGGCGCGGACTACGTCCCGCTGCTGCGATCGGCCTACCAGGGTTGGGATCGCTTGGAATCCGAATCCGGGGACGACCTGGTCAACCTCTGCGGCGGCCTCTACATCGGCAACGATTCCGGACCGATCTTCACCGGTGCGCTGGCGGCAGCTCGGCAGTGGGGGCTGCCGCACGAGGTGCTGGACGCCGAACAGATCCGGTCGGAGTTCCCGACGTTGAGCCCGGCCACCGATGCACGTGCGGTCTGGGAGCGCAACGCCGGGTATGTCCGTCCGGAAGCGGCGATCGAGGCCAATCTCCGACTAGCTCGTGCCAAGGGTGCCGAGTTGCACTTCGCCGAGCCGGTCACCGCATGGTCCACCGAGCCGGGTGGAGGAGTCCGGGTGGTGACGCCGTCGGGCAGTTATGTCGGCGACCGGCTGGTGATCGCCGGCGGTGCCTGGGCACCGAGCCTGCTCGATGATCTTGGTCTGCCACTGGTCGTGCAGCGGCAGGTGATGTACTGGTTCCGGCCGGAGGCCACCGCCGAGCTGCCGATCCGGCGCTACACCGACGCCGAGCACCCGATCTACGTCGAGGAACGCCACGATCATGATCAGATCTACGGCTTCCCGATCCAGGACGGCACCGACGGCGGGATGAAGATCGGCATCCACCGCTCGGAGGCGATTCGGCCGACAACCGCTGATGATCTTGATCGCACCGTCACCGCTGCCGAGATCCACCGCGTCCAGCAGCGAACCCGCCGGCTGATCCCCGCGACCGGAGAACCGCTGGCGGCGAAGGTCTGCATGTACACGATGACGCCGGACGAGCACTTCGTGATCGGCAGTCATCCCGATCATGACCAGGTGTCGATCGCCTGTGGTTTCTCCGGGCACGGCTTCAAGTTCGTCCCGGTGGTCGGCGAGATCCTTGCCGATCTCGCCGAACACGGTCGGACTGAGCATCCGATCGGACAGTTCGCGCCGGACCGGTTCCGCCGCTCCTGATCGTCCGCTATTCTCAAGTATCTTGATGTCAAGAGATAGGTGTGGATGCGGATGATCACCGGGATCGACCACGTGCAGGTTGCGATGCCTGGTGGCCAAGAGGCGGCGGTTCGAGACTTCTATGCCGGGCTGCTCGGGATGTCGGAGGTTGCCAAGCCGCCGGCACTGGCCGCCAGGGGCGGGTGTTGGTTCAGCTCCGGTGCGGCGGTCCTGCATGTCGGCGTCGAAGAGCCGTTCGCTCCGGCCAAGAAGGCGCATCCGGCCTTCCTGGTCGAGGATCTCGACGACCTGGAGCGGACGCTGCTCGGCGCCGGTCACGAGTGCGTCCGTGCCGACGACGAGATTCCCGGCGTGCGGCGGTTCCACACCTTCGATCCGTTCGGCAATCGGATCGAATTCCAGCAGGCCTGAGGGCGCACGATCCCTGGCGGCATCGAGTCCCCCGGGCGGCATCGACGAGTGTCGAGTGAGGTCCGCGATCAGCCCCTCCCGACGACGGGCTGATCGCGGTCAGCCACAAGTTAGACGACCAGGCTCCGGAATCCGAGACCTGGAGCGATATTCGGGACCTTCGTCCCTAATGTTGCCATTCCCGACCGTCGGATTTCCGAGATGAGCCACCCGTTTCAGATACGGCCCACCGTTCCTGACGCGGCCCGTTCGGGCCTGTCACCGCAGCTCACCGTTGCGCAAACGAGTCGGTTGCCTCGTTCAGTGCACCATTTCGTGGCGGGCGAGCCCATCGTGTTCAGCGAACCATGCGTGCCGGGGTCTTCCAGTGCTGGTCGATCGCGGACGGATCGCAGGCGACGAGGGTGACCTTGGCGCCGACCGCATTGTCGTCGGCCTGTAGGCAGGTCGACGTGGTCGGATTGACGATCGTGCCGTCGTCCTTCGCACGGAATCCCTGTGCCTGGATCGACCGGCAGGTGTCCAGCGAGGTTCCGTACGGGGCCTTGTTGCCGCGCGGGGTCAGGCATCGCCAGTCGGCACGCAGTGTTCCGTCGGCGCCGCGGTTCCACTGCTGAACCATCGAGTTGTCACACCCCTGCAGGGTCAGCGACGTAGCCGACGTTCCGCCGGCCAGGCAGAGTCCGCCGGGGTTGGTGATCCGCCCGGCTGCGCTGTTCCCGATCCCGTCACGCTGGATCGCGCCTGCGTCGTCGAAGCGAACGGTGGCCTGGGTGGCGCAGCCGTCGCTGACCCGCGACTTCGTCCATGTCGCCGTCAGGGGACCGCTGGTGGTCCGGCTGGTCGGCGTGCTCATTGCCAGTCGCGAGGACGGCTCGTCCAGGCAGGTCGCCTGCGGGTCGTTCCAGTCGAAGTATTCGGTCCAGGCGACGAATCGGCTGGTGTCCATCCCGACGCCGGCGCCGACCTTGATCGACCCGAGAGTGAAGCTCGTGCCGGCGGTCTCGTCGGTGATGGTGAAGGTGTACCAGCCGCCGGCATCGGAGCTGACGTCCCAGCGGTAGCTGTGTCCCGCAATCGGGCTGACGTCCAGCCGGCAGCCGCGCCCCGTTCCGTCCTCGGAGAAGGTGATGCAGTAGGTGCCGGGGCTGCCCGTCCTGGAGTCGGTGCTGTTCCAGATCGAGACCAGGAACATGCCGAGACCGTCGCGGTGGGACTGGAAGCCGGTGTAGCCGGTCCAGTCGTTGTCGAAGGTGAACTGGTTGGACCAGAACACATTCGCCTGGCCGGGATCGGTGGTGATCTTCTGTGTCCAGTGCAGGTTGTCCACCGACGGTTGATCGAAGCCGTAGTAGGCGTAGCTGCCCGGCGTCTGGCCCAGGTCGCCATCCGGGACTCCCGCCAACGGGACCCTCGGATCGGGTGCGGCGCTCGCGCCGGTGGTCGACAGCGGGGTCAGGATCGCGACCAGCAGGCAGATCGCGCTCAGCAGGATCGGCAGCCGTCGGTCACGGTGTCGGGGAGCACGCCGGTAACGGCGGGTGGATGGGGCGGGACGATCGGGGGCAGCGGTGGCCACGGCTGATTCCTCTCGAAGATACCGATGCGGGATAATCGATTAACCAACTGTGCTGTTCCGGACGCTTCAGGTCAAGAGCCTCGCCAGTCGGGCCGGTGTGTCGCCGTCCGCGGCAGGTGCGACGGATCTCGCGTTATCAACGGACAGAAACTGTCCGGAAACCTCCATAGGCTGCTGCCCGAAGCGGAAGTCATCAAGCGAAAGAGGTTCCATGTACGCACCCGTTGTCGACCAGGAGATCGCGACGTTGGTCGGATACGCCGATCAGCAGCTGGACGCGATCCGCGCGGCCGCGCTCGGACTGACCGAGGAACAGGCGGTGGCCACACCCTGCCGGAGCGTTCTGTCGGTGGCCGGCATCATCAAGCACGTTGTGTACGGGCTGCGCGGGACCGTACGGGCATTGACGACCGGTGAGGCCGGGCCGGGGGAGTTGGACGCGGCTGCGTTCGCCGCCTACACCGCAAGTTTTGCCCTGGGCGAGGGCGAGACCACAACCGCCCTGCTGGCGGAGTTCGACGAGCTCCGACCGCAATTCCTCGCCGCGATGAAGGCAGCCGATCCGGATGCCGACGCCCTCGCACCGCCGGCTCCGTGGGCTGGTATCACCGAGCCTCGGCCGATCAAGCTGCGCTACAACCTGGTCCATCAGATCGAGGAGCTGGCCCGGCACGCCGGCCATATCGACATCATCCGCGAGGAGTTGGACGGAATGTCGGTCCCGGCACTGGTGCTGACCCGCGCCGGCGCGCCGGCCAACCAGTTCTTCCAGCCCTACGTCGCCCGACCCGGGACGATCGACAGCTGACGGTTGTCGGAGGCGGCGCGTTCAGGACGAGGAACCGCCGCCGTTGCGACCAGTTCGTCGGGTCGTGCTGGTGGGGTTGCTTCGTCGGAAGGCGCTGGTGCGGTCACCCGTCGGGACGCGCTGGGGCGGTGAGGTCGGTCGGGCTGCCGTGGTGCGACCATCTCGACGGGACGCGCTGGTGCGACTATCTCGACGGGACGCGCTGGTGCGACTATCTCGACGGGACGCGCTGGTGCGACTATCTCGACGGGACGCGCTGGTGCGACTATCTCGACGGGACGCGCTGGTGCGACTATCTCGACGGGACGCGCTGGTGCGACTATCTCGACGGGACGCGCTGGTGCGACTATCTCGACGGGACGCGCTGGTGCGATCACCTCGACGAACTGCCGCCCTCGACGTCTGGAAGGACGGTGTCGCCGTGCCGGTGGGCGACCCGCCATTCGCCGCCTTCTCGGCGATAGATCTGGGTGGCGCGCAGCGTGTAGCTGCGCGGGCGGCCGTCGACGGAGACCGAGGTGTGCTCGAGCCCGACGGTGTACGCCGTATCGCCGGACACGTCGTAGCTCAGCAGTTCGAAGGTATAGCAGGTGCAGTCGGAAAAACTCGCAGCGAGCGTGCCGAAGAGCTCGTCGATCTCCTGCCGGCCGAATGCGTTGCGCCAGGCGCCCAGGACGCTGAGCGGCTCGGCACGAGACCACAATGCCCGCCTCGGCGCGGCGTCACCGTTGTGAAGGGCCAACTCGGCTGCGTACAGCGGGCCCTCCACCCAGGCGATGAAACCTTTCCGATCGGACATAGTGTCAGGATGCGACGGCGGATACCGGCGCCGCATCCGCACCAGCACTGACTTCGCGGCAGCCTGCTGCCCGGTGGAGGAACACGGTGTCCGGTGTGGGGGATCGAGGGCCGACCGTTCCCGCTGGAACGCTGGTGTCGGGCAGCCGAGGAGCGCGATGCCATGCTTCTGGTGCCGGCCATGATCATCGGGGTTGTCTCGCGTTCCTGCTGGAACGCGAGGCGCAGACTTCGGATCGGCAACCGGCGTATCCGTGGGCCGGGGTTTGAGTGACCGGGATCGAGGGCTCCGGTTGTGTGCCCAGGTTTGAGTGATCAGGTTTGAGCGATCAGGTTTGAGTGATCAGGTTTGAGTGCCCAGGTTCGAGGGCTCCGGTTGTGTGCCCAGGGTTTGAGTGCCCGTCGTCGTGGTCGCAGTCTTCGGCTGGTTCCCGTCCCGGTCAGCAGAATGCTCTGGCTGTTCACCTGCTGAGCGATGGGAGATCGCACGCTCGTGTCCGAGCGTACGACGGCCCGATCAACTGTATTGGCCAGCCGGCAGCGGGACCATTCCGAACAGGGCGTCGACGCAGGCGGCGAGATTGAATCCGGCGCCACCGCCGACCGGGAAGACACGCTGAGCATCGGGATGGTCCGGGCAGTCGATGTGTCGATACCGATCCTCGAGGGCTTGTTGCTGCTCGGCCAACGCTGTTTGTCGGCCGGTGAAGTCGGCGACCCGATGATCATTGCGGATCCGGGCGGCCTCTCGAGCCGGCTCGGGTAGCGGTCGGCCGAGCGCATCGGACATCGGTCGCCACGGGTTTCGTTCCTCGCGGCCGGCGACGATCGGGGCGATCGTGCTGTTGTCCGGGCGGGTGAACTGCCAGCGGATCGGACAGCCGGGATGTCCGCAACGACTGATCGAGATCTTGTCCTCATGGACTCGGGTGTGATGCCACTGGCACAGCAACAGCAGATTGTCGAGATCCGTTTTGCCCCCGTCGGACCAACGGACCCGATGATGCGCCTGCAGCCGTCGGGTCTGATTGCAGCCGGGGTATTGGCAGCAGCCGTCCCTGATCATCAAGGCTCGACGTTGGGCTCGGGTTGCCAGCCGTTGCTCACGGCTGACCGCGAGCGGCTCCCCGTACTGATCGGTGATGATCGCGACGATGCGGGAGTCGCACAACGCACGCTGCGCCGCGCTGGTCTCGATCGCAGCAGCGCCGCGGACCCGGCAGGTCTGGTCATGCGGATCGGCGAGCGCCGGCCGTGATGTCGTCGGAGGACTGACCGTCCCCGCTGGAACGTCCGCCGCCTGCGTCGGTACGCCGTGCGGAGGCGGCGTTCGTGGCGCGGTGCTGCCGGGTGCGGCGCTGGCCGGTGCGTTGCTATCGGTCGCCCTGCTGTCGGACGCCGTGCTGTCGAGCCGACCCGTTCCCGAGGGAACGCCTGCGCCCTGCAGTGGGCCGGCCGGGGGCCGCGATGACGTGGCGGCCAACGCGCTGCTGCTGACTTCGAGGACGACCAGCGTGCGGTCTTCGCCGGAACGGTCCTCGGGGCGGGATGCGAGGTAATGATTCGCGATCTCGCAGACCGCCTCGACCCTGGTCCGTTCTCGTGCCTCGGCTCTGACCTCATCGGATGACTGGCCGGGTTGGCGATCATCAGCCACCACCGCTCCGGGCTCGGCCTGGTCATCTTGGGTGGAGCTGGCGTCGGTCGCGGACTGGATCGCGGCGACCACGGCGGCGCCCTCCTCGGGCGGCAACACCATGGTGATGTGGATGTTGCCGTCATCGCGCGTCACCCAGGAGACGCGTTGGCGGTCGCGGCGACGTCGGCTGGTCCCTTCGACGGCGCGGTAGCTCGTCACGACGCGTGCCAGCTGTTGAGCCGTGCAACATTGTGCGAATCGGATCAACTTGGCCTCGTCCGGCCGATCCGGTGCGCTCGCAATCGCAGCGGTGGCCGGACAAGGGCTCGGTACGGCGCCGACATCCGACGGGCCGACATCGGCGGAGGAGTCCCCGCTGTGGGCGGAATGTGACGACGCCGGTCCGTCGGCATCGACATCGCCGCGTTCTTGTCCGGCGGCCTCACCCGGATCTACCGGCTGATCGCCGTCGGCGCCGTGGACATCGGCGGACGGACCATTACCGGGCCGCCCTTCGGCCGGCACCTCACGGTGTGGCTGAGCACCAGGGGGAGTAGCGACGTCGCACGAGTCGTCGGCTCCCTCGGACGTGGCGTCGGGGTCGATGAAGTGGTCGACCAGGCGGGTGAGCTCGCGGACCTTGGAAAAGGTCAGGTCGCCGCTGGCAAAGGCTGCTCGGGTGTCTGGCATCCGGAGCAGGGCACGGGCAACGCGGAGGTGTTCGCGGGCCGTCCCCGGCGCGATCGCGCAGGCCCAGGAGAGCCAGTGCGCGGTGGACCGGATGCCGTCCCAGGATCGGTAGCCGTCGATAGCGTCGAACAGGCCGACCAACTCCAAGAACACCGCTTCCTGCCGGGACAGGTCGCCGGCTGCCGCCATCAATCGACCACCCAGCGCGTACGGATCGGCCGGCCCCTCGGGACCGTCGCCACGACCGTCCTGATCGACTACCGTGTCCCGCTCCTGATCGACAACTGTCATGACATTCCCCGAGTCCGTCAGCTACACCGCAAACGTTAGGTGGCGGTACCGACAGTTCTGTCCGTCAGCCGCCACACAGACCGTAGGTGGCGGTACCGACAGTTCTGTCCGTCAGCCGGCAGACAGACCGTAGGTGGCGGTACCGACAGCTCTGTCGATTCCGTTAGCTACAAGGGAAACGCTCGGTGCCGTCTCCGGGAGGCGTGTCGGACCCGCGGGTGGACGGCGTACGACATCGGCGGTTGCCGAGACGCCGGCGGATGCGGTCGGGAGTTGTGCTCCGGCCATGATCATCAGTGGGCGGCCTGGAGGTGGGTACGGCGGAACTCTCGCGGGCTGATGCCATAGCGGAGGACAAAGGCCTGACGCAGGCTCTCGGCCGATCGGAATCCGCAGCGGCGGGCGATCTGCGCCACCGGCAGGTCAGTGGTTGCGGCCAGCCGTGCGGCGATCTCCAGCCGGATCCGGCGGACGGCACTACCGGGCGTCTCGGACTGCCGTTCGGTGAAGAGCCGGTGCAGTTGACGCGGACTGACCCCGGCCATCGCCGCCAGCGATTCGGTGTGCAGATCGGCCTCGGGGTGGGCGATGATGTACTCGATCACCCGACGGACCGTCGCATCATCCGGCTGCGCCGTGGAGGTGAAGATGCTCATCTGGGCCTGGTTGCCGGGCCGTTGCAGGTAGGTGACCATCCCGACGGCTACTCGTCGGGCGAGCTCGACTCCATGATCATCTTCGATGAATGACAGGGTCAGATCCAATGAGGCCGTCACCCCGCCTGAGGTGGACACATTGCCGTCCCGGACATAGATCGGCGACGCATCGACCGTGACCGCCGGGTACCGTGCGGCCAGTCCGGTGGCGTAGAACCAGTGCGTTGTCGCCCTACGTCCGTCCAGCAGACCCGCCTGGGCCAGCACCGTGGTCCCGGTGCAGACCGAGGCGATCCGGCCCGCGGTAGCAGCGAGCCGGACGATCTCGCGCAAGAAGTCCCGATTCGCCGCGGCGTCGACATGCCCGAGCCCACCGGAAACGATCATGGTCTCGGCGGAGTCGACCTCCTCCAGTGAGCGCTGCGGTTCGAGTCGCAGACCGGAGTCGGACGTGATCGATCGGCCGCCCAGGGATGCCAGTTCGACACGGTAGTGGGGTGCTGCGCCCAATCGATTGGCCAAAGCGAAGGCAGACGTCACACACGCGATGTCGACCAGCTCGGCACCGTCGTACCCGATGACCAGCACGCTCTGCGGTGGCACAGGGGCAGCGTAGAGCAGATGGTGCAGAGCGGCCAGGTATCCCAGGAAATCTGCCGTCCGGATGCAGATCTGCTGACTGTGGCGCCGACCGGGGGCAGGCTCATCGGTGAGCCGAAGGAGAGCAGATGATCATGAACGAGATGACCAGCAGCGGATCGGGCGACGGGAATGTCGTCGGTCTGCCGAACACCAGCAGATGGCTCCGTAACGCGTTCTGGGTCGTACTCGGCGTCGTTTCCGGTATCGGCATCGTGTTCGGTCTCGGTGCTATGCACGGGCCGCCGCTGGCGTCGACAACGGCGATGACACCGGCAACGGCGGTCGGGGTGGCCGCGCTCTGCTATCTCACCGCGGCGGTGACCGGTCTGCGGTGGATGAGTTGGGTGGCCGTGCCGATCGCCAGCGGGGTGCCGTTCCTCGGCCTGATCAGCCCCGTCCCCTGGTGGCTGATCATGGCCGGGGTCGGGCTGCTGCTCGCGGTGGTCGGCTTGATCCGGGCGCCGAAGCTGTCACTGCCGCAGGTGTCGGCGATGGCGGCGTACTTCGGTCTGGCGGTGCTGGCGACGGCACTGGCGCCACGGGCCGGGTTGGTGCTGGCCGGTGTTGTTCTTGCCGCGCATGCGGGCTGGGATCTGCTGCATTATCGCAAGAACCGGGTCGTGCTGCGGTCCCTCGCGGTCTGGTGCATCGGGTTGGACCTCACGGTGGGGGCCGTCTGTGTGGTGTTGGCGATCGTCGGCTGAGTCCCGGGCAGGCGATCAGTTCCGAGTCCGAACCGCGGTGGAAGCCAGCCGTCCCGAAGGCCGCATCATCTTCGGACCGCATTCCTCTTTCAAACAAGGGAGAACCATCATGACCGATCGGATCACTTCGGTGCCAGTCGGTGGCCGCAGTGGCATGATCAGCAACGTCCCGTCCCGACGCGACGGACCGAGCGACGGCAACCTCGTCGACAGCAATCCGACCAGGTGGCTGCTTCGGTGCATGGCCGTTGCAGGGCCCTGCTACGTCGTGATCTCGCTGCTGCAGGCGTTCACGCGCACGGGGTTCGATCCGAGGATTCATGAGTGGAGCCTGTTGGCACTCGGCTCCCTCGGCTGGATCCAGACGGCGAATCTGATCCTGACCGGTGCCCTGCTGGTGGCAGGTGCCGTCGGCCTGGCTCGCGCATTCCCCACCCGCGAACGGGGACGGCGGTTCGCTGCCGCACTGTTGGCCGGGTACGGCGTCTCATGCGTTGCCGCCGGCGCCTTCGCGGCCGATCCGGCGTACGGCTTCCCGGTCGGTGCGCCGGACGGCAGACCGCCGACCTCGAGCCTGCACGCTCTGCTTCATCTGACCTTCGGAGGTCTGGGGTTCTTGTGCCTGATCATCTGCTGCTTCGTCGTCGCCCGGATCGCCGCCAGACATCGCCGAATCCGCGATGCCTGGATCTCGTTGATCGTGGGTGTCCTGTTCAGCTGTTCCTTTGCCGGGATCGCCACGGGGGCAGGGAATCCGGTGATCAATCTCGCCTTCACCGGGGCGATCGTGCTGAGCTTCGGATGGCTCACCGCGGTTGCCGCCGTACTGCTCGGTCGACTCGGGCGAGGGCTGCAACCGGCCCCCGGCCCGGGCAGGAGTTGATCATGGTCGAGCTGTCCTGACGGGCAGCGGGCGAGTGAGCGCCGTTGACGTTACGTCGACCTGTTGCGGCGACTGTTGAGCGGTCGATGAAACACCGACGGGCCGTGACCACCCGGAGGTGATCACGGCCCGTTGATGATCTTGGCCATCCTCGATCAGACATTGCCGATCAGATGCTGCCGATCACACGTCGTAGTACATCTCGAACTCGTGCGGGTGCGGGCGCAGCCGCAGGGCGTCGATGTCGGCGCGCTTCAGTTCGATCCAGGTCTCGATCAGATCCGGGGTGAAGACGTCACCGGCGGTGAGGAACTCGTTGTCCGCTTCGAGAGCGTCCAGCACGGCGCCGAGATCGGCCGGCACGGTGGGCACCGATGCGTGCTCCTCCGGCGGCAACTCGTAGAGGTCCTTGTCGACCGGTGCCAGCGGCTCGGTCTTGTTCTGGATGCCGTCGATACCGGCCAGCAGCAGCGCCGCGAAGGCCAGGTACGGGTTCGACGACGGGTCCGGGCAGCGGAACTCGACCCGCTTGGCCTTCGGGTTGGAACCGGTGATCGGGATCCGCATCGCGGCCGAACGGTTGCGCTGGCTGTAGACCAGGTTGACCGGCGCCTCGAAGCCCGGCACCAGTCGGTGGTAGGAGTTCGCGGTCGGGTTGGTGAAGGCGAGCAGCGCCGGAGCGTGCTCCAGGATGCCGCCGATGTACCAACGGGCGAGGTCGGACAGCCCCGCGTAGCCGGCCTCGTCGTAGAACAGCGGGACGCCGTCCTTCCACAGGCTGGAGTGCACGTGCATACCGGAACCGTTGTCACCGAAGATCGGCTTCGGCATGAAGGTCGCAGTCTTGCCGGCCTGCCAGGCGGTGTTCTTGACCAGGTACTTGAACTTCTGGACGTCGTCGGCGCTCTTCAGCAGGGTGTCGTAGACGAAGTTGATCTCCGCCTGACCGGCGGTGCCGACCTCGTGGTGGGCCCGTTCGACGACCAGACCGGTGTTCTCGATGTTGCGGACGATGTCGTCACGCAGATCGGCGAAGTGATCGACCGGCGGGACGGGGAAGTAACCGCCCTTGTAACGGACCTTGTAGCCGCGGTTGCCGCCGTCCTCGATCCGTCCGGTGTTCCAGGCGCCGGCGACGGAGTCGATCGCGTAGTAGCCGGTGTTCTGCTTGGTCTCGAAGCGGACGTCGTCGAAGACGTAGAACTCGGCCTCGGGGGCGAAGTTGGCGACATCACCGATGCCGGTGGAGGCCAGGTAGGCCTCGGCCTTACGCGCGATGTTGCGCGGGTCGCGGCTGTAGGGCTCCTTGGTCAGCGGATCATGCACGAAAAAGTTCAGGCACAGCGTCTTGGACTTGCGGAACGGATCCAGGTACGCCGTTGTCGGGTCGGGCAGCAGAGCCATGTCCGACTCGTGGATCTTCTGGAAACCACGGATCGACGAACCGTCGAAGGCCAAGCCGTCCTCGAACACCTCCGGCCCGAACGAGCTGACCGGCACCGTGAAGTGCTGCATGATGCCGGGAAGGTCACAGAATCGGACGTCGACGGTTTCGACGCCTTCATCCTTGATATAGGCCAGCGCCTCGTCGGCGTCTGCGAACATGGATCCTCCGGTGAATCGAGACTGAGAGGTCGGTCTGGGACGGCCTCGCGTGGTGGACAGGGTATCGGGCCCGAACACCGGCGTTTCGACACACCGACGTTTCTGGAACGGACTCCACACCTGATCGCCGGGTGCGTTTCCATCGCCCCAGTCGATCGCCGCGAGCTTAGAACGCCGGCTTTTCTCGGCCGTTGCGGAGATGTTTCAACGGTGTTACGCGCCGCGGGTTGACTCGTTGTCGGTATCGAGGCAGCGGGGCCGATGTGACCGGAGCCGATGTGACCGGGGCTCGGCGAGGCATGTGTTCGCCGGGGCGGATGGCTCGCCCACTCCGGTCAGACCTGGTGGCTCTGCACGATCTGCTTCAGCCTGTCCAGCCGCAATCGCCACGCCTGCTTGGTCGGTTCGACGGTCTCGGGATCGTCCAGCCCGCTCTCTTCGACCGCGACGGTGACCTTGCCCGGGCCGCTCGCGGCAATCGTGAGATGGAGTCGTCTCGGTCCGCCGTCGATGTCGAAGTGTGCTGAACGCGGTGCGGTGGTCGTCCGCTCGGTCAGGGTCGGCGTCGGCAGCACCCGGCCGTGGACCGAGATCCCGTGCAACCAGCTGTCACGGTCCTGGCTATCACGGTCCTGGCTGGCACGGGTGAGAGGCTCGACGAAGGCGGCGAAGACCTGCTCGGCGTCGGCGGCGATGGTCTTGCTGGCGCCGGCGGTGTAACTGCCGTCCGGGCGGGCGCCGGCCCGGCGGACGCCGCGGGCCTGCTCGTATTCGATGATCAACTTCTGGGCCCACCAGGAGCTCAGCCCCTGGCCGGTCAACCAGTCGGAGATCTCGGCGTACGGCCGTCCCGACGCGCCCCACCGGTCCAGCAGATCGAACCATTCGGGGTAGTCCCGGCCGCTGGCCGCCACCAGGGCCTTGGACCGCTTCGACGCGTTCATCGGTCGGTTCCCTCGGTTGGAACCTCGGTGACCGACAGGCCGTTGCCGTCCGGATCGGTGACGCTGAACATCGGTGGGACGCCGGGCCAGCGCAGCATCGGACCGACCGCGACATCGCGGTCGACGAGTTCGGCGTGCAACGCCGCAGCGTCGGCGGTGGACAGTCGGATCCCGGTCGGAACACCCGCTGGGGCCTCGGAGCCGGCCGGGACGAGGGCCAGCGACGTCGCTGCTCCGGCGGGCGCGACGACGAGCCAGCGCCCGCCGAGTTGTTCGATCGGTGTGTCCATCAGCGTGTCGAAACCGAGGACGCCGCCGTAGAAGTCCAATGCTCGATCCTGGTCGGTGACCGGGATGCCGATGGTGAGGATGCCGGTGATGGGTGTCGTGGTCGGGTTGGTCATGATGAGTTCCTTTCGCTCACCCCTGACACGAACTCGTGTTGGCCGGATCGACTCCGGCCGGGGACGGATTTTGCCGAATCCAGCGATCTCCTCTGCTGTGCGGTCAGGCGATTCTGCTAGGCGGTCAGGCGATCTTCTACCGAACCCGCCGGCTACCGAATCAGTCGATTCACCAGGTCGAAGCTGGGATACGGCTGGTCGTGGTCGCCGAAATGGCCGTCGTTGCGGACGATCTGGGTGCCGCCGAGACGGTCGAACATCAGCCGGCCCTGGGTGGCGTCGCAGCCGTACGGGTCGTCGGCGGAATTGATGAAGTACAGATCGTCGACCGCGGCGCGGATCCGGTCCCAGTCGTAGCTCGGTTGCAGCACCGGCTCCTCCGAACCGTTCACGACGGTCGCGTAGCCGGCGACCAGGATCGCCTGGGCAACCGGGGTCTGCAGGTGTTCCAGCAGGGCGAGTAGCAACGCGGCGCCGCCGGAGTGGCCGACCAGCACGGTGTCGGTGTCGAAGGTGTGGCCCTCGAGCACGGTCGGTAGAAGTTCGGCGATCGGGTCGACGTTGATGCCGGGGTAGTGCGGTCGCTCGACCCGATAGCCGCGTTCGGCCAGCCGATCGGCCAGCCACGGATACCAGATCGCGTCCGGATGGCCGCCGGTACCGTGGAAGATGATCGCGTTTCTGCTCACCGGCCGATCGTAGCGTCGCTGGGTCCGTCCTGTCGGTGCTCCGAGGGCGGCGGCCCCAGGCTGGATCACACCGGCTGGATCACACCGGCTGGATCACACAGCTTCGATCACTGGGGTTCGATCACGGCCTTGATGCAGGATCGGTCATGATCAACGGCGTCCAGTGCCTGCTGGTATTCGTCGAGGCCGAAACGGTGGGTGATCATGCCCTCGGTCCGGATCGCTCCCGAACGAAGCATCGCCAACCCGCGATCGAAGCTGTAGGCCTGGGTGAACGACCCCTTGATCGTCAGTTCGCGGCTGAAGATCTCGTACGGTCTGATCGGCAGTTCCTGCTCCTCGCCGGTCAGCCCGTAGATCAGCAGGGTGCCGCCGTTTCGTACCAGGGCAAGGGATTCCTGCAGGACCGAGAGTGCGCCGGTCGCGTCCACCACAAGATCGAATCCGTCGTCGGTCCGGTCACGCAAGGAGGACACTGCGGCCGCGCTGTCGGTCCGGTCGATCCGTACGGTGTTGTCGATCCCGAAGTCGTGAGCAAGATCGAGTTTGTGCTGGGTCGGGGCCGCGATCGTGACCTGTGCGGCGCCGCTGGCTCGTAGCGCCTGAGCGAGCAACAGGCCCGTGGTGCCGGCACCGAAGATCAGGATGTTGCTGCCCGGCCGCGGCCGAGCGATGTCGACCCCGTGCAGGGCACAGGCGGCGGGTTCGGCGAAGGCCAATTGATCGGCGGTCAAATCACCGGCCGGATGGCACTTGGCTGCCGGCATCACCAGCCGGGTGGCGCAGCCGCCGGGTTCGGTGACACCGTGATCGGCCAGCGCGAGACAGAACGCCGGCATCCCGCGTCGGCAGTTGCGACAGCCACCGCATTCGACCCGGTTGTTCACCGCGACCAGGTCGCCGACCTGCAGCGAGGTCACCGATTCGCCCAGCTGGTCCACGACGCCGACCGACTCGTGGCCGGGGATCAGCGGGTAGCGCGGGGAGAAGTTTCCGTGGTGCAGATGGACATCGGTGCCGCAGACACCGGACCGTACGATCCGCAGCACGACCTCACCGGACTGCGGCCGGAGGTCCGGCGCCTCGATGACTCCGAACTCCTCGGGCCGGTCGTAGCGGACGGCTCGCATCGGTCTCCTTCGTCGTTGCGCCGGCCCCTCGTCGTGCCGCGCGTTCGTCGTTGGGCCCGTCCTCGCCGTTGACTGGCCGGACAAGACCAAGGTAGCAGAACTACTGAATCTCGACGGAAGCGGCCGCTCGCTTGCACAATCCGCGGCGCGACGCCTATGTTTGCGTAGTATCACTACATGGCTGGTTGACGTGTCGAGGGAGTCACAGTGAGCGAGGAAGCGTTCGCCCTGACCGGTGTCTGCAAGAGCTATCCCGGTGTTACGGCGCTCGATGACGTGACGCTGACCGGGTATGCGGGGGAGGTGTTGGCGATCTGCGGTGCCAACGGTGCCGGCAAATCCACCTTGTCCCGGATCCTGGCCGGCCAGGAGCAGCCGACCTCGGGGTCCGTCTCGGTGACCGGCAGCGATCGCCCGATCCGGACTCCGGCCGATGCCGAGGCCGCCGGCATCCTGTTGATGCATCAGGAGCCGATGATCATCGACGACTTCACCGTCCTGGAGAACATCTGGTTGAGCCGGTTGAGTGCTGCCGGCACGAAACTGCCGTGGTCGCTGGTGCCGAGGATCCGGCGGCAGGACTCGATCGATGCGCTCCGGGCGGTCGGATTGCAGAACGTCCCCGGTGACCGACTCGGTCGCGATCTCGGTCCCGGCCTGCGGCAGATGGTCGCGTTGGCCCGGACCCATGTCGTACCGCATCGGGTGCTGCTGTTGGACGAGACGACCGCCTCGACCACCGAGGACCATTTCGAGGACGTGCTGGCGCTGGTCGACCGCGAACGGCGGGCAGGAGTCTCGGTCGTCTTCGTGTCGCACCGGATGGACGAGGTGTTCGCAATGGCGGACCGGATCGCGGTGCTGCGCAACGGGCAGTTGATCGATGTGGTGGCGACCAAGCAGACCACCCCGGACGAGGTGATGACGCTGATGATCGGCGACGCGGTGGAGGCATTGCAACCGCCGGACCCGGTGCCGGTCGATCCGGAGCCGATCCTGCAGGTGCAGGGATTGTCCTCGGGGTCGGCGCAGGACATCGACTTCGAGGTCCGGCACGGTGAGGTGCTCGGCGTCTACGGTCTGGTCGGCAGTGGCCGCAGTTCGATCGTCCGGGCGATCTCAGGAAACCAGTCGCGCCGGTCCGGCTCGGTGATCTTGGATGGCACGGCCGTCGCGCCACGCAGTCCGCGCGACGGTGTCCGTCGCCGGATCGCCTATCTCACCGAGGATCGACGGCGCGAGGGCTTCGTTGCCGACTTCAGCAACGGTCACAATCTCACCCTGGCCACCTTGGATCGGGTGTCCCGGTTCGGAGTGATCGACAAGCGCCGCGAACGCCGGCGGGCCGAAGAGATGATCACCGGCCTGCAGGTCAAGGGCGGCGTGGACGACCTGACCCGTTCGCTCTCCGGCGGCAACCAGCAGAAGGTGATCATCGGCAAGTGGCTGGAGACCGAGCCGCGGCTGGTGTTGCTCGACGAGCCGACCAAGGGGATCGACGTCGGAGCGCGCGCCAACATCTATCGACTGGTCCGGCAGCTGGCGGCGAACGGCACCGGTGTGGTGGTGGTCACCAGCGAGGCCGAGGAGGCGTTGCATCTGTGCAATCGCGTCCTCGTGCTGCGCGAGGGCCGGATCGTCGACGAATGCATTTCACGCGAATCGACCACGGACGACCTGATCCGTGCGTCTCTGGGAGGAACAGCAGCATGACCCGGCAACAGGCCTTGGGATGGGCCAAGGAGCAGTATCCGCTCTACATCCTGATCGTGCTGCTGATCATTGCGGGCGCGACCACCGATTCGTTCTTCACCGTCCGGAACCTGACGAACCTGATCCTGCAGACCTCGGTGATCGGGATCGTCACGCTGGCTCAGTATCTGATCGTGCTGACCGGCGGGATCGACATCAGTGTCGGCTCGGTCGTCGGCCTGGCCGGTGTCCTCGCGGCCGGCGTCTTCGGCGGGCAGAGTCTGCTGACCGCGATCGTCGTGGCGATCATCGTCGGTGCCATCGTGGGGGCATTGAACGGCTACCTGGTCGCGTTTCGCGGTCTGGAGGCGTTCATCGTCACGCTCGGCATGCTGTCGCTGGCACGCGGACTCGTGTACGCCTACACCGAGGGCGTTCCGGTGCAGCCGAAGGCCGCGAACTTCACCCTGATCGCCAGTTCGGGAGTGCTCGGCTTCCCGGTGCTCGGGATCATCTGGATCCTGTTCGCCGTCGGGATGTGGTTCCTGGTCCGGCGGACCGTGTTCGGCCGCCGGGTGTTCGCCGTCGGCAGCAACCGCGACGCCGCCCGTGCGTCCGGCATCCCGGTCCGCGCGACCCTGCTGACGGTCTACATCCTGGCCGGCGCGATGGTCGGCTTCGCCGGCTTCCTGTTGGCCTCCCGGGTCGGCGTCGGCACTCCCACCGCCGGCAACCTCTACGAGCTCAGCGCGATCGCCGGGGTGGTGATCGGCGGGACCAGCCTGCGCGGCGGACGCGGCCGGGTGTTCGGCACCTTCGTCGGCGCGTTGATCTTCGGCGTGATCTCCAATCTGCTCGTCCTGCTCAACATCTCGACCTACCTGCAGGACGCCTTCAGCGGCGCCCTGGTGATCGTCGCGATCTTCCTGACCACGCTACGGATCCGGCGGGACAGGGCAACAGCGCGCGCGACGCCACCGGCCGGCCCCGACCCGGCACCGGTGGCGGCCGGCGGCGACTCCGCCGTGCCGCCGGACACCCAGCACGCATCCAGCTACGCAACCCAACCATCGACCCGACAGTGAGGCCGACGATGTCTCGTCCAGACCGTTCTCCAGCCATGTCCAAGATCAACACCAGACTCAGCAGGAAGACCACCAACGCCAGGTCCAAGATCGGCACTGGGATCGGGGCCGTTGCGGCGGCCGTCGGTCTGCTGGCCGTGTCCGCGTGTACCACCGTCGGCGGCACGGCCGGTGCCGCCGACGACGCTCCGTCCGCTGCCGGTAAGAAGGTCTCCGAGCTCAAGGTCGGGCTGCTGTCCCGGCAGCTCGACGCGCCGTTCTACACCGCGATGACCGCCCGGGCCAAGGAACTGGCGAAGAAGGAGGGCTTCACCTTGGTCAGCCAGAACGCCAACGGCGATCCGGTGGCTCAGGTCAACCAGGCCCAGACGATGATGTCGCAGGGGGTCGATCTGATGATCGTCGATGCGATCAGTCCGTCGACGGAGAAGACCCAGCTGAAGCAGATCGCCGGTGAGATTCCGTTGGTGTTCATGGACACCGGGATCCCGGACGTCGGCGTCACCTCGGTGACCTCGGACAACGCCAAGAGCGGCGAACTCTCCGGTGGGCTGACGGCGAAGCGGTTCGGCAGCGGCAAGTCGATCGACGTGGCGATCCTGAACGGCGGACCGAACGACGAGATCGTCGGACCGGCCCGGCAGAAGGGATTCCTGAAGGGGCTCAAGGACGGCGGCGTGAAGTACAAGATCATCGCCAGCACCTCGGCGGTGTATGCCCAGGACAAGGCGGTGCCGGCCACCGAGTCGTTGCTCGCCGCGCATCCCGACGTGGATCTGATCCTCGGGTTGAACGACTCGATGGCGCTCGGTGCGCTGACCGTGATCCAAGATCAGAAGAATGATCACACTCTGGTCGCGGCCGCCGCCGACGGCCAGAAACAGGCCTTCCAGCAAATGATCAAGGGCTGCGACTCACCGTATGTCTCGACCGGACTGAACTCCCCGGAGCTGGCCGTCGACCGCGCGTTCGAGATCGGTCTGTCGGTCGCCGCCGGGGAGTCGAAGCCGGATGACTACCAGCCCAACGAGTACACCAAGGCGGCGGGCATCGACTGCCACAACGTCAAGGAGTACTACGACCCGAACAGCGTCTTCTGATCATGTTCCTGCCGGTGTCGTTCGCGGTTCAGGATTTGTCGAGACGGTGATCTGAGTGTTCACAAGCTCCGGCTAGTGGGTTGGCTTCCAGCCCACTAGGGTGACGGCCACTGCGCCAGGTGCCGTGGTCGTCGACCCGAGGGGAATCCAGGTCCGTGCAGGGTTTGCGCCGTCGTGCGCTGCTCCGGCCGGGCGGGGCAGTGCCGAGGCCCCGGCGCCGTCGTACCACGAGTTCGCGGCGCCGGCCGAGGCGTTGCGCACCGGGGACAACAAGATCATTTCCACCCCGCCGAGGGCGGCTGGGTCGCGTGGGACGCGGGCCGGCAGGTCCGCCTGTGATGAAGGGTCAGCCGAAGCGGCCGCGGTAGTCGGCCAGCTCGCGCTTCATCTCCGACAGTCGGCCCAGGTGCTCCGAACCGCGCCGCAGGGTGACCATGGTGGCGAGGATGTCGATCACCACCAGGCCGGCCAGCCGGCTGACCGTCGGGGTGAACATGTCGGTGTCCTCGATGGTGCGGACCACCAACGGGATATCGCATTCGGCGAGCAGCGGCGCGTCCTCCTCACCGGAGATGCCGATCACCGTCGAGCCCCGGCCGTGCGCGGTCTCGGCGATCTGGATCATCGACTGAGTCCGGCCGGTGTTCGACACCACCAGGGTGACGATACCGGGACCGGCCGTCGCGGCCGCCATGAACTGCTGGTGCGGATCCGGCGGTGCGGTGCACGGTACGCCGAACAGCGGGGCCTTCTGCTCGGCGTCCTGCGCGATCAACGCCGAGGCACCGACACCGGCGAGGTTGATCGCGGTTGCGGCGACGATGGCGTCGACGGCGCGACCGACCTGATCATGGTCCAGGAACCGGCGGGCCCGGTCCAGACTGGAGATCGTGTGGTCGAAGACCTTGGTCGACACGGTGTCCAGATCGTCGCTGGGCTGGATGCTGGAGATCGTCGCCGGGATGCCGAGCGCGAGGGCTCGCGCCAAGGCCAGCTTGAAGGACTGAAAACCGTCGTAACCGATGCTGGTGCAGAAGCGCATCACCGTCGGTTCGCTGACCCCGGCGGCCTCGGAGACCGCCGCCATCGTGCCGTTGACGACGAACCCCGGGTTTTCCAGGACCAACTGGGCGACCTTGCGTTCGGAATTGCGCAGACCGGTCGGGTCGCCGAGCCGCTCGATCAGCGACGGCTCACCCCGAGGGTGGGAGTTCGGCTGCGGCTGGGAGTCCATGGCCACACCCTACTGATCACCGGCGCCGATCCGTCTCAACCCTTCGGGACGGGACCCTTCGGGACGGGAGCCCCAGGACGGGCGGTTCAGGACGGGAGCCCCAGGACGGGAGGTTCGGGACGGGAGGTTCAGGACAGCACGCTGAGCAGGCCGTCAACGGCGCCGACGGTCGCTCGCCGAACGCTGGCATCGGTGTAGCCGCCGAGGTGTGGAGTCATGATCGTGTGCGGATGGGTCAGCAGCGGTGTCAGCTCCGGCGGCTCGGAGGCGAATGCGTCGACCGCATAGCTGCGCAGCCGGCCGGACTCCAAAGCCTGCAGTGCCGCCGCCTCGTCGATCAGCCCGGCTCGGGCGGTGTTGATCAGGACACTGCCCGGGCGCATCGCGGCGATCAACTCGGCGGTGACCAACGGCGTACCGTCCGCCGGCGGCGGCGTGTGCAGCGTGACGACAGTGCTGCACCGGAACAAGGCCGATAGATCAGGGACGGCCAGCTCCGCCGGGACCGTGGCATAGGCATCATGGGCGAGCACCCTGCCGCCGATCGCAGTCACCAGATCGGCCACGATGCGGCCGATCGAACCGTAGCCGACGATCCCGACGGTGTGATCGGCCACCTCGGTGCCCAGGGTCCGTTCCCAGCGGGCGGCACGCATTGCCGTGACCGCCGCCGGGATGTCCCGGACGGCGGTCAGCAGCAGCCCCAGGGTGAGTTCGGCGACCCCGCGGGCATTGCTGCCGCGGGCCAACAGGATCTGGACGCCGCGCGCCTTCGCGGCGCGTTCGTCGATGGCGTCGGCGCCGACGCCGTTGCGGCTGATCACCCGCAACCGGTCGGCGTTGTCCAGCACGGTGGCGGTGATCGTTTCGACGCCGGCGATCCAACCGTCCACGCCGCGTACCAGGTCGGTCAGTTCGTCTTCGCTCGGCAGTCGTCCGGGTGGCCCGCTGATCAGCTCGAAGCCACGTTCGCGCAGCGGTGCCAATTCCTCCAGATCGTCGAGATCATGCTGGGTCATCGACCGGGGCGTCACCAGGACTCGGGTCATCGGCGGGTTCCGCCGGCGAGCCGGGACAACTCGTCGAAGTCCGGCCCGCTGACCGGGATCTCGACGTCGAACACCTCGGCGATCACCTGGGTCCAGCCATGGATGAAGTAGATCCAGCCGTCCTCGACCTGCAACCGCCGATCCAGTTGTTGTTCGCGAGCTTGATCGAGGAAGAGCAGATCGCCGCGGTAGTTGAGATCCCAGGCGATCGCCCGTTCGGGGAACCGGCGCTCGTCGGTGAGGGGAGAGCCCGGGGCGTCCTTGCCCAGACCGGTGGCGTTGATCACCAGTGATCCGGGACGCGCCGTCGCCAGCACCTCGTCGTTGATCTCGGGGCGGTCGGCGAGCACGGTCCGCACCGGCAGCTCACGCCCGGCAGCGCGGTGCACGGCCTCGAGGGTGTCCAACCGGGGCCGGCTGCGATTGGTGACCGTGATCTGCTCCGGTCGGTTGCCGGCACGCCGCGGATCGGACAGGTACCAGTCGATCGCGACGGCCGATCCGCCGGCGCCGAAGATCACCAGGTCGGTGCCGGCTTGAGTGAAATGATCTTGCGGCAGGAACGCCTCGATCGCCAGCCCCGACGAGATGGGGTCCTTGGCATCGGCCCGGAGACTGCCGTCCCGCTTGGACAACGAACTGACCTCGCTCATCAGCGTCGCCAGTGGGTCGATCTCGTCGAAGAGATCCTTCGCGGCGTTGTACAAGTCGATCTTGTGAGTGGTGACCAGCGCGCCGAGGCTGAGTGGATCGTTCTTGATGAACTCCACCACCGTACGGTAGTGCTCATCCGGGGCATGGATCGCCAGGTCGATGCCGACCAGCTCGACGTCGCCGAGCTCCAGGTGCTCGGCCCACAGCGGAAAGACCCGCCGGATCGAGGACGAGCCGGTGGTCACCCCGATGAAGTAGAAGGTACGCCGGGCCGCAGGGTGCAGGCTCTGCCAGGTGTAGGTCTTGGGTGCTGGGTCGTTCATGATCAGGCCTTTCCGTCCGCGCGGTAGCCGATGTGGTCGGGGTTCGGCACCGCCGCCCAGCTGTCGCCGTCCCGGACGATCAGGCTCCGCATGCCGCCGGCGTCGGCGATGATGCCGTAGTCCTGGCCGGCGTCCGCCGCATAACAGAACAGGGTGACGAACGGCTCGTCGCCGACGTTCACGCTGCGATGGATCCAGTGTCCGGGGACGTTCACCGCCTCGCCCGGGCGCAATTCGACGGTCTCGCTGTGGCCGTCCACCGTCTCCAGCAGCATCACACCGTGGCCGGACAGGCAGTGGTACAGCTCGGCCCGATCGGCGATCGCATGCAGGTGGCCACGGGTCATCGCGTATTCGTCGCCGACGATTCCCGGCTGGAGCGTGCTGGTCCCGACGATCAGAGCACCCGCGTTGTCGGCGGCGAGCTGGTCGCGTCCCGTGCCGCCGGCCTGGTCGGGGTAGCGGTGATCGTCGACGGCGTAGGCGATGCTCTCGGCTCCCTGTTCGGCGACCGCCGCCTGCCAGGCAGTGTTGTCGCGGTAGACGCCGTCGAGGTCCCCGAGCAGCTTGGTGTATCGCCGCGTCGCCCCGCCGAGCGTGCCGTCGGTCGCGACGGTCAGTCTGGTGGGCAGTGCCAGGTCCATCAGCGCTCCTCCTCGATTGGATGTAGTAACACTACAATGAGTTCCGGATTCTGTGCCAGTCTCGCGGGTGATGGGTGTCCATCGGTGGCGAATCGGTACGCATTCGGTAGTATTACTCCGTCGTGGGCAAGGTGTCCCGTCAAGATGCCAGGGTCACGGGTCTAGGTGTCAGGTCAGGCGGAGCGGGAGGAACGGGCAGTGCAGTCCGAGCAGCATTCCGGGGTCGGCGTTGGTCGACCGGTGAACGATCGACGGGTTGCCGTGATCGGCGCGGCCGGTGGCATCGGCGCCGCCATCGTGCGGCGGCTCGCCGATGACGGCGCCGCGGTGGTCGCGCTGGACCGTCGGCTTCCCGACACGGTGCCGGCGGGCACGGCCGCGCACGAGCTCGACCTCACCTCGGCCACGGCGGTCTCCGACCTGGTCACCGCGTTGTATGCCGAGGACGATCGTCCGGTCGACCTGGTGAACAGTGCCGGCATCGTGGAGGACGACGTCCCCGCCGAGGAGATGTCGGTCGAGCAGTGGGATGCGGTGCTCGGCGTCAATCTGCGCGGGGTCTTCCTGACCTGCCAGGCATTCGGCCGGGAGCTGTTGGCCCGCGGCGGTGGCAGCATCGTCAACATCGCCTCGATGTCGGGCAATGCGGTGGTCAACTTCCCACAACGGCAGAGTGCGTACAACACCTCCAAGGCCGCGGTCGTCGCGTTGACGAAGTCGTTGGCGGTGGAATGGAGCCCGCGCGGAGTGCGGCTGAATGCGGTTTCGCCGGGTTACATCGACACCCCGCTCAACCAACTCAAGGCGGGCATGCATGATCAATGGCGCGACGGTGTGCTGAACGGACGGTTCGGCACCGCGGCCGAGGTCGCGGCCGCCGTCGCGTTCCTGCTCCGTGACGAATCGGCGTACTTCGTCGGCGCCGAGCTGTTGATGGACGGCGGCTATTCGCTGCGGTGACGACCTGGCAGCTCAAGATCGACTCGTCACGAACAACTCGGCAAGATCAACCAGGCAAGATCACGATGGAGGTGGACCCACGTGCTGCTCACCCATGATCTCGGGACGACCGGGGACAAGGCGACGCTGGTCGCCGACGACGGCACGCTGATCGCGTCCCGGACGGTTTCCTATCCGGTTCGATTCGCCGGCGACGGCACCGCGGAGCAGGATCCGGGCGACTGGTGGCGGGCGTTCGTCGAGGCCACTCGGGCGCTGCTCGACCGGCAGCGGATCGACCCGACATCGATCGAGGCGGTCAGTTTCTCCGGTCAGATGATGGGCGTCGTCGGCGTCGACGACGTCGGTGAGCCGGTCCGGCCGGCGATCATCTGGGCCGACACCCGCTCCACTGCCCAGTGCGACCGACTGATCGCCGAGGTCGGGATGGAACGCGGCTACGCGATCACCGGCCACCGGCTCAACCCGACCTACTCGCTGACCAAGATCATGTGGCTACGCGACAACGAGCCGGACAGCTACGCCAAGATCAAGACGGTCCTGCAGGCCAAGGACTTCCTGGCGCTCAAACTGACCGGGGTCCGGGCCACCGACCCGTCGGACGCCTCCAGCACGAACGCCTACGATCAGCGGGCTGGGAGCTGGTCGGAGGAGCTGATCGAGGCGGCCGATGTGCAGCGTTCGATCTTCCCCGAGATCGTGGCGTCGACCGACGTCGTCGGTACGGTCACCCGGCAGGCGGCCGAGGAGACCGGGCTGACGGTCGGCACCCGGGTGGTGATGGGTGGCGGTGACGGGCCGATGGCCGCTCTCGGCGCCGGCATCATCGATGCCGCCTCCGGTGCGTACGCCTATCTCGGGTCGTCCTCCTGGGTGTCGGTGAGCGCCGATCAACCGCTGCACGATCCGCAGCTGCGGACGATGACGTTCAACCACGTGCTGCCCGGCCGGTTCGTCCCGACGGCCACCATGCAGACCGGTGGTGCCGCGCTGCAGTGGGTCACCGAGGTGCTGGAACCGAGAGCCGACAATGCCTACAGGCTGCTGCTGGCCGAAGCGGTCGAGGCCTCCGCATCGGAGCACGGATTGTTCTTCCTGCCGCATCTGCTGGGGGAGCGGTCGCCGTACTGGAACCCGCTGGCCCGAGCGGCCTTCGTCGGGCTGCAGATGAACGACGACCGGGCCGCGATGGTGCGCGCGGTCTTGGAGGGTGTCGCGTTCAATCTCTACACCGGTCTGCTGGCCTTCATCGAGAACGGCGTCGCAGTGTCGACGGTCGACGCGATCGGTGGTGCGGCCAATGCCGGGCTGCTGCTGGACGTCTTCGCCGATGTCTGGGGTGTGCCGGTGACCAGCCGCGAACTGGTGTCCGAAGCCGGGGCGATCGGTGCCGCGGTGGTCGCCGGGCTCGGCGTCGGCGTGTTCTCCGATCCCGAGGTGGCCAGGTCGATCTCCGGTGCGCGGCGGGCCGAGGCCAGTCCCGAGCATCGTCCGGATCCGGGCCGGCATCGTCGTTACCAGGGTGAGTACGCCCAGTTCCTGGACGGCTACCGGGCCTTGGAGCCGTGGTTCGAGACGCTGCGCCGATGAGCCGCGTCCGTACGGTGCTGGGCGACGCCGATCCGAGCACGCTCGGTGCGGTCGACTACCACGAGCATCTCTTCCAGGTCTCGCCGCTGCTGCCCGGCGACGAACTCGACGACGAAGCACGGTCCGGCGAGGAAGCGGCGGCGTTGCATGCTGCCGGAATCGCCACGATGGTCGAGGCGACGCCGACCGGGTTGGGGCGTCGGCCGGAGGCCGTGGCGCGGATCAGCGCGGCGACCGGTTTGGCTGTCGTGCAGGTCACCGGTGCCCACCACGGCGGGCACTATGCCGCGGACGATCCGCTGCTCTCCTGGACTGTCGCCGAGCTCGCCGACCGGTTCGGAGCCGAGGTCACCGACGGGTTCCGTGATCGCGCCGGGCGGCCGCTGGTCGGTCCGACCGGCGAGCCGATCCGGGCTGGTGTGGTCAAGGCCGGAATCCGCTACTGGGCGATCGGCCCGTTCGAACGTCGGGTGCTGGCCGCGGCCGCCCGGACCCATCGGCGGACCGGCTGTCCGATCATGGTGCATCTCGACTTCGGCTCTGCCGCCCACGAGGTGCTCGACCTACTCGCTGCCGACGGCGTTCCGGCCTCGGCGGTTGCCTTGGCGCACATCGACCGTAATCTGGATCCGGGCCTGCACGTCTCGCTGATCGAACGCGGCGCCCAGCTCGGCTACGACGGGATGGCCCGGCATCGCGAGGCGCCGGATTCGGCGATCATCGACTGCCTGTGGAAGGTCGCCGAGCAGACCGAAGCCGTCGGCATCCTGCTCGGCGGTGATGTCGCCCGTGCCACCCGCTATCGGTCCTACGGCGGGCTCCCGGGACTGGACTACCTGCCGCGGCGATTCCTGCCCCGGTTGCGTTCCGAGCTGTCGCCGGCGAGCTACTCCGCGATCGTCGGCGGCAACGCGGCGCGCTGGCTCACCTTTGCTTGATCATTCCCACCGTTGACTTCGTGATCACCGACCGAGGATGTCGGCCAGCGCCGCCAAGATCAACAACGCGGCGTCCGGCCGGGCGTTATGTCCCATCAGCCCGATCCGCCAGACCGTACTGGCATAGGCGCCGGCGCCGGCGCCGATCTCGATGTCGTAGCGGTCCAGCAACTCGCGGCGGACCGCTGCCGAGTCGACACCGTCGGGTACCTTGACCGTGGTCAGTTCTGGAAGCCGATAGCCCTGCGCTGCAAAGAGTTCCAGGCCGAGCTTCTGCAGTCCGTCCTGGAGCAGCTCGCCGGCCTCGGCGTGGCGGGCCCAGACCGTGTCCAATCCCTCGGCCAGGATCCGCTGCAGGGCGGCATGCAGGCTGACGACCATGGCCGTCGGGGCGGTGTGGTGGTAGGTCCGGCCGCCGTGCTTCTGGCTGGCCTCGCCGACGTAACCGCCGAGCAGACCAAGATCGAGATACCAGGACTGCGGATGCTCGATCCGACGCTCGAAGGCGCGATCGTTGATGGTGAACGGGGCCAGACCCGGCGCCACCCCGAGGCACTTCTGGGTGCCGGCGTAGCCGACGTCGACACCCCAGTCGTCGGCCCGGAGCTCGATGCCGGCGATCGAGGTGACGGCGTCGGTGATCAACAACGCATCACCCTTCAGGGCGCCGAGAGCGGCGATGTCGGACCGTACGCCGGTCGAGGTCTCGGCATGCACCGCGGCGATCACCTTCGGACTCGGGTGCGCCTCGGCGACCCGCTGCGGGTCGATCGGCTGACCCCACTCATGATCAACCCGGACCACCTGCGCACCGCAGCGGGCGGCGACGTCACACATCCGCTCCCCGAACAGGCCGTTGACCGCGATCACCGCGACGTCGCCGGCGCCGACGGTGTTGACGAAGGCTGCCTCCATCCCGGCCGATCCGGTCGCCGACAGCGGCAGCGTCCGGGCATTGTCGGTGCCCCAGACCGTACGCAGCATGGCGCAGGTCTCGTCCATGATCGCCAGGAACGCCGGATCGAGGTGGCCGAGCAGCGGCAGACCCAGACCCGCCGTGGCCTCCGGGTAGGGATTGGACGGGCCGGGGCCGAACAGCCGCCGGTCGGGGATCATCGCGGGAGTTGCCATGATCCGAAACTATCCGATCGTCAAGCTGCCGAGCTCACTCCCCGTTCCAGAACGGTCGGATCTCGATCCCGTGATGGTGGGCCATCGGATGCTCAGCAGCGATCTGTCGTGCTTCGTCGGCCGATCCGCAGTCGATCACGTCGATGCCGGCGATGTATTCCTTGGACTCGGCGAACGGGCCGTCGGTGACCAGCAGCTTGCCGTCCCGGACCCGCACGGTCTCCACGGCGGTCTGCGACTCCAGCCGCTCGCCGAAGAGTCGGCGGCCGGCCTTGTCGTGGTCGGTGACCCAGTCGTCGACATCACGCTCCGCGGGTGCGGTGGCGACAGCTGTGGTCCGGGTGTCGTCGATCGGCGCGTTGTCGGAGGCGCAGATCAGGAAGAGGAACTTCATCGTGAACTCCTTGGTCGAAGAGGACTGTCGCCATCTACACGGTGCGCCGACGACCGATCGACATTATCCCCGGCCGTGATCTGGGTCACTGTCGTCCGTCGTAGGTCTCTCGGGCGGTGTCGATGTCCGGCAGGTGTCTGATGCTCCAGTCGAGCAGCGGTGCCGTCGCCTCCCGCAAGGTCGTACCCAGCGTGGTCAACTGATAGCTGACGTGCGGCGGCATCACGTTGTGGACGGTGCGGGTCAGCAGCCCATCGCGTTCGAGGTCGCGCAGTGTGACGGTGAGCATCCGCTGGCTGATGCCGTCGACCGACCGCTTGAGTTCGGTGAACCGCAGCGGCCCGTCCTTGAGCATCCGCACGATCAGCAGGGCCCACTTGTCCCCGACGATCCCGAGCACCTCGCGTGCCTGGCACGGATCCTGCGGAGCGCGCCGCGGGCTCGATCCCGCGGGCGCCCCGGGTCCGGATTCCGGCTCAGGTCTCGATGCCGGCAGCGCCATGGTTACCTCCTGAGAACCGAGGCACCCCAAAGTGCCGTATTGCTCCGCCCTCGGAGCGGACTCATCCTGGTCTGGTTACTGAAATATACCGACGCACGATGAGGAACCGATCAAACCATGACCACCTTTCTGCTGATCCACGGCGCCTGGCACACCGGGCGGGCCTGGGATCGCGTCACGCCGCTGCTGGAAGCGGCCGGCCACCGCGTGTTCGCGCCGACTCTCACCGGCTACGGCGACACGGCGCATCTGCTCAGCCCCGAGATCGGGCTCGACACCCACATCGACGACGTCCTCGGTGTGATCGAGGCCAACGATCTGCACGACGTGGTCCTGGTCGGCCACAGCTACGCCGGGATGGTCGTCTCGGGTGTCGTCGACCGGCTGCCGGAACGGATCGCCCGAGTGGTGTTCCTCGATGCGATGGTGCCCGAGGACGGTCAGTCCGCCGTCGACGTGCTACCGGTGACGCAGCAGATGATCGACGCAGCGGTGGACGGCTGGCGCGTCCCACCGATGCCGCAGCAACCGCCGCCGCGGGGGCTCTTCGGTGTCACCGACCCGGTCGACGTGGCCTGGTTGCGATCGATGTTGTCCGACCAGCCGGTGAGGTGTCTCCAGCAACCGGTGCGGCTGAACAATCCGGCCGCGCGGACCGTCCCGCGTAGCCACATCCACTGCACCGCCGGCCGTCCCGACGGTGTCGGTCGCGCTGCAGTCCCGGACGGTGAGCGGGTCTGGGAGCTGCAGACCGGGCACGACTGCATGATCACCCAGCCTGCCGAACTCGCGGCAGTGCTGGTCGAAATTGCGCTGCTCGGATCGGCCGACGGTGCTACCGTCTGCGTCGTGAGTGCACGAAATAGCTAATTCCTCGGGCCGGGTCAGGCCGGCGGACAGCGTCCGGTCGCCTTCCACGAAGGCGGCGGTGGACGCGGTCCGCCCGCCGTGCCGTGTCCGATCTCGCATCCGACACCGGTGCCCGGGGAATGTTTCCACACTTGCATGTGTCCGATTCCGCGCTGGCTCGCCCAGCCCCGTTCGGCGCCGGTTGTATCCAAAATCCGAGCGTGAAGGAATTGACATGCCAACGGCAACATCGCCGTCCCCGAACAGCGCACGCGCACCGGTCATCCAGCTGTCCGGAATCGGCAAGACCTATCGTTTTCATCGCACCCGACCGGGCCTGCGCGGCTCGATCCGGGACCTCTTCGGCCGGCAGCAGAGCGAGCGGGCCGCCGTCGCCGACCTCGACCTGACGATCCGGTCCGGCGAGTTCGTCGGCCTGCTGGGGCGCAACGGCGCCGGCAAGACCACCACCCTGAAGATGCTGTCCGGGCTGCTCCGACCGAGCACCGGAGAGCTCCGGGTACTGGGGCACGAACCGTATCGGCGGGGCTTCGACTATCTGCGGCAGATCGCCATCGTGTTGGGGAACAAGTCGATGCTGTGGTGGGACGTGTCGACCCGTTCCAACCTGGAGTTGTACGAGGCCCTGTACGACCTCGACCACCGCGACTTCGAACGCAGCGTCGCCGAGTTGGCCGAGATGCTCGGGGTCGCCGACCACCTGGACATCCCGGTCCGCAAGCTGTCGCTGGGTGAGCGGATGAAGTGCGAGTTGATGTTGGCCCTGGTGCATCGGCCGCAGGTGCTGTTCCTGGACGAGCCGACCATCGGACTGGACGTGGTGTCCAAGGCCGCGATCCGGCAGTTCCTGGCCGCGACCTGCGCCGAGCAGGGCACGACGATCATCCTGACCAGTCATGACATGGACGACGTCGAACAGCTGTGCCAGCGGGTGGTGCTGATCGATCACGGTCGGCTTCGGTTCGACGGCACCCCGGAGGATCTGGTCCGCTCCACCAGGCCGCGCAAGACGGTGCGGTGCACCTTCGCCGATCCACCGATCGAGTCACCGGCACCGGATCTGTTGCCGACCGGTGTCAGCCTGATCGACGCCGACCCGACCTCCGGGCAGTTGATCTTCGAGACCGAACGGGACACCGTCGCGGAGCTGCTGGCCAGGGCGACGCAGTGGGGCGGCCTGGTCGACCTCGAGGTCCGCGATGCCGAGTTGGACGACGTGATGCAGGCCGTCCTCAGCGACATGCCGACTGTCGCCGGCGAATCCGCAGCGGGGGATCGCCGATGACGACCACCACCAGTACCCGAGGGACCTGGCGCCGGCAGGGACGGTTCTTCTCCCGGCTGATCCGGCTGAACATCGAGGTCACCTTCGCCTACCGCGGCGACTTCATGATCATGCAGTTGGGAAACCTGATCATCCCGATCACCTCGTTGCTGGTCTGGCAGGCGGTGCTGGCCACCGGCGCCGCGCTGCCGGTGACCGGACGCTACCTGCTGGCCTATTTCGTGCTGGTCGCGATCGTGGAGATGCTGGCGTCGTCCTGGACAGCGTTCTTCCTGGCCGAGTCGATCCGCAACGGCGACCTCAACCAATGGCTGATCCGGCCGACCTCGACCCATCTGAACGCGGTGTCCAACAACATCGGCGAGAAGTTGGTCAAGATCATCTTCCTGACACCGTTCGTGCTGATCACGATGATCGTCCTGGACCGGGTCCGGATCGGCGGCAGCGGAATCCACTACCCGCACGATCCGATCCGCTGGATCGCGTTCGCGGTGGCAGTACTCGTCGCAGCCGCGATCCGGTTCACCCTGGACGTACTGATCGGTTCGCTGGCGTTCTGGTTCGAGGATGTCCAGGGATTCCTTCGGGTATCGGCGGTGGTAGTCCCGGTGCTGTCCGGTGCCGTCGTGCCGTTGGCGCTGATGCCGGCCGGCTGGTCGACGGTCACCCAGCTGCAGCCGTTCCGCTTCATGCTGGCCTTTCCGATGGACGTCCTGCTGTCCGATCGGATCTGGGCCCGGCCGCAGCTGGTCACCGGCTTCGGTCTGCAGCTCGGCTGGCTGCTGATCTTCGTCGCGGCGGCGGTCGCGGTCTGGCGCCGCGGCCTGCGTTCCTACAGTGCGGTCGGTGCCTGATGCGAGATCCAGGACGGGGCATCGGGTATCGGGTACGGATCGCGCGGGCGATCGCCGGACAGGCGCTGGAACGCGACATGCAGTTCCGGGCCCAGGCCTGGACCACCCTGGCGGTCGGTCTGCTGGAGGTCGGCGTGGCGATCATCCCGGCGTTGTTGATCTTCAACACGACCACCGAGGTACGGGGCTGGCGGATCGGCGAGGTGTTGATGGTGACCGGCTTCGCGCAGTTGCTGAACGCCTTCCTGGCCGCCGTGATCGCACCGAACCAGACCAAGATGAGTGACTACATCCGCGAAGGTGATCTCGATCTGATCCTGATCCGGCCGGCGCCGGCACAATGGCTGGCGGCGTTCCGCTGGTTCGAGCCGGCCGAACTGCTGGCGGCGATCAGTGGCGCGGCGGTCCTGGTGGTCGGAGCCGTCCGCGCCGGTCTGACGCCGGATCCGTGGCAGATCGGCTTGGCGGTCGTCTGGTTCGTCGTCGGATGCGTGGCGATCAGCCTGGTCTGGATGAACCTCGGCTATCTCGCCTTCTGGCTGACCTCGTCGGACCAGGTCCGCGCCTTCCTGGACACCGTCTTGACCGCGGGCCGCTATCCGCTGGCGTTCTATCCGACCGCGGTCCGTGTCGTGCTGCTGTCGATCGTGCCGATCGGGCTGGCGACGACGGTGCCGGCGCAGGCCCTGCGAGGTGTGACGGACCTGTCCGGGCTCGGCATCGCGGTGCTGATCATCGTCGCTTTGTTGATCATCACCAGGCTGCACTGGTCGGCCGGGCTGCGCAGCTACGGCAGCGCCAGCTCGTAGTGTCCCGCGCCCGAAGTTCGTGTGATCAGTCGGAGGCTGAAATGGTGAGCTGCAAGGCGGAGGAGGTGCGCATACCGGGTGCATGTAAGCCACCTGGCTTCGCAGCAGATCGCCGTTTCAGGCTTCGAATAATCGTGCGAACGTCAGGCGCGGGACACTGGCCGCCGTCAGGACGATGAATGCGATCCGGGGGACAGGTGACGGTCCAGGAAGGCCAGGTAGTGCAGCCAGTCCTCGGCCAGCAGCGCATGATCACCAGGACGGAGATGGAAGCCGACCGGGCCGCTGCCCTCGTTCAGTTCCCGGGCCGCCAACACGGCCTGGAACTGGCCGAGCGGGTCGGCCCAGTCGTCCTCCGAGGCGCTGCCGACGCACACCGGACGGGGCGCGATCGACGCCAACAGTTGATCTTGATCGACCGGCAGCTCGGCGTCCCGGCCGGCGTAGCCGGCGTAGGACGGCGTGAACCAGTACGGGAACTTCCCGGTGATCGCCGCGATGTCCTCCTTCACGCGGTGTCGTGAGCCTGTCGAAGGGCGGTGTCCTGAGCCTGTCGAAAGATGTCGGTGCAGGGCGTCGCCACTGCAACCGGCCTCGTTGCTGACCACCGCGGCGAAGCCGGTGTCCTGCGCGGCTGCCCACAGGGCGGCCTTGCCCATCCGAGAGTGGCCGATGGCGATGATCTTGTCGGCCTGGACGTGGGCGAAGGAGGGCAGCTGGCGGCGGATCAGGCTGAGCGCCCAGGCCCAGACCCCGAGCGTTCCCCAGTCGTCCAGTCCCTCGGGCAGCACCGTCCGGATGCCGTCGGCCGCGCCGCCGAGCCGGTCCGGTTCGATCGCGCTGGCATGGGCGGTGGCGACCCCGTATCCGCGGCGCAGCAGCAGGTCGATCGGCCATTGCTGGAGCGCGGCGTCGTTGCCGTCGAAGTTGAGTCCGAGGAAGACCGGCGACCGGTCGGTGTTCGGCAGGCAGAGCGCCAGTTCGAAGGAGTACGCACCGCGGGGCCCGGTGACGGTCAGCCGGATCCGGTTCTCCGCACCGGTGCCGTACATCACCTGCTGGGCCAGGTCGGTGCTGTCGACGCTGACCTGGAGTGCCGGAGTCACTCCGTAGACGACGCGTCCGAAGTCGGTGATCACCTGATCGCGATCGAACGCGGCCGGAGTGATCGCCCGGTCCGGTGAGCCGGTCGAGCCGCCGGCTGTTCCTCGGGTCACAGGACTGCTCCAGGATTCATGATGCCCTTCGGGTCGAGCGCGTCCTTGATCTTGTGGCTGAGTGCCATCACGTCCGGTCCGAGCTGCTCGGGCAACGCTGACTTCTTCAGCCGGCCGACGCCGTGCTCGCCGGTGATCGTGCCGCCCAGCGAGATGGCCAGTTGCATCACCTGGTCGAAGGCCCGGTGGGCCCGAGCGACCGAGTCGGGATCAGTGGGGTCGTAGACGATGTTGGGGTGGGTGTTGCCGTCCCCGGCGTGGGCGACCACCGGGATCTCGATCGCATTCTCAGCGGCGATCTTGGCCACGCCATCGATCAACTCAGGCAGTTGAGGGATTGCTGCGCCGACGTCCTCCAGTAGCAGCGAGCCACGCTTCTCCATCGCCTGGAATGCGGCTCGGCGGGCGGCGACGAACATCTCACCCTCGTCCGGGTCCTCGGTGACGAAACATTCCTTGGCGCCGAGCTCGGTGCACACCCTCTCCATGATCGACACCTCCAGGCCGCGAGCTGCGCCCGGTGAATCGGACTGGGCGATCAACATCGCGCCCGCCTCCCGGTCCAGTCCCATCCGGAGATGATCCTCGACGAGGTTGATCGACAGGCCGTCCATCAGTTCCAACATCGACGGCCGGATCTCCGCGCACATCCCGACCACCGCCCGGGCCGCCCTGTCGACGTCGGGGAAGGTGGCGACCAGGGTCGCCGTGTCGGGTTGCTTGGGCACCAGTTTGAGGATGCCCCGGGTGATCACGCCGAGCGTGCCTTCACTGCCGACGAAGAGCTTCATCAACGACAGTCCGGCGACGTCCTTGACCCGGATGCCGCCGAGCTTCAGGAGCTTTGCGTCGGCGGTCACCACATCGAGCCCGACCACATAGTCGGTGGTCACGCCGTACTTGACGCAGCACAGCCCACCGGCATTGGTGGCGAGGTTGCCGCCGATCGAGCACATCTCGAACGACGACGGGTCCGGCGGATACCAGAGCCCGTGTTCGGCGGCGGCCGCCTTGACCTCGGCGTTCAGCGCCCCGGGCTCGACGATCGCCACCCGTGCACCGGGGTCGATGGTGATCGCACGCATCCGCTCGGTGCTGATCATCAGGCACTGCTCGACGGCGGTCGAGCCGCCGGACAGTCCGCTGCCGGCGCCGCGGGGCACCACCGGCACCGCAGAGCGGTCCGCCCAGCGCACAGCCGCCTGGACGTGTTCGGCGGTCTCGGCCCGGACGACCGCGAGCGGCATTCCGGCTCGATCGTCGCGTGCCCAGTCGAAGCGATAGCGGTCCATCACGGCGGGATCGCTGGTGACGATGTCGGATCCGAGTTCGGCGATGAGCGCGGACAGCGGCGGTTGGCTCATGGTGTTCAACCCTATGCCGTCGGCACCCGTACGCGGTCGGGCCCCGTACCCTGTCGGAGTGGTACATCTGCTGGGCGCCCAGGACATCGGTCTCGAGTTCCCGACCCGTCACCTGTTCACCGACCTGACCATCGGGATCAACAGCGGTGACCGGATCGGGGTCGTCGGTCGCAACGGCGACGGCAAATCCACCCTGCTGCGGATCCTGGCCGGCCGTTTGCAGCCCGACACCGGCTCGGTCGTGCGGCGGCGCGACGTCACGGTCGGAATGCTGGACCAGGCCGACACCCTGGACCCGGAACAGTCGGTCGCGGCAGTCGTGGTCGGCGACCGGCCGGAGCACGAGTGGGCCGGTGACCCGCGGATCCGGGACGTGCTGGACGGGTTGCTCGGCGACCTCGACCGACGGTCCCCGGTCGGCGAACTCAGCGGTGGGCAACGCCGACGGGTCGCGCTGGCGGCGTTGCTGGCCGGCGACTTCGACATCGTGATCCTGGACGAACCGACCAACCACCTCGACATCGAAGGGGTGTCCTGGCTGGCCGATCATCTCAACCGCCGCTGGCGTCCCGGGGACGGTGCGTTGGTGGTCGTCACCCACGACCGCTGGTTCCTGGACGCGGTCTGCACCCTGACCTGGGAGGTGCACGACGCGGTCGTCGACGTCTTCGAGGGCGGGTATGCGGCCTACGTGTTGCAACGCGTCGAACGCGACCGGATGGCTGCGGCGACCGAGGCCAAACGGCAGAACCTGATGCGCAAGGAGTTGGCCTGGCTGCGCCGCGGAGCACCGGCCCGGACGGCCAAGCCCCGGTTCCGGATCGAGGCCGCCAACGCGTTGATCGAGGACGTACCGCCGATCCGCGACACGGTGCAGCTGCAACAGCTGGCCACGGCCCGACTCGGCAAGGACGTCGTCGATCTGCTGGACGTCTCGGTCGGCTACTCCGGTGACAGCGGAGAACCGGTGCTGGAACACGTCGAATGGCGGATCGCGCCGGGGGAGCGGACCGGGATCCTCGGGGCCAACGGTGCCGGCAAGACCACGCTGCTGAAGTTGATCACCGGTGCAGTGCAGCCCGACAGTGGTCGGGTCAAGACCGGCAAGACGGTCAAGATCACCACGCTGAGTCAGCAGCTCGACGAACTCGCGGCCGTTGATCATCTCCGGGTCCGTGAACTGTTGCAGACCAAACGGACCGAGTACGTTGCCGGCGGCAAGGAACAGACTCCGGCGCAGCTGCTGGAGCAGCTCGGCTTCGGCGCTGCCCTGTTGTCCACGCCGATCAAGGATCTGTCCGGTGGGCAGCGACGACGGCTGCAGCTGTTGATGATCTTGCTCGACGAGCCCAACGTGCTGGTGCTGGACGAGCCGACCAACGACATGGACACCGACATGCTGGCCGCGATGGAGGATCTGCTGGACAGCTGGCCGGGCACGCTGCTGGTGGCCACCCATGACCGGTACCTGCTGGAGCGGGTCACCGATCAGCAGTACGCAATCTTCGACCATCGGCTGCGGCATCTGCCCGGCGGTGTCGATCAATACCTTCAGCTGTCCGCCGAGTCCGATTCCCGAGCTGGTGGCGGGGACGGGCCGGTGACCGGGGGCGAGAAAGGGGCAGCGGAGGACGGGCGCCGTGCTGCCGGCGCGTCCCGGCCCGAGCCGAAGATCTCCGCGGCGCAGGCGCGGCTGATCAACAAGGAGCTGTCGGCCATCGAACGCCGGCTGGACCGGCTGCAGACCCAGGTCGCGACGATCGAGGCGGCGATGCTGGCCGACAGCACCGACTACACCAAACTCGGCGAACACAACGCCCGCTTGGAGCAGGTGCGCGGTGAGCAGGCCGAGTTGGAGGAGAAGTGGCTGGAACTGTCGGTCCAAGTAGAATGAGCCGGCAATCGCCCCGGATCGATCAGGTGGCGGCCCGTAAGAGTGAGTGGCCCCGTAAGAATGAGTGGCCCTGTAAGAATGAGCGGCAAGGAGTCAGCAGCACGTGACGGCACCGGAAGACCGACCAGTACCGGCGTTGCCGGTGGGCACCCCGCTGTTGCATATCGGCATTCCGAAGACCGGGACCACGACACTGCAACGGACCGCGGCCTATCACCGGGAGAAGCTGCTGGAGAACGGCGTCTGCTACCCCGGCAGCACTCTGAACCACCGCGAGGCGGTGTCGGCGTTGATGAGCCGGTCGCTGGGTTGGAAGAACAGTGAATCCACCCCGGCCAAGGCGATTTGGAAGCGGATCGAGCGGGAGGTCAAGCAGACTCCCGCCGAACGTTCGCTGATCAGCCACGAGTTCGCCTGCGAATCCACCGATGAGCAGGCTCGCCGGTTCATCCGGGCCCTCGGTCCGAAGACCCACGTGGTGATCACCCTGCGCGGCTTCGCCGACCTGCTCGGTTCGAGCTGGCAGCAGTATGTGAAGGCCGGTTTCCAGAAGCCGTACGGCGTCTGGCTGAAGCAGATCCTCGGGCCGCGGTCCAAGCTGAGGACCACACCGACCTTCTACCTGCGCAATGATCAGGCCGCGATCGTCGAACGCTGGGTCCGGGTCGCCGGCGTCGACCGGGTGACCGTGGTGATCGCCGACAAGACCAAGCCCGATCAGCTGATGAACGCCTTCGAGGACCTGCTCGACCTGCCGCGCGGGATGCTGACCGCATTGCCGATCGGCGGCTATGGCGGCAACCGTGGGCTGTCCGCGGCTGAGGCCGAGTTGGTGCTCCGGGTGAACAAGGTGTTCCGCGAACAGGGCATGACCTGGGACCGGTACTCCAGTCTGATGCGGCACGGTTTCATCGCCAGGATGCAGGAGAATCGGCGGCCCGGCCCCGACGAGCCGTCGCTGGCGCTGCCGGCCTGGGCGGCGAAGAAGGCACTGGCGCAGGCCCGTCGCTACGCCGACGCGATCGACGCAACCGGTTGCCGGGTGATCGGCGACCTGTCCGCGCTGACCGCGCCGGTGCGCACGGTGCCGCGGGTCGAGCGGCCGACCCAGGTCCCGATCGACGCCGCCTTCGAAGCGATCTCGGGTCTGCTGTCGGCCGCCGACGGCCGGGGTGGATTCTTCGACGAGCCACCGGAAGGTGTCCAGGGATCGGTGAACTTCAAGAAGCCCTACATGCAGCGGCTGTATGACTCCGAGAGCGGCCGCGACGTCGCCAACGCGATCCGCGCCACCCGGCATCTGGATGACAGGACGATGGCCGCGGTCGCCGCCTACCGCGGGCTGATGAGCGCCGACGACCGGTCCAAGCCCTACCGGAACCGGGCTCGGAAGCTGGTGAACAAGGCGCGCCGTCGGGTCGGCAAAGCATTCAAGTGACCGGCGCCGACGCGATAGGACACGACGTGACCGGGTCGGATCCTGAGCTTGTCGAAGGACTGGGGCCTGGCACCGGCAGGAATGGGGCGCCGCTGGTCGGTGCGTTGCCGCCCGGTTCGCGGTTGCTGCACATCGGGTTGCCGAAGACCGGCACCACCGTCGTCCAGCGCGGTGCCGCGCTGAATCGCGACACGCTGGCTGCCCACGGGGTCTGCTACCCGGGCAGCGGCTTCAACCACCGCGACCAGACCGCCGCGCTGATGCAGCGGCCATTGGGCTGGCGGGGACGGGGCGCCAAGCTGCACGCCCGACCGGTCTGGGACGCGTTGATGCGCGAGGCCGTCTCGAAAGCGTCCTGGCGGGACGGCCGGACCTTCATCAGCCACGAGTTCGTCTGCGAGTCCACCGACGAGCAGGCTCGCCGATTCGTCGACGAACTGGACCCGGAGCACCTGCACGTCGCCATCACGCTGCGGGGCTACGCCGATCTGTTGCCGTCCAATTGGCAGCAGTTCGTCAAGTCCGGGCACACCGGCCACTTCGAGGACTGGTTGGCCGACGCACTCGACGGCCGGACGCGGCGGCCGACGATCCGCACCTTTGTTCGGCGCAACGATCAGACCGCGATCCTGCGACGCTGGATCCGACTGCTGGGCGCCGATCGGGTGAGCGTGGTGATCGCCGACAAGGGGCGGCCGACGCAGCTGACCGATGCCTTCGAGGACCTGCTCGGACTGCCTCGGGCGGCGACCGCGGCGCGGCCGGCCGGTGGCTACGTCGCCAACCGCAGCCTGTCGGCGGCGGAGGTCGAACTGGTCCGACGGATCAATCTGATCATCGCCGAGCGGGGTTATGACTGGCGCCGCTACACCAGCCTGATCCGGCACGGCGTGATCGCCCGGATGCAGGAGTGTCGGCAACCGGGGCCGGACGAGGCACCGCTGTTGCTGCCGGAGTGGGCGGCCGACCGGGCGCTGCAGATCGCCGGCCGACATGCCGAGGCGATCGCCGCATCGGGTTGCCGAGTGGTCGGCGACCTGTCCGCGCTCACCGCGCCGGTGCGTACGGTGACCTCGGCGGCTGCACCGACCGAACTGCCGGTCGATGCGGCACGGGAGGCCGTCGCCGGGTTGATCTCGGCGACCGAAGGCCGCGGACCGTTCTTCGATCAGGCGGCCGACGGCGTCGAGGGCCGGCGGATCAGCGATCCGCGACTGGAACGGTTCGTCGGTGCTGACGGTGCACGCCAGGTGCTGAACGCCTACCGCGCCACACGGCACCTGGACGGCAGCACAATGGCCGGCGTCCTCGCGCACCGGGTGACCGACGCGGCCGGCCGATTGCGGCAGCGGCTCAGCGGCCGCGCATCGCCTGCTTCGCGCCCCTGATCTGGCGCGGGTTGGTCGGCATCGGGCCCTTCGGCACCGGCATCTGCGGCCGGATCGCGTCCAGCGCGTTCAGCCGGCTCTTGATCTCGGTGATCTGGTTGGCCTCCAGCTGCTTGGGCAGCTTGCGGATGTGGTCGGCGAGCTTCTCCAACGGCACCTGGCCGGGTTTGGTGCCCATCACGATGGTCGTCACCTTGACGCCGTAGGCGACCTTCTCGTGTTTGCGGGCCTCACTGGCCAGCAGATTCTTCAACCGGCCGGGCTCGCCCTCGCCGATCAGGATCAGCCCGCCCGGGCCGATCGTCCGGTGCACCGCGTCCAGCTGCCGATTGGCGGCGATCGCGGGGGAGGAGATCCACTTCTTCGGCAGCATCGACAGCGCCACCTCGGCCGAACCGGCCTGGCCGGCGTACCGCTTGTACGTAGCCTGCTTGGTCCGGCGGACCAGCATCAGCATCGCCAGCAGCAGGCCGATCATCACACCGAGCAGGATGGTGGACACGATGAACTGCGTGAACAGCAGACCGAGCACGATGCCCAACGCGATCGGCAGCACGAAGCAACCGATCAGCAGGAACGGCAGCGCCTTGTCGTACTCGTGGGTCCGTTGGTAGGCGAAGATGATCTGCCGGATCCGGCCCATCTTCGCCGGGTCGGTGGTCTTCTCGGCCTTGTCGGCCCGGTCCTTCTTAGCCATGGTGGGCGTTCACTTTCATTCTCTTCTCGACCGCCCCACGATAGAGCCTTCCGGCTCGGTAGGACGAACGGACCAGCGGGCCGCTCATCACGCCCGCGTAGCCGATCTCGTTGGCCTCGGTCTCCAGCTCGGAGAATTCCTCCGGGGTGACCCAGCGGTCGATCGGGTGGTGCAGCGCGCTGGGGCGCAGGTACTGGGTGATGGTGAGGATCTCCGCACCCGCCTCGTGCAGGTCGCGCATCGCCGCGGAGACCTCCTCGCGGGTCTCGCCCATCCCCAGGATCAGGTTGGTCTTGGTGACCAGGCCGGCCTCCCGGGACCAGCGCAGGACGTCCAGCGACCGCTCGTAGCGGAAGCCTGGACGGATCCGCTTGAAGATCCGCGGAACGGTCTCGACGTTGTGCGCGAAGACCTCCGGACGGGTGCCGAAGATCTCTTCCAGGTAGTCGCGGTTGCCGGTGAAGTCCGGAGCCAGCATCTCCACCCCGACGCCGGGGTTGAGCTCGTGGATCTTGCGGATCGTCTCCGCATACAGCCAGGTGCCCTCGTCCGGCAGGTCGTCGCGGCAGACACCGGTGACGGTGGCGTACTTCAGGCCCATCTTCTGCACCGACTCGGCCACCCGCAGCGGCTCTCCGGCGTCGAAGTCGGCCGGCTTGCCGGTGGCGATCTGACAGAAGTCGCAGCGCCGGGTGCACTGCTCACCGCCGATCAGGAACGTCGCCTCCCGATCCTCCCAACACTCGAAGATGTTGGGGCAGCCCGCCTCCTGGCAGACCGTGTGCAGGCCTTCGTCCTTCACCAGCCGCTTGAGATCGCGGTACTCGGGGCCCATCTTGGCGGTGGTCTTGATCCAGGACGGCTTCCGCTCGATCGGTACGCCGGCATTGCGGACCTCGAGCCGGAGCAGCTTGCGTCCTTCGGGTGCGATCGTCACCCGTCCACCATACTTCCTGTGAATGTGACGACTGCGGCCCGGATCGGCCCCACCGACGCGACCCGAGCCAGCTCCCGGGCAGCCGGCCCCGCCCGCGATCGTCCGCCCGCGATCGTCCGCCCGCGATCACCCGACCGCGATCACCGGACGTCGACGCGGACCGTGCCATCAGCCACCGACGCTGCGTGACACGCTCCTACGGAAGGATGACCGCATGAAGATGCGTCTGATCGCTGCCGCGCTGCTGTCGGTGAGCATCGTGCTTGCCGGCTGCACCGTGCCCGGCTCGTCCGACAAGTCGGCGGCGAAGGCAGGCACGATCGTTGCCGACGAGTCGTCCGATCCGGGCCACATCTGGGCGATGACGCCGATCGGCCGGATCGACTTCACTCTCACCGAGCCGACCGAGAAGCTGCCGCCCTACGACGAGGCCTACGACCGCGCCGCGGAAGGTGCGAAGTTCATCGGCGTCTCCTGGAACTGGCAGTCCTTCACCCGGCCGGCGCCGATGACCATCAAACGCCAGGCGCCGTCGGTAACGTTCGTCATCGACAAGTTGCGCTACAACCTCGATGAGGTGATGCGTCGGAAAGCCAGCGGCGACCTGCCGATCGACCTTTCCGGCACCGCGTGGGTGGCGGTGGCTGACGCCCCCGAGCGACTGGTCGAGGCAGACCTCAGTATCGAGGTGACCTACGACGGTCTCACCCAGATCGTCGAGCCTCGGCAACCGGCCGGCACCACCGACACCGCGGCAGATGCGCTCTATCTCCCACCCGAGACGCTCGCCAAGCACGGGCAGACCTGCGGCGCTGCCCGCCCGGCGAAGGGCTGGACGCTCGGCACCGACAACTGCAGGGTGGAGGTGATGAACGTGCCCTATTACGAGCCGGTCGGCTGGGCGTCGCAGGGGGAGAGCTGGACCGTCGTCACCGTCCGCGCCAACCCCGGCGAGCTGGCCCACACCCGCGGATATCGCCAGTCCATCACCTTCGCCGACGAGGCGCCGACCGCGACCTACCGCCTCGACGACGCCAAACCGGTGAAGGTGATCCCGGCCGCCGACGACCCGCAGCGCAAGGGGATCGTCGGCGACACTGTGGTCTTCGAAGCCGACGGCACCGTCTACCAGGACTTCACGATCGACGCCGAGTTCCGCGGCGAGCCCGGCGACGACCCGGCAGCGCTCCGTGTGACCTGGTCGACCACCCTCGGCTGAGCGACGTGTCCGCGGTTCCGGCCCGATCCGTGCCCGTGGCTCCCGGGTCGCGTCAGTCGACCTTCCGGTCGGCCAGGTCGATCTTGAAGCCGACGTGCGAATCGCTGAAACCGAGTTTGCTGTAGAAGCGGTGGGCGTCGGGACGGGCGGAATCGGACGTCAGTTGCGCCATCGTCGCGCCGCGCCGGCGGCCCTCGTCCAGGGACCAGTTGATCATGGCGCTGCCGAGTCCGCTGCCGCGCTGGCTGCGGCCGACCCGAACGGCCTCGATCTGCAGCCGCAGGGCGCCGCGGCGGGAGAGCCCCGGCAGGAACGACAGTTGCAGGGTGCCGACGATCTCCGCACCCTTGCGGGCGACGATCAGCAACTCGCTGGGATCGTTGTCGATCATGGTGAAGGCCGCGCGATAGTGATCAAGGTCGGCGGGGTCGGCGGAGTCGCCGCGGCCCGCTGCGATCTTGTCGTCGGCCAGCAGCGCGACGATCGCAGGGAGGTCGGCCGCGGACGCCCGGTCCAGCTCGATCGCTTCGTCCTGCAGGTGCAGGGTCTGCAACGGCATTCGGGAAGCTCCGATCGTTCGGTCGGTGGTGGGATCTCATTCTGCCGGGTCCGGGGCCGAGCGGGCGCGGGCTGGGCGAGGCGTGTCGATCAGCCGGCCAGCCCGGGTGGCGGTCTGCGCTGCGGCCACCGGGTCCGCCGATGGTAGGCGTGGGCAAGCTGCAGCACGGCCAGGTCCTGTCCGGCCCGGCCGACGATCTGGATTCCGGTCGGCAGCCCGCTGTCGCCGAAACCGGCCGGTACGCCGGCGACCGGGCAACCCGACAGTGACCACGGCGCGACGGTCTCCATCCAGCGGTGATAGGTGTCCATCGGGCGGCCGTCGATCATCGTCGGCCAGTGCACGGTCTTGTCGAACGGGAACACCTGAGCGCTCGGGGCGATGATGTAGTCGTAGTTGCGCTGCAGGTCGACCACGGCGGCGTACCAGGCCTGCCGCTCGGCGACGGCCTCGGTGATGTCCCGCGCCGTCAGCCGAAGTCCGTGCTCGATCTCCCAGCGCAGCTCGGGCTTGAGCAGGTCGCGGGTGGCCGGATCGTCGTACAACTCGGCGTTGCCGGTCTGGGCCCACCAGCGCCAGCGCAGGAAGAGCTGGAAGAGCCGAGCCGGATCGAAAGCCGGGAGCACCCGGTCGACGCGCGCGCCCAGCGCTTCGAACTCGCCCAGCGCGGTCTCGACGACCTCCAGCACGCCGGGTTCGAAGGCCAGGTAGCCGTCCCAGTCGCCGACGTAGGCGATCTTGGTGCCGCGGAAGTCCCGGTCGAGCCGGCCCGCCGACCGTGCGGGATCGGAATCCAGGCCGAGCGGGGTGTGCGGGCCGAGCGGCGTGTACGGATCCGGACCGGCCTGAGTGGACAACAGCAGGGCGAGGTCGGTGACGCTGCGGGCCATCGGTCCGATCGCCGACAACTGAGCCACGAAGCCTGCCCGATTCGGCACCCGGCCGATGCTCGGACGGAGGCCGTAGACGTTGCAGAAGGCGGCCGGGTTGCGCAGTGACCCCATGTAATCGCTGCCGTCGGCGACCGGCAGCATCCGCAGGGCCACGGCTGCCGCCGCGCCACCGCTGCTGCCGCCGGCGGTCCGGTCGGTGTCGTACGGCGTCGCGGTCGTGCCGAACACCGGGTTGTAGGTCTGCGAGCCGAGCCCGAACTCCGGGGTGTTGGTCTTGCCGATGATGATCGCGCCGGCCGCCCTGATCCGCTGCACGAACAGGTCGTCGGTGTCGGCGACCCGGTCCCGGTGGATCACCGATCCTGCCGTGTGCCGGATGCCCCGCGCAGCAGCCAGATCCTTGACTGCATGCGGAAAACCGTGCATCCAGCCGCGGCGGTCACCGTCGCGGAGCTGACGGTCCCGCTCACCGGCTTCGGCGAGCAGCTCGTCCCGGGGACGGATGCTGACGATGGCGTTCACTCTCGGGTTGTGCCGATCGATGTGCTCCAGGTAGCTCTCCATCACCTCGACGCAGCTGATCCGCCGGTCGCGGATCAGAGCCGACAGTTGACGCGCCTCCAGGTGGACCAGGTCGCCCAGGTCCTGCGGGCGTTCCGCGTCGCCGTCCGCGGCGGGTTCGAGGTCGGGCATAGTCGGCAGCGTACGACCTGCTGGTGGTCGGCCGAGTGATGAACCGGGGCGGACTCGGTGATCAGCCGAGCTCCGGCTGTCGGCGGAACTGGCCGGTGATGATCAACACCGCGACGATGACGGCGATCAGGATCCAGCCAGGGAAGCCGAGCGCGGCGACGAAGGCGCCGTCCGGCGCCTGCCCCGGCGGTGTCGTCATCATGATCAAGGTCGGGGTGGCGGCATTGAGCATGCCGTGGGCGGCGACCGCGGGCCACACCGAGCCGGTCCGGATCCTGGTCCAGCCGAAGAGCGCGCCGATCGCGACGCAGCCGCCGACCATCAGCGCCAGACCACCGAGGTCGGGACGGGCGAAGTTGTAGCCGAGCAGGATCAGCGGTGCGTGCCACAGGCCCCAGATCGCGCCGGTGATCAGCAGGGCCGGCCAGGTGCCCAACGGGCGAAGGGTGGTCAGCAGCCAGCCCCGCCAGCCGACCTCCTCGCCGAAGGCGAAGATCGCGGTGAACAGAGCATTCGGAACGATCGCCGACAGGGATATCGCCGCCAGTGCAGCATTGCTCAGACTGCCCATCGACGGTGACGCGGACCGCAGGCTGTCCAGGCCGGCACCACTGAGATCGAGATCGGCCCAGCCGACGACGCCGGCGAGCACGAGAGTGCCGACGGCGAGCAGGAACGTGCCGACGAAGGCGACCACGATCATCCAGATCACCCGGCGTGCCGGTTTCAGCGGCCAGATCCCCAGATAGCGGGGGATCGACGGCCCGGTCGTGTGCCGGTTCCGGCGCTGGATGATCAAGGCTGCGACGGTGGCCAGCAGTGGGGTGAACATCATCCCCATCGCGCACAGCTGCAGCCGTACCGGATCAGTCAGGCCGGGGCCGAGCCAGAGTGGGAGGCAGGCCACCCAGGCCAGTGCTGCGGCGATCACGACGAAGCCGACGACGGCCGGCCAGGGCACCCGGGCCGGCACGACAGCGAGTTGATCTTGCTCGGACTGCGTATCGGCGATCATGACCTCGACGATACGGCGAACGCGACCCGCCGGCATCCGCCGCCGGACGGAGATCGCATCGCCGGAGCTCGCATCGGTATCCGCCTGACGGTGGACGCGTGTCAGACCCCGTCGATGAGTTCGGCGCAGAGACTTGGGTTAGGCTTACCTTATGAACATTCGGGAAGTCCGCGGCGGCGTCAGACGGACGGCGTCGTTGGTCGCATCGATGCTGCTGGTGATCATGGTCGTCGGCTGTCAGTCCGACGGTACGGCCCCGGCCGACCGGGGGAAGCTGTCGGGCGCGGCGAGCGCGGTGTTCCCGGTCACGATCAAGCACCAGTTCGGCACGACGACCATCGAGTCGGAGCCGAAGCGGGTGCTGACCGCCGGCTTCAACGAACAGGACTTCGTGCTGGCGTTCGGCATCGAGCCGGTCGGTGTCCGCCAGTTCCTCGGCTACGACGCGCCGAATCGGCCGTGGACACCGCAAGCGGTGCGGGGCAAGAAGCTCCCGACCGTCGGATCGCAGGAGATCGACTTCGAGAAGATCGCCGAGCTGAAGCCGGATCTGATCATGGCGGTGAGCTCGTACATCGACAAGGCCGGCTACGCCAAGCTGTCGGCGATTGCGCCGACGGTTGCGCAGTCCGGTGATGTCGCCACCGGTGCGACGAGCTGGCAGGACCAGACCAAGATCACCGGCAGAGCGCTCGGCCGGCCGGACAAGGCCGAGCAGATCGTCCGGCGGACCGAAGATCGCTTCGCCGAGGCCAAGAAGGAGCACCCGGAGTTTGCCGGCAAGTCGGCGTCGTTCGCCCTCGGGGTGACCACCGACGGTGCCTACAGCGTCGGAGCCGACGACTATCGGACCGGGTGGCTGACCGAGCTCGGCTTCACCGTGCCGAAGAAGGGTGGCGAGGTCAGCATGGAGAAGCTGGACGTCTTCGACACCGACGTGATGGTCGCCGAGGGCGTGCAGAAGTCGGTGCAGAAGAATCGGTTGTTCGCTCAGTTGGCACCGGTCAAGGAGGGCAGATTCGTCGATCTCGGTGCCTTCGACCAGGACTTCGCCGGCGCGCTCGGCTTCAACTCGCCGCTCAGCATCCCTTACCTGCTTGACATCGCGGTGCCGCGACTGGCCGCGGCCGCCGACGACGACCCACAGACCAAGCCCGAGCCGTACCGGGGTTGATCAGAACGGGGGCTGATCAGAACCGGTTGATCACAACAGGCTGATCTCCAGGTCGGCCAGCTGGTCGAGGTCGGCGATCACTTCGACCCGGACGATCCGGCCGTCGCGGATCTGCATCGCGAACACCGTCCGCGGCGTGCCACCCGGCGCCCAGGCTGCACCCGGCACGCCGTCGATGATCGCCACCTGGGCTGCCTTCGCCCGGCCGGCGAAGACCCGGGCGACGGCGTCGGCGCCGACCACCTGCTCGCCGAGCAACGGCGCCCCGCTGTTTGCGTGGGCGGTTGTGGCGGCGACGGTGCGAGGGTCGGCTCGCAACTCGACCTCGGGGTCGAGCACCTGCAACAGCCGGCCGAAGTCGCCCTCCCGGGAAGCGGCCAGGAAGGCCTCGACGACCTCGCGCTGCCGGTCCTGTTCTGCCGACGGCTCGACGCCACGGATCCGACGTCGGGCCCGGGAAGCCAGCTGTCGGGCTGCGGAGGGGGACTTGTCGACGATGGGTGCGATCTCCTCGAACGGCAGACCGAAAAGATCATGGAGCACATAGGCGAGCCGCTCGACCGGGTTCAGGGTGTCCAGGATGATCAACAGCGCCGCGCCCAGACTGTCGGCCTGCACCGAGAAGTCCTCCGGGGTCGGCTCGCTGTCGGCGCCACGGACCTCGGCGGCGAGGGGCATCTCATCGACCGGGTCCTCCCGTCGGCTGCCGCGTGATCGCAGTTGATCAAGACAGACCCGGGAGACCACGACCGTCAGCCAGCCGGCCAGGTTGTCGACCGCGTCGGTGTCACTGCGCTGCAGCCGAAGCCAGGCTTCCTGGACAGCGTCGTCGGCATCGTTGTGCGAGCCGAGCATCCGGAACGCGATCGCTCGCAGTCGCGGTCGTTGTTCTTCGAACGTTGCCGCCAGCTGATCCTGCGGTTGCGCCATTGTCGCCAACTCCCCGTCTGGTCTCTTCGGCCGTCGGTGTCACATCCGCCGGCCCTGCTCCGTCACCCCTGATGACGCGGGCACACGTCCTCGCGTGACAGTACCGAATCTGACGATCGAACAAGAAGGGCATGATCATGACCGCACGGATGAAGAACCCGGCCACCTTCCTGCCGCAGGCCGCCGAGCTACTGATGGCGCTGGGCAAGATCGGCGCCGACTTCGGAGTCGACGAGGCCACCCTTGAGCTCACCCACCTGCGGGTCAGCCAGATCAACGGTTGTGCCTGGTGCCTGGAGTTCGGCCGGCACAACGCTCGCACGTCCGGGCTGACCGATTCGCAGCTGATCCAGCTGGCCGGCTGGGCGGACGCCACGATCTTTTCCGACGCCCAGCGTGCCGCGCTGGCGCTGGCCGAGCACATGACCCGGATGGCCGATCGGTCGAATGCGGTCCCGGACGCGATCTGGGACGAGGCGGCCCGGCATTACGGCGAGAAGGAACTGGCCGGTCTGGTGGTCTGGATCGCCACCACCAACCTGTACAACCGGATCAACGTCACCACCCGGCAGATCCCCGGTACCTGGTGATCGGTACCTGGTGACCGGTACCTGGTGATCGGTACCTGGTGATCAACTTCGGAAGATCAGGAGGCCCGGCGGTCCAGCCGCTGCAGTTCGTCCAAGGCGGCGGCGATCGTGTCGGAGTCCGAACTCCGCAGCATCGTCGCCAACCGCCGGATCCGGTCCGGATCGATCCCGTGTCGGTCGGCCCGCTCCAGGTTGGCCGCCGAGTCGAGATCGAAGGAGAGCACGATGTCGGCCTGCTGGTGCAACCGTTGGCTGTCGGACAGCTGCGGCAGCCGGTCCGCCTCCGGGCGAACGGCCGTCGGGAACGGTCTCCCGGTCAGCACCGGCCCGACCAGTTCGGCGTAGCCGACGTTGCCGTCCCGATTCGGATGGTAGGACTCCTCGATCGGTTCGCTCAGACCGTTGACCCACTCCTGATCGTCACAGACCGCGTGGCCGTCGAACGCCGATCGCGGGTCGACATAGTCGAATCCGTTCGCGCCGGCCTTGCCGGAGATCAACGCATCCATCTCGTCGACGGCGGCGTTCAGGTCGCTCTCCTCCTCGGGGCTGAAGAAGGTCGCTGCGTTGCAGTCCTCGCCGTTGAAGATCCTCGGATAGCCGGCCACCGCGACGGTCGCATGCGGCGCTCGATCCGCGATGCTGCCGAGCAGCGAGTCGTAGCGACCCGGGAGTTGCTCGGTCAGGATCGTGCGGCCGTCGGCGATCGCGCCGGCACAGTCGCTCAGCCAGCCCGGCTGGGCGCACTCGGTGAGGACGTCGGCGAAGCCGACGTCGTTGCCGCCGACGGTCAGCGACACGGCGCCGGTGTCGGCGGACAGGGCGGCAAGCTGGTCGGCGACGACGTCGGCTGTGTCGGCTCCGTTGCAGGCCTGGTAGTTCAGGCTCAGGCCGTAGCCGCCGGCCAGCAGCGCCGGATAGCCGGACGGCGACCGATAGCAGTCGTCGGCCTTGTCGTGGGTGCCGACGCCGGCGGAGTAGGAGTCGCCGAGGGCGACGTAGCCGGTCGCAGCGGCCCGGGCCGGGCTGATCGCGGTCAGGCCGACGAGGGTGGCGGCGGCGGTGGTGAGCAGGATCCGGCGAAGCGTGAGGTGCGTCACGTCAGGTGATACTTGCAGCTTTTCTCCGTGAACGGAACCGCGTCGGCAAAGAGTTTGCCGCAGCGCCGACCCCGCCGAGGAGGCACCTGTTCGGGGTCAGAGCCTGGTCAGCTGCGGGAAGTCGGCGCTCTGCTCCGCGCGGACGATGTCGGGGGAGCGGTCATAGGGCTGCCAGCTCAGCAGTTCGATCAGCTGGGGCTGCAGCAGGTCGGCCACCGTCCGCAGATCGGGGGTCGCCCGGTCGGTGCCGAACTCCTGGGCCAGGCTGGTCACGCCGGCGTCGCTGATCCCGCAGGGCACGATCTTGTCGAAGCTGGACATCGCGTTGCTGATGTTCATCGCCAGCCCGTGCATGGTCACGTTCTGGGTGACCCGGATGCCGATCTGGGCGATCTTGCGTTCCGGTCGGTTCCTGAGCTTGTCGGCGGCCAGCCAGACGCCGGACCGGCCGTCCACCCGACCGGACTCCAGACCGAGGTCGGCGAAGGTCCTGATCATCGCTTCCTCGACCCGCCGGACGTAGTCGACCACCCGGACCGGTTCGGGCAGGGTGACGATCGGGTAGGCGACCAGCTGGCCGGGGCCGTGCCAGGTGATGTTGCCGCCGCGGTCGACGTCGACCACCGGCGCGCCGTCGGTCGGGCGTTCCTCCGGCTGGGTCCGCTTGCCGGCGGTGTAGACCGCCTCGTGTTCGAGCAGCAGAACGGTGTCCGGCCGGCTGCCGGCCACCACCTCGGCGTGGATCTCACGTTGCAGATCCCACGCCGCGCGGTAGTCGATCAGCTGCCGGCCCAAACCGAGGTCGTCGAAGATCACAATCACCGATCGTACGCTCCCGGTCGCCGCCGATACGCTGGCCTCCGTGAGTCGACGACGCAGGCGTGCCTGGGCCGAGGGATTGAGTCCCGATCAGCTGACCGAGGTGGTCAAGGAACGCCTGTACGCGACCATCACCGGTCTGGCGATCCTGCTGGCGATCCGTGGCCACGGCGAGATCCATGAACCGCTGTCGGTGCTCGGCACCCTGGTGATCGGTGTCCTGGCGATCACCCTGGCGGGCTTCGTCGCCGATGTGGTTTCGCATCTGTCGGTGCATCGGACGTTTCCCGATCGGCACGAACTCGGCCATCTGGTGCTGATCGGACGGCATGCCATCGGTGTCGTCGTGGTGCCCGCGGTGCTGCTGTTGATCTCCACGGCCGGCGGGATGCGACCGGAGGCGGCGGTCACCGCGTCGGTCTGGACGCTGGTGATCACCCTGATCGTTGTCGGCTACCTCGCGGTCCGCCGGGCGCAGGTGATCTGGTGGCAGAAGCTCGTCGCAGTGGCGATGTTGGGTGGACTCGGTGTGCTGGTCGTCTTCCTGCAGGTGCTCGCCCACGGCTGATCCGCCGACCCGAGCTGTCGATGCAGCTCAGCGGCTGGTCACCGGGCGCGGTCCAGCGCCAACTGCAGGGTGCTGGTGACGTCGGGTCCGTCGAAGGCGAAGCCGGCAGCCAGCAACGCCTTCGGGGCGACGTACTGATCACCGGTGAGCTGTTCGGCGAGCTCACCCAGAGCCGTACGCAGTAGAGCGCTCGGCGCAGCGAGCCGAGCCTTGCGACCGAGCAGATCGGCCAGCGCCGCGGTGAATTCGGCGTTCGTCGGCGGATCGGGGATGGTGATGTTGTAGGGCCCGGGGGCGGGGCGTTCGGTGATCATGAACTGCACCGCCCGGAGCCAGTCGTGCAGGCTGATCATCGGCATGTGTTGATCACCGCTGCCGATCCGGCCTCCGAAGCCGAGCTGGAACACCGGCTTGATCAACTTCAGTGTGCTGCCGGATTGATCAAGGACCATCCCGTTGCGCAGGAAGATCACCGGCACACCGGCGGAGGCGGCCTGCTCGGTCGCGGCCTCCCAGTCCTTGGCCAGCTGACCGAGGAAGTCCCCGGCCGGTGGCGCGCTTTCGTCGTACGGTTCGGATCCGGAGCGAGTGCCGTACCAGCCGGTCGCGCTGGACTGCAGCCACAGCGGCTTACTCGGATTGTCGGCATACCGCTCGACGACGGTCTCGGCCAGCAGCCGGGTGGATTCGATCCGTGCCGTCCGGAGCAGCTCCCGGCGGGCGTTGCTCCATGGCCGGGTGAAGACCGGCGGTCCGGCCAGATTGATGATCACGTCGACGTCGTTGACAGCGTCGGCATTGATCCGTCCGATCGACGGATCCCAGTGGAACTCCGTGCTGGACGTGACCGGCGTCCGCCGGACCAGCCGACGCACCTGATGGCCGAGTTCGGCGAACCGCACCTTGAGGGGGGTGCCGAGGAAGCCCGATGCGCCGGCGATGAGGATCCGCAGACCCGATCCGGTCGGATCGGGCTGCGGACCGGAGTCCCGGGAGTCGGGGCCGGTCGACTCCGCTGAGCCGGGTGCAGACTCCTCTGAGCCAGCCGTGGGGGTCATCGGATCAGAGCCCGAACTCCGAGCCGAAGTCGCCCTCCTCGAGGCGTTCCTTCAGCGTGCCGAGGTAGCGGGCCGCATCGGCGCCGTCGACCAACCGGTGGTCGTAGGACAGTGACAGGTACATCATGTCCCGGATCGCGATCGTCTCGCCGAGCACCTTGTCGGTGATCACCACCGGCCGCTTCACCAAGGTGCCGGTGCCGAGGATGGCGACCTGGGGCTGGTTCACGATCGGGGTGTCGATCAGGGCTCCGCGGCTGCCGGTGTTGGTGACGGTGAAGGTGCCGCCGCTCATGTCGTCCGGGGTCAGCTTGTTGGTACGGGTCCGGTCGGCGAGATCGGCGATCTTCTTGGCCAGCCCGGCGATGCTCAGATCGCCGGCGCCCTTGATCACCGGGACCATCAGGCCCTTCTCGGTGTCGACCGCGATCGACACGTTCTCCGTTGCCGGGTAGTGGATCTCCTCGGCCTCGGAGTCGATGGTCGCGTTCAGCTTCGGGTGCACCTTCAGCCCGTCCACCGCGGCCTTGATCAGGAACGGCAGGTAGGACAGCTTGACGCCCTCGCGGCGCAGGAAGTCGTCCTTCACCTTGGCCCGCAGCCGGGAGATGACGGTCAGGTCGACCTCGACCACGGTGGTCAGCTGGGCCGAGGTCTGCAGCGACTCCACCATCCGGGTGGCGATGATCTTGCGCAACCGGGTCATCTTCTCGGTGGTGCCACGCAGCGAGCTCGGTTGCACCGACTCGGTCGCGGTTGCGGCCGGCGCCGCCGGAGCGGTCTCGGCTGCCGGGGCCGCTGCCGCGGCCTTGGCGGCTTCGGCTGCTGCCAGCACGTCCTGCTTGCGGATCCGACCGCCGACGCCGGTGCCCTTCAGGCTGGCCAGGTCGACGTCGTGCTCGGCTGCCAGCTTGCGGACCAGCGGGGTGACGTAATTCGGGCCGTCGCCATCGGTCGATGCGGCCGTCGATGCCGCTGGTGCCGGAGCTGCCGGTGCCGGAGCCGCCGGAGCGGGGGCGGGCGCGGCCGGTGCGGGTGCCGCCGGAGTCGGTGCGGCCGGTGCCGGTGCCTCGGGTTCGGGAGCAGCTGGCGTGCTCTGCTGGGCCGGCGCCGATTCCTGGGCCGGCGCTGACTCCTGGGTCGGGGCTGCTTCCTGGGCCGGGGCTGCTTCCTGGGCCGGGGCTGCTTCTTCGGCCGGGGCGGCGGGCGCCGAGTCCTGCGCGGGTGCGGCGGCCGCGGCATCGCCGATCACGGCCAGCACGGCGCCGACCTCGACGGTCTCGTCCTCGCCGGCGCGGATCTCCAACAGGGTGCCGGCCGCCGGCGACGGGATCTCGGTATCCACCTTGTCGGTGGAGATCTCCAGCAGCGGCTCGTCGGAGGCGACCGTGTCGCCGACCTGCTTGAGCCAGCGGCTGACGGTGCCCTCGGTGACGCTCTCACCCAACTCCGGGAGGGTGACCTCAGTGCCCTCGGCGGAGCCTGCTGGCTGCTCGGCGGCCGGCTGCTGCGCCGGTTGCTCGGCCGGTGCTTCCTGCTGTTGGGGTGCGGAGTCCTCGGCCGGCTGCGGCTCGGCGGGCTGCTCGGCCTCGGCCTGCGCTGCCTGCTCCGGTGCCGGCTGCTCCGGTGCGGCCTGCTCCTGCTCGGGAGCCGGTGCCGCGGGCTCTGCCTCGTCGCCGCCCTCGCTGGCCTCACCGATCACCGCCAGGATCGCGCCGACCTCGACGGTGTCGTCCTCGCTGGCACGGATCTCCAGCAGGGTGCCCGAGGCAGGCGACGGGATCTCGGTGTCCACCTTGTCGGTGGAGATCTCCAGTAGCGGCTCGTCGGTGCTGACCGTGTCGCCGACCTGCTTGAGCCAGCGGCTGACGGTGCCTTCGGTGACGCTCTCGCCCAATTCAGGAAGTGTGACCTCGGTGGACATGATTCGGCTTCGACTCCTCGATGATGCGTTGCTCAGGTCAACGATGCTGTGTCACGCACGCACAGCAAAGTCCGCGGCCAGCCTATCCGCCGTCGGTGCCCGGTGTCGCCCGGGCTCGGTCGACGCCCGCGGCAGTGCTCCGGGGTGGATCGGCGGCCCGCTCAACCGTGCAGGTGCAGCGGCTTGCCGGCCAGCGCCAGGTGCGCCTCCCCGAGCGCTTCGCCCTGGGTCGGGTGGGCGTGGATCAGCTGGGCCACCTCGCCGGGATGGGCCTCCCAGTTGGTGATCAGCTGCGCCTCGCCGATCAGTTCGCCGACCCGGGCGCCGATCATCGTCACGCCGACCACCGGACCGTCCGCCGCCCGGACCACCTTGACGAAGCCCTGGGTCTTCAGGATCTGGGAGCGCCCGTTGCCGGCCAGGTCGTAGCGCTGGGTCTCGATCTCGCCGTACCGCTGCCGGGCAGCCTCCTCGCTCAGCCCGACCGACGCGATCTCCGGATCGCTGTAGGTGATCCGCGGGATCTGCTCGTCGAGCACCGCGACGGGCGCCCGCAGGGCGGTCGCATCCCGCCGGGCGGCGATCTCCTCGGCGACGAAGATGCCGTGCGCAAAGCCGCGATGGGCCAGCTGCAGCCCGGCCACCAGATCGCCGACGGCGTACACGTGATCGACGGCGGTGGCCAGTCGGTCGTCGGTGGTCACCCAGCCGCGGTCGCTGTCGACCTCGGTCTGCTCCAGCCCGATCCCGGCCGAGTTGGGTCCGCGGCCGACGGCGACCAGAGCCACCTCGGCGGTGACGGTCCGGCCGTCCTCGACGGTCAGCGTCACCGCGTCCGAGCCGACCTCGAGCGACCGCATCGGGGCACCGGTGAGGAGCTTGATGCCGCGTTTGCCGAACGCCCGTTCCAGGGCCTTGGAGATGTCCGGATCCTCGCCCGGTACCAGGCGGGGGAGCGCCTCGACCACGGTCACCTCGACCCCGAAGGAACGCCAGGCCGACGCGAACTCGACGCCGATCACGCCGCCGCCGAGCACGATCGCCGAGGACGGCAGCTCAGTCAGCTCGAGGGCGTGCTCACTGGTCAGCACCCGGCTGCCGTCGATCTCGACACCAGGCAGCGACTTCGACACCGAACCGGTGGCCAGCACGATGTCGGTCGCGGTCAGCACCCGGTCACCGACCTGCACCGCGTACGGGGCGCCGTCGCCCTCGTCCGACTGCCCGGTCTGTCCGTCCGGGCGCGGGATCAGGGTGCCGCGACCGGCGATGACGTCGATCGTGCGAGATGCGATCAGCCCGGTCAGCCCCTTGTGCAGCCGGGAGACGACCGATTCTGCGTAGCTGCGGACCTGCTGCAGATCCACCCGCTGCAGGGTGCTGTGCACACCGAAGCGGGCGCCGTCCCGGGCCGCGTCGGCCACCTCGGCGGCATGCAGCACGGCTTTGGTCGGGATGCAGCCGCGATGCAGGCAGGTGCCACCGACCGAGCCCTCCTCGACCAACGCCACGCGCAGGCCGAGCTCGGCCGCGCGCAGCGCGCAGGCGTATCCGCCGCTACCGGCGCCGATGATCACCAGGTCGTAACTCATGGCGCCATCAAATCATCTGCGGCAGCACACGTTCCGGTGTGTCGTCATACTTGGTGCATGGGATGGCTACGCGAGCGTGCCCGACGGCTGCGTCGGACCCCGACCGGGCGAGGCGCCACGGTCGATGACGCGATCGTGGCCCATCTGACCGAATTCGTCCGGACCCGGCGTGGGGTGGAGGCGCTGGTCGAGCCACCGACCGCGGTCACCCAGACCACGATGCTGCTGATCGCCTACGACGGCGAATGGACCCGCCGGCGGGTGCCGTCGGCGCGCTGGGCGCACGCCTTCGCCGAGCACCTGCAGATCCCCGCCTACGACGCGGCCGTCGTGGGCTACCCACAACGGATGCGGGACTACAACCACCGGCAGAAGTTGCGCCAACAGACCGACCGTCGGTGACGCGGGGCGAGCAAGAGCACGCCCTTCGACAAACTCAGGGATCCTTCGGCCGGCCGGCGGTCAGCTCGCGTGCCGGCGGGCGACCTCGATCAGGGTACGGACCCCGATGCCGGTGCCGCCGGGCGCGATGTAGCCCGTGGCGCTGCCGCTGTTGAACGAGGGGCCGGCGATGTCCAGGTGTGCCCACGGGATGTCGGCGACGAATTCGCGGAGGAACGCGGCGGCGGTCAGCGCGCCGCCGGAGCCGGTCCGACCCGACTTGAGATCGGCCACCTCGGAGTCGAGATACCCCCGGGATTCCTCGACGATCGGCAACTGCCAGAACCGTTCACCGGCGTCGGACGCCGCGGCGAGGACCTCGGTCGCGGTCTCGTCGTCGTTGCTGAGGACGCCGCCGGTGTGCTCGCCGAGTGCGACCACGCAGGCGCCGGTCAGGGTGGCGACGTCGATGATCAGATCCGGGTTGTCCTCGGAGCTGAGCCGGGCCAACGCGTCGGCCATCACCAGCCGGCCCTCGGCGTCGGTGTTCACATTCTCCACCGTCGTGCCGCCGTACATCGTCAGGACGTCGGACGGCCGGTAGGCCGAACCGGACGGCATGTTCTCGGCGAGGGCGCCGTACGCGGTGATCTTGATCTTGAGCCCGAGGTCGGCGATCGCCTTGACCGCGGCGAACACCGCGCCGGCGCCGGACATGTCGGACTTCATGGTGTACATCCCGGCCTGGGTCTTGATGTCCAGACCGCCGGAGTCGAAGGTGATGCCCTTGCCGACCAGGCCGAGATGGAACTTCGCACCACGCGGTGCGTAGCTCAACCGGACCAGCCGCGGCGGACGTTCCGACCCGCCGCCGACGGCGAGCAGGCCGCCGTAGCCGCCCCGAGCCAGCGCCTTGTCGTCCAGCACCTCGACGGTCACCTTGCTCCGGCCGAGATGGGCCTTGGCCTCGTCGGCGAAGGATTCCGGGTAGAGCAGATTGGCCGGCTGATTGACCCAGTCCCGGTTGGCGACGACGGCCTGGGCGACGATCGCTGCGGTGTCGACGGCGGCCAGCTGGGCCTTGCCGCTGGACTTGGACAGGACGGCGATCCCGGCGATCTTCTGCTCGGCAGCATCACCGGTGCTGATCGGCCGGAACGTGTAGCTGCCCAGCAGGGCGCCCTCGGCGATCGCCCGGACCGCGGTGGGCTCGGTCCGGTCGAAGGAGACGGCCACCGAGCCGCCGGTGGAATTCTTCAGCGCCGACAACCCGGTGGCGGTGCGTACGCCGACACCGGCGGCCGCCCGGAGTTCCTCGTCGGTGATTTCTGCAACCGGCTTGTCGCCCAACCCGACCAACACGACGGTGGTCCGGCCCGCCGCCGGCAGCACGGTGCTGGACAGTGCCTTGCCGGTCGCGCCGAAGGAGGTCGCCAGCTCCGACGGCCCCGATCCGTACTTCTTCTTCACGGCAGTGCGTACCGGGTCGGGCAGACCGATGACGTCGCCGGCGGCGAAACCGGCGATCAGCACGTCGGTGGCGCGCGGAAGAGAACGGGACAGGCTGATCTGCGGGAGCGGAGATACTGGCACGGTGGTCAAGGCTATATGAGGTGTCTGCGACCGCTGGAACGGTGCGATAGCTTTCGACCATGAGTGCCGAGCTGTTGAAGTCCCCGCTGAATGATCGTCACGTCGACCTGGGCGCGAAATTCGCCGAGTTCGGTGGCTGGTCGATGCCGTTGGAATACGCCGGCGGCGGTGTGCTCGCCGAGCATGCCGCGGTCCGGTCCGGGGTCGGCATCTTCGATGTCAGTCACCTGGGCAAGGCGACGGTCAGCGGTCCGGGCGCGGCCGCGTTCGTCAATCGCTGTCTGACCAACGACCTGACCAAGATCACCAACGGCAAGGCGCAGTACACCCTGATCTGCAACGACGACGGTGGGGCGATCGACGATCTGATCGCCTACCTGAAGAGTGACGACGAGGTCTTCCTGATCCCGAACGCCGCCAACACCGCCGCGGTCGTCGACCGGTTGCAGGGCGCGGCGCCGGACGGCATCGAGATCACCAACCAGCACAGGGATTTTGCCGTGCTGGCCGTCCAGGGACCGCACTCCGACGAGACGTTGCAGTCCGCCGGTCTCCCGGTCGGTCACGAGTACATGTCGTTCGAGATCGCCGACGCCGACGGGACACCGATCACGGTCTGCCGGACCGGCTACACCGGCGAACGGGGCTATGAGCTGGTCTGCCCGAGCGAGGTCGCCGGCGCGGTCTGGGACAAGATCATGACCGCCGGCGAGCTGTACGGGATCCAGCCGGCCGGGCTCGGCGCGCGGGACACCCTGCGTACCGAGATGGGCTACCCGCTGCACGGGCAGGACATCAGCCCGGAGATCACGCCGGTGCAGGCCCGACTCGGCTGGGCGGTCGGCTGGAAGAAGGAGACCTTCTTCGGTGCCGATGCGTTGCGCGCGGAGAAGGCTGCCGGACCGGCCCGCACGCTGCGCGGTCTGAAGGCGGCCGGACGCGGTATCCCACGGGCGCACATGACGGTTCAGGACTCCGACGGCACACCGATCGGTGAGGTCACCTCCGGTACGTTCTCTCCGACCCTGAAGACGGGTATCGCACTGGCCTTGGTCGACCCCAAGCTCAAGATCGACGATGTGGTGCAGATCGACGTCCGCGGCCGAGCGTCGGAATTCGTGATCACCAAGCCGCCGTTCGTGCAGCCGGGCGTCAAGGAGAGCTGACGAACATCCCGGCCATTCGGGCCAGCTGATTCCGGACGGCGAGCCCGGGACCGGTGGCCGGCACCAGCATCGATGCGCCGATCCGTACCTGCCGTGCTGAACTGATCAACGGGGCGTGCCGTGACTGGTAGCGCCGGAAGGCCGCCCGGTGATCATTGCTGTCGGCCAGCTCTTCGGCCAGGGTGTGGGCTCCGAGGATCGCCTTGGCCGACCCGTCGCCGAGCAGGGAGATGCTGGACGCCGCGTCGCCGACCAGCGCGACCCTGCCCTCCGACCAGCGCGGCAGGTCGATCCGGCTGACGGCATCGAAGTACAGGTCGTCGGTCTCGCGGACCAGCTCCAACAGGTCCGGTACCAACCAGCCGTCGGTGGCGTAGTGATCGCAGATGATCTGCCGGTGCTGAGCGGCATCCCGATGATCGAAGGGCAGATCGGGGGAGCGACGGAAGATGAACGCCACCCGCTGCACCCCGCGGCCCGGATGGATGGCGGTCAGTCGGCCCGGCGCGTTGTAGAGCTGGACGGCCGTGTTGTCCACAGGATCGGTGTCGACGCCGACCGTCGTGGTGCCGACGAACATGCCCAGCCGACGGACGAACTGATCTTCGCTGCCGAAGATCATCCGCCGGGTGGCCGAGTGCACCCCGTCGGCGCCGATCACCAGGTCGAACCGCTGCTCACGTCCCGACCGGAACCGCACGTCGACACCATCGGGGTCCTGCGTCAGTTCGGCGATGGAGTCGTCGAACCGGATGTCCAGGTCACGACAGGCTTCGAGCAGAACCGCGGCGAGGTCGGCGCGGGCGATCTCGACCTCCGACCGGTCGCCCTTCTTCTGCCCACCGCTGTTCGGCCCACGCAGTCGGGCAATCGGCCGCCCTTCGCGGCCGATGATGACCAGCTTGGTCGCTACCGTCGCTCGGTCTCGGAGCGCGGGCAGGATGCCCATCTCCCGCGCGATCGGCAGCACCGCAACGCGGACATCCACCGGGTTGCCACTCGATCTGACCGCCTGGTCCTGCTCGACGACGGTGGGCTGAAGGCCACGTCGGTCGAGCCAGTAGGCCAGTGTCGCGCCAGCGACACCGGCACCCGAGATCAGGACTGTGCGCACCCGACCAGTCTGCGCGCCGCCGGGTCAGCGCACGAAGTCCGGGCCACCCTCCAACGGCAAAGCCTGGCTGATGACGTCCCGGTCGCGTTGCGGCAGCTCCTCGGGAAGTTGATCAAGGTCGTACCAGCCGACGGCCAGCGACTCGTCGTCGGCGACGTGAGCGTCGCCAGACACGTAGTGGGCCCGGAAGGTGCAGCTCAGGAACTGCACCTTGTCGCCGTTGGGGTATTCGGCCGGCGGCAGGGTGATCACGCTGACCAAGCGGTCGATCTCGACCGTCACCCCGGTCTCCTCGAAGACCTCCCGGGCCATCCCCGGTGCCGGCTGCTCGCCGGGCTCCAGGATGCCGCCCAGCAGTCGCCACCGGCCGTTGTCGGCGCGCTGCCCGAGCAGCACCCGGCCTGGGTCCTCCCGGCGATCGAAGACCACCGCCGTGACGCCGTTCAGGAAGAGCAGTGCATGACCGACCTGTTCGCGCAGGTCGAGGATGAATTGCGGTGTCGGCACGTCCGGGAGCCTACCCAGGCATCGTTGTCAGCCGGTCGTCTCCTGCTGCACCCGCAGCCCGGTGAACTCCTGCACCGTGGACGTGATCGCCGTCTCGGTCGGCAACCGTTCCATCGAGGACGCGCCGTAGAAGCCGTCGGTCTCGGTGCGGGCCAGCACGTAGGAGGCGTCGGACGGGGTCGCGATCGGGCCGCCGTGGCAGAGCACCAGGACGTCGTCGCGGACCGACCGGGCCGCGGCGGTCCAGTCGTTGATCAATTCCACGCACTGGTCGAGGGTCCGGGCGGTGTCGGCACCGATGCTGCCGCCGACCGTCAGACCGAGGTGGGCGACGATCACGTCGGCACCGGCCTCGGTCATCGCCCGTGCTTGGTCGGCATCGAACACGTACGGGGTGGTCAACAGGTCCTGATCATGAGCGACCTTGATCATCTCGATCTCGTGACCGAAGCCCATCCCGGTCTCTTCCAGGTTCTGCCGGAAAACACCGTCGATCAGACCCACGGTGGGGAAGTTCTGCACCCCGGAGAAGCCGAGCCGCGCCAGCTCCGGCAGCAGCACCTGCGGATCGTAGAAGGGGTCGGTGCCGTTCACCCCGGCCAGCACCGGGGTGTCGGTGACGACCGGGAGAACCTCGCGGCTCATCTCGACCACGACGTCGTTGGCGTTGCCGTAGGCGAGCAGGCCGGACAACGAGCCGCGTCCGGCCATCCGGTAGCGGCCGGAGTTGTAGATCACGATCAGGTCGATGCCGCCGGCCTCCTCACATTTGGCCGACAGGCCGGTGCCGGCGCCGCCACCGATGATCGGGAGTCCGCGGGAGCGCTTGCTGCGGAGCCGATCGAGGATCTCGGCGCGGGGAATGCGTGCCATGGTTACCTTTCTGAGTGGATGGTTGTCTGCTGATCAGTGGTGGACCGGTGCTGAGGCGGCAGGTAGCCGGACAGGATGTCGGTCATCAGTCGGGCGACCGTCGGGTCGTTGATGTCGGTGTCGACCTCGACCAGGTCGACCCGGTCACGGTCGAGTCCGGTTCGGATGCTGTCGAACAGCGCCCGGTCGGCCTCGGGATCATGGAACGGGCCGCCCTCGACCGAGACCGCGGAGATGCCGCGCAGCGGCAGCACCACGGTGGCCGGTGCGGACGTCGACGAGACCCGTTCGGCCAGCCGGCGACCCAACTCAGCGCACTCCTCGGGCGTGGTCCGCATCAGTGTGACGGTCGGGTTGTGCACCAACAGTCGGCGATCGGCGAACTGTGCCGGGACGGTGTCCATTGCTCCGAAGTTGACCATGTCCAGGGCGCCGACCGAGACCACCTGCGGAATCCGCGCCCGGGCAGCCGCGGTCAGCCGCTCCGGCCCCGCGGAGAAGACCCCGCCGACCAGTTCGTCGGCGAGCTCGGTGGTCGTCGCGTCCAGCACACCGCCGATCATGCCCTCGTCGATCAACCGTTCCATGGTCCGTCCGCCGATGCCGGTCATGTGGAAGACCAGGACCTCGTAGCCGGCGTCGTCGAGCAGCCGGCGGGCCTGGTCCAGGCACGGTGTCGTGACACCGAACATGCTGGCCGCGATCGCCTGACGGTTGCCGGTGCCAGCATTCCCGCTGCCAGCATTCCCCGGCGCGCCGGTCCCGGTTGCCGGTGCGGCCTGCATCATTCCGGTCAGGGCGTCCGCGGCGTTGGCCAGGATCAGCGACGACACCCGGTTCAACCCGGCGATGTCCACCACACTGGGGAACAGCACCAGGTCGCTGTTGCCGACGTACGGTGTGGTGTTGCCGACGGCGACCGTGCTGACGATGATCTTGGGCACTCCGATCGGGATCGGCTGCAGGGCACGGGCCGCGATCGACGTGCCGCCCGTCCCACCGAGCGCGAGAGCGCCGGCGAACCGGCCCGCGCGCAGCAGCTCCATGATCACCTCGGCTGCGCCCTCGGCCATCCGGGCAACGGCCCGGCCGCGATCATGATCGGCGACCAGCTCGGCCAGTGTCGTACCGGCCGCGATCGCGACCTGCTCCCGGGTGATGTCGACCTCGATGCCCGGCTCGCCCAGCACACCGGTGTCGATCACGACCGTGGACAAGCCGTTGGACCGCAGCCGGTCCCGGACGAAACCGTACTCGGCCGCCTTGGTGTCCATCGTGCCGAGCAGCACCACGGTGCTGTCGGAGCGTGCAGCTTCCATGATCGACTACTCGCCCTCGGTCTGCCGGTCCGCGGAGTTGTAGCAGATCACGAACTCGGCGACCTCGTCGCCGACATTGCGGGCGTTGTGCATGGTGCCGCAGGGGATCGAAACGATGTCGCCGGCCTGCATCGGAAAGGTGTCGTCGCCGAGACTGTGTTCGATCGAACCGGTGAGCACGTAGAGCACCTCGTCACAGTTGGCATGCCGATGCCGGGGATTGGCCTTGCCGGGATCGATGTAGCAGCGGCCGACGGTCATCGTCTCGGAGATGCCCAGCGATCGGTTCGCCATCCACACCAACCGGCCCCACTCATGTTGTTCGACGGGATAGGAATCCGGGCGACCCACGGTCCGTCGGATGTCGGTCGATTCGCTCATGCTGCTCCTTCGGTTGCCTGTCCTGCGGTTGCCTGTCCTGCAGTGGTCCGGTCCAACCGACCGACGACGCCGGCCGGCAGTTGTTGATAAGCCTCGTACAACGCCATGATCTGGTCCACCTGGTGCAGGGTTCCCAGCGTCAGATCCTGCTCGCCCCGGACCGCGGCGCAGAAGTGCAGGATCTCCGGCACGTAGCCGAGGTAGAAGAGGTTCTTGTTGTACAGCTGGCCGAGGGAGAATTCCGGCTCCCAGGTGAGCGGGGCGACCTCGTCCGGCACGATGTAGGACCCCGAACGGCCGTAGCCGAGCTCGGCGCCGCGCCGGTAGTAGGTCAGTCGGACGCCGTTGTCGATCACCAGATTGGCTCCGTGACCGACGATCTCGACATGCTCCAGCGGCGCGTTCGTCGCCTGACCGGCGGTCAGGTGCAGACTGCCGATCACACCGCTGGCGAAGAGTAGCGAGGAGATGCTGCCGCCACTGGTCGGCTCCCATTCGTAGCTCAGCCGGGTGACCGGACCGCCGAGATAGCTCAGGACCGCGCCCGGGTGGTAGATGTGATCAAGGAAACCGCGCATGATCACGCCGTCCCGCCGGTCGGCTTCGGCCGGCAGCGACTGCGGATAGCGCACCGAGATCGACGACACCGGCCCGAAATCGTCGGATTCCATGATCGACTTCGCCTTCTGGATCGCCGGCGTGAAGATCTTCTTGAGGCCGGTCATCACCAGTCGGCCGGTGGACGCGCTCAGCCGTTCCAGTTCGCGGACCTGATCCCGGGTGGATGCGGTCGGCTTCTCCATCCAGACATGGCTGCCGGCCCGCAGGCAGTCCGCCGCCAGCCGGGTCGCCTGGACCTGTCCGTCGTCGTCGTAGGCGGTGACGATGAAGACCACGTCGGAGTGCTCGGCGGTCAGCAGCTGATGATGATCGCTGTAGGAGCGGGCTGCCCCGAACGATCGGGCGTACTGGGCCGCCCGATCCTGATCAAGATCACAGACCGCGACCAGATCCACCGGCGCGTAGTGCAGCGCCGGGTAGATGTTGCGGAAGGAGTGGCCGCCGGCGCCGATGAAGGCGGCGGTCAGTCGATCGGTGTACTCGAACTGGTAGCTGATGTCGTGCATGCGGCCTCATTTCATCGATCCGGCGAGCAGACCTTGGGTGAACGAACGTTGCAGGACGAGGTAGACGAGAATGGACGGGATCATCGCCATCGTGATGCCGGCGAAGAGTGCGCCGTAGTCGGAGTTGTACTGATCTTGGAATTGGGTGAGCCCCAGTGGGATGGTCATCTTCTCGTTGCTGAACAGCAACAGCAAGGCCAGGATGTATTCGTTCCAGGACCCGAGGAAGGCGAACACCGCGACCGCGAGGATGGCCGGCCGGGCCAGCGGCGCCATCACCTGGGTGAACGTGCGCCAGGTCGAGGCGCCGTCGATCTCGGCTGCTTCGGCGAGTGTCCCGGGCAGATCCTTGAAGAAGTTGCGCATGATGAAGACGCCGAGTGGCAGTCCGCCGGCGACGATCACCAGGATCAGCCCGACCCGGCTGTCCAGCAGGCCGAGCGACCGCATCTGATAGAAGATCGGGATCACGATCGCCTCCGCGGGCACCGTCATCGTCAGCAGCAGCAGATAGAACAACAGGTTGACCCGCGGCCCGGCGAGCTTGGCGAAGACGTAGCCGGCCGGCAGGCAGACCGCCAGCGTCAGCAGCGTTGCCGCGACCGAGACGATCAGACTGTTCGCCGAGTACTGGGCGAAGCCGCCGGTGGTCCAGGCGGTGACGAAATTGCCGATGATCCAGTGCCTGGGCAGCCCGACCGGATCGCCGAAGATCTCGGTATCGCTCTTGAACGCGTTCAGCACGACCCAGCCGAACGGCACCAGGATGCCGCCGATCACGATCGCCAGCACGACGGTGAGGGTCAGGTCGACCCGGGTCCGGGTGCGCATCGGTCAGCGCTCCTCGGCGACGCGGTCGCGCCACCGGGTGAGCAGGGTGACGCCGATGATCGTCAGCACGGCGATGGTGAGTCCGGCGGCCGCAGCGAGCCCGATCCGTCCGGACTGGAACGCCGACCGCCAGACGTAGACCGCGGCGAGTTCGGTGGCGTTCGACGGGCCACCCTGGGTCATCGACCAGACGGTGCCGAATCCCTTCAGCGCATTGGAGAACGCCAGCACCAGCACCAGGCTCATCGTGTTGTAGAGCCCGGGCAGCGTGACGTGGCCGAAACGCTGCCACCCGGTTGCGCCGTCGATCATGGCCGCCTCGTAGAGCGTCGGGTCGATGGTCTGCATGCCGGCCAGGAAGAGCACCAGGTAGAAGCCGAAACCCTGCCAGGCGCTCGCGACGCCGACCGAGAACAATGCCAGATGATCTTCGCCGAGCCAGGCATGTCCGAGGTGACCGAGACCGATCCGTTGCAGGCCCGAATTCAGTAGGCCGATCGACGGATTGTAGATCTGTGCCCAGACCACACCGACCACCGAGAGCGCCAGCACGTTGGGCAGGAACGCCAGACTCCGGAAGACGGTACGGACCCGGCGCCAGCCGATCTCGTTGATCAAGGTCGCCAGCAGCAGCGCGCCACCGACGGCGAGCACCAGGTGCATCACCGCCCAGATCGCTGTCCGCCCCAACGACGCGACGAAGCGTGGATCCAGCCAGATCCGCACGTAGTTGGATACCCCGGCCGGTGTCATCCGGGCCGCGACTCCGTCCCAGGAGAAGAAGCTCAGCTTGACCCCCAGTCCGAGCGGGACCAGAACGAAGACCGACAGCAGCCCGAAACAGGGCAGCAACATGGCGATCATCAGCGGCATATCCCGCAGAGACCTGCTGTTCGCCCGTCGCGCCCGGCCGCCCCAGCGGGGGGCGGACGGCGGTGACGACTGCGCCGGGACCGCCGGCCCCGATCGCCCGGAGCGCCGGCTGATCGTGGAGGACATCACGGTCACTCCCCGCCGTCGGCCCTGCTGGTGTCGATCGCCTGCAGCAACGGCTTCGGATCGCGCCCCGCCAGCAGTCCCTGGACGGCGGCGTACCAGGCGTCCTTGCCATCGGCGGACAGATAGACGCTCGGGTTGAAGCCGGTCTCGGTGTTGGCGTCCTTGACTGCTTTGGCGATGGCGGGATCGAGCTGGACCGAGTCGGGGACCAGGTGGGTCGGACCGAACGTGTACCCGTTCTGCGCGGCGATGGTCAGGTACTTCTCGCTGGACACCCAACGGATCCATTCCTTGGCGGCCGGCAGCGATCTGCTGTTGGCGTTCACGATCCAGCTCACCGCCAGCCCGGAGGTCGGATGCGCGTTGGCCGGATCGTCCGACGGCATCGGGATCGCATGCAACGCCGACGTGTCGACCTTGTCCTGTTGCAGATCGGCGTCCAGCGCCTGGGTCGCGACGATCATCGCCGCCTTGCCGCGGGCGAAGGTCGCGGTTGCCTGATCACCGTCGAAGGCCAGTCCCTTCTTGCCGTCCAGGCAGCCGTTCTTGATCAACTGGCCGATCTTGGCCGCCCCGTCCAGCACCGGTTGCTGGGCGAACGACCCGTTGTCGAAGAGGACATCGCGCATCGTCGCCGTCCCGGCCGACGACTGCAGCAGGGTGCCGGTCAGCCAGCCGCCGGCGAAGTTGTCCCGGGCGCCCACCACGAGAGGTTGCACACCGGCCTCGGCCAGTGGCTTGCAGCTGGCGATCAGATCCGACCAGGTCTTCGGCGGCTGCACGCCGGCCCGGTCGAGGATCTTCTGGTTGTAGTGCAGTTCGAAGATGTCCCGACCCTCCACGACCTCGTAGATCTTCTTGTCGGTGGTGATCTGATCGAGGACATCCTTCGGATACTGCTGCCGCGCCCCACCGTCGTAGACGTCGGTCAGATCGGCGATCAGCCCGGCACGAGCCAGCGGTGCGACCCGGCCGGGACCGGAGTTCACCAGCAGCACGTCGGCGCCGTGACCGGAGCGCAGGTTGGTCTGCACACTGCCGTCCTCGAACGTCACCGCGGCATGGGTCACCTCGACCTTGATGTCAGGATGCTCCTGCTGGAACGCCTTCAGCACCGCGGCCGCGTACTGCGATTCGCCGTAGTTGAGCCGGAGCACTGTGGAGTCCTGCTTGCTGCCGTCGCCTGCTGCCGGAGCGCCACCCGGCGCGGCCCCGGAACATCCGGTGACCGCAGCCAGTGCGGTCACCAAGACGGAACTGATGATCAATTTGTGGATTCTCATCTGGCCCCCTTCCAACACCGTTGTTGAGCTACCAGGACAGAATGGTCTTGGAAGTGGCCCTGAATGTAGAGCCACTGGGGGAGAATTGGCACTAATCTCGTCGCATGAGGATCGGTGCGGAGGAGTTGGCTGTCGCCCTGTTGGGGGCCGGTGCGGCGACCGGGCCGCTGTACCTGCGACTGGCATCGGGGATCGTCGATCTGGTCGGCCGTGGCGAGTTGCTGCCGGGCTGCCGACTGCCGTCGGAACGGCTGTTGGCCGAGCAGGCGCTGGTCAGTCGGACGACGGTGGTGGCGGCCTATCGACACCTGCAGGACGCCGGTGTCGTCGAACGACGAGAGGGCAGTGGGACCCGGATCGCGGCACCGGAGGTCGGCCCGGGACGGGAGACGGTGACGGCCAGTCGGCCGGGTGCTGGACGGGCCGCGGCGTATCTGTTCGGCCCGCCGTCGACGATCGACCTGGCGACGGCGGCGCTGCCCGGGCTGCCGATGGTCGCCGAGGAGGCGGCGCGGACCGATCAGGACGAATATCGGATGTTGATCGCGGAGAACCATGCCTACGACCCGCGCGGTCTGCTGGCGCTGCGGCGGCGGCTGGCGGAGTTGTACTCCTCGCGGGGGATGCCGACCGACGAGCATCAGATCCTGATCACCGCCGGCGCCCAGCAGGCCATCGAGGTGGTCACCAGCGGCTGCGTCCAGCCGGGCGATCCGGTGATCCTCGAGCAGCCGGCGTACCGCGGTGCGCTGGAGGCGTTCGCCCGGGCCGGTTGCAAGGTCGACGCGGTGCGCTGCGACGCCGACGGGATGGTGATGGCCGATCTCGATGCGGCGCTGCGCAATCGGCCGGCGCGAATGATCTACCTGCAGTCCGAGGTGCAGAATCCGACCGGGGTCCGGCTGTCTCCGGGGCGCCGCGCCCGACTGCTGCAGTTGGCGGCACAGCACGGCTCGATCGTCGTCGACGACACGTCGCTGGCCGAGACCACGTTCGTCTCCGACGGGTTGCCCGCGCTGTCCTCGGATCGGGTTCCGCTGATCTCGATCGGATCGCTGAACAAGCTGTTCTGGAGCGGGCTGCGGATCGGATGGATCCGCGCCTCGGCCGACGTCATCTCCCAGCTCGCCCGGTTGAAGGGGCTCGCCGACTTCGGTACCTCGGTGATCAGCCAGCAGGTTGCGGTGCGGCTGTTGGACCGGATCGATCAGGCGCGCGTCGAGCGGCAGCAGGGGCTGCGGGAGTCGTTGGAGATCGCCACCGGTCTGCTCGGCCGGCTGCTGCCCGGGTGGAGTTGGTGGGAGCCGAAGGGAGGTCCGTCGCTCTGGGTGGAGATTCCGCGTGGCGACTCCTCGCAGTTCGCCTCGGCGGCGATGCGATTCGGTGTGGCGGTGCTCCCGGCCGCGGCGTTCTCCGCGCGCGGGCTGGTCAGTCGGCACCTGCGGTTGCCGTTCGCCCTCCCGGAGGGCCGGCTGATCCCCGGCATCGAACGGCTTGCCCGCGCCTGGACCGATTACGAGGAGCACGGGCCGGTCGATCTGCCGTTGCATTCGATCTCGACCTGACCAGGCCCGGCGGCATGCCGAGTGCGGCGTACCGAATCGACAAATGTGAGCACTGCTCTTGTTTTGTGCATGGCGCCGTGCCATCATCGTCCATATAGAGAGCAGTGCTCACATTTGCGACGAGGGGTAACTGAAATGGGTAAGCATGTGATCGTCGGAGCGGGTCCGGTCGGGACCGAGACCGCACGGCTGTTGGTGGCCGCCGGCGAGGAAGTGATCAGCGTGACCCGTAGCGGGCGTGGTCCGGCGGTGGCGGGCGTCAGCAGAGTCGCGGCCGATGCCTCCGACGCCGATCGGCTGATCGAGATCAGCACCGGAGCGGACGCGTTGTACAACTGCGCCAACCCGAGCCACTACGGCAACTGGGAGGAGGTCTGGCCGCCGCTGTGGGCGAGCATGTTGGCCACCGCGGAGCAGACCGGTGCGCTGTTCGTGATCACCTCCAGCCTGTACGGCTACGGTCCGGTCGCCGGTTCGATGACCGAGGCGTTGCCGGATCTGGCGACGGAGAAGAACGGTCGGATCCGGGCGAGCATGTGGGCCGAGGCGAAGGCGTTGCACGATCAGGGGCGGATCCGTGCGGTCGAGGTGCGCGCGTCGGACTACGCCGGTGCCGGGGTCGGTGCCAACGGGCATCTGAGCCGCAACCTGCCGGCGGCGCTGCGCGGTAAGGCCGGGATGGTGATCGGCAATCCGGATCTGCCGCACTCCTGGACCGATGTGCTGGACGTTGCGCGGACGCTGGTCGCGGTGGCGGATCGGCCGGACAGCTGGGGCCGGGTCTGGATCGCCCCGACAAATCCGCCGCGCAGTCTGCGGCAGGCGATGACCGATCTGCTGGAGTTGGCCGGCAAACCGATGGTGGCGCTGCGGCCGTACCCGAAATTGATCATGAAGGTCGGTGGGTGGTTCAACGCCGATCTGCGGGAGCTGGCGGCGATGAGCTACATCTTCAACCGGTCCTACGTGGTCGACTCGACCGATGCCGAGACCAAGCTCGGGCTGGCTCCGACACCGTGGGACGAGGTGTGCCGGCGGATGCTCGGCTCGGCGACCGAGGCGCCGGCCAGGGGGTAGTCCCCGGCCCGGCGACTGACCAGGACCGGGACCTCGACCGGCCCGGCCGGCAGGACGGATGCCGGTGCTTCGATCGGCTGAACGGCAGCGGTCCGTGCGCCGGACTCCCGGTCGATGGTCGCGGCCAGCAGAAACAGGTAGCCGATCATGATCACGAAGCCGGCTCGTTCGATGAATCCGAAGGCGGCGATCCCGGAGCCGGCGAAGGCCAGCGGCAGATGGATGGACAGGAACAGCGCGACCAAACCGGCCAGCCCGTACGCCGATCGGCACAACATCCGCGGCATCCGCGACACCGGCCGGTCGATCGTCCTGGCCAATGACAGCCCGATCACCGGCAGCGTAGCGAACGCCGAGCCGGCGCAGATCCGGTGGATCGTCGCTGCCAGGGTGCCGTCGGAGATCGACGCACCGGCTGTCGGCGGGTCGGTCGGGCAGACGCCGACCAACACCAGCGAGATGCTGAAGATGATCATGGCGACGGCCGGCACCGGCCCGGTCGCCACACCGGTCCGGTACATCCGCACCATCAGCAGCAGCCCCAGCAGGGCGAGCAGTGAACCACCGGCGATGATCATCAGGCCGCCGCCCGGGACGAACGCGTACCAGCTGATCGGATCGATCAGCGGATTGACCGTTGCCGCTCCGATCACGTGCGCGGTGATCATCGGCACCAGGGCCAAGGCGGAGAAGGCGGTGACAAGACGGATGTTTTCGGACACATCACAACGGTCTCGAAATCGCGCTCCGGACGACATCACGCTGACCGGCGAATGCGCGGTGGGGTCAGCCCTACCAGGGGCGTTCCGGATGCCCCCTGACCGGCGATCGGCCACCGGTGGGAATAGCCGTGCGGACGCGCTTGTTGTGCCCGGACGTGACTTCTCCTGATCATGGACCCGGTTCGTCTGCTCTCGGCCTGTCGGTGCTGGACCTGATCCCGGTCCGTACCGGTCAGACGACCGCGGAGGCGCTCCGGGCGTCGACCGCGCTGGCACGGGTCGCCGACGAGGCCGGTTATCAGCGCTTCTGGGTCGCCGAGCATCACAACATGCCGGCCGTCGCGTCGACCAACCCTCCGGTGCTGATCGCGCTACTCGCCTCGGCGACGCAACGGATCCGGGTCGGCTCCGGCGGAGTCATGTTGCCCAACCACGCGCCGCTGGTGGTGGCCGAACAGTTCAGCCTGCTGGAGTCAGCCTTCCCCGGCCGGATCGACCTCGGGATCGGCCGCGCCCCGGGCTCGGACCCGGTGACCAACTGGGCGCTGCGGTTGGGCGGTGGCGGTACCGAGGACGGCGTCGACCAGTTCGCCACCAATGTGCAGAACCTGATCAAGATGATGAGTCCGGCGGGTGTCGGGCTCCAGGTTTCCGGTCAGACCTACGAACTGCATGCCACCCCGAACGCGGTCAGCGAGCCGACGATCTGGCTGCTCGGTTCCTCCGATTACTCCGCTCGGCTGGCTGCCGAGCAGGGGCTGCCGTACGTCTTCGCCCATCACTTCTCCGGCGAGGGCACCGCCGCGGCACTGCAGCTCTACCGGGACAGCTTCCGGCCGTCGGAGACGCTGGACAGTCCGCGCACCTTCCTGACGTTGAACGCCTCGGTGGCGCCGACCGCCGCCGAAGCCGAACGGCTGGCGCTGCCGCAGCTGATCCAGATGGCCGGGATGCGCAGCGGCCGGCCGCTCACCCCGCAGCTGACCGTCGAGCAGGCCGAGGCCGACGACTTCCTGTCCAGCAAGGCACCGTTGGTCGATGCGATGCGTGCCAAGTGGGTGATCGGCGATCCCGACACCGCTGCCGAACGCGTTGCCAAGCTGGCGGCCGAGTTCGGAGTGGACGAGGTGATGATCAGCCCGGTCGGTGGCGCCTTCGACAACACCACCATGGACGCCTCACCGGCCCGAGAGCAGACCCTCCGGTTGCTCGCCGCCGCCCTGGCCTGACCCCTCAAAACCCCACCGCCGCACCGGTTCCGTACTTCCGCACCCTGTACACACGGTGCGGAAGTACGGAACCGGTGCGGCGGTGGGGTTTCGGAGGTTCCAGACAGAGTGCGCGACTGACCGGGAGCGGTGAGTTCAGTCGCCGAACAGTTCGGGTGGCAGTCGGTCGGCGCCGACCACGCCGGTGAGCAGTCGGGGGTCGATCGACTCTCCGCGCCGCAGCACGCTGATCGTTCCGGTCGGTTCGAAGATCGCCGCGGCGACCTCGTTCGGATGCCGGATGCCGGCGGTCCGCAGCCGGGACCAGAGCTCGGTGGTGGAGACGTGGCAGGACCGCAGTCGATCATCCAGGATCTGCGAGCCGGCCATCAGCAGTACGGCACGGGCGGCGATCGTCCGCTCGCCGAACGGTCGCAGCCGCAGCAGCCCGGCGACGGCCTGCAGGACGACCAGCGTGCCCAGCGCAAGCAGCCCGCCGGCCAGCCGCGGCGCCTCTCCCAGCGCCGACCGGCCGATGATCGCGCCGAACGCGATCACCGCGGCCAGGTCGAAGCTGGACAGCGAGGACAACACGCGCTGGCCGAGCAGCCGGATCGCCAGCACCATCGCCACGTACATCCCGATGGTGGCGATGACCACGGCCAGCGCTTCACCCGGGGTGACGCCGAGTAGCCGTCCGAGTCCGAGATGGTGCACGTCGATCAGCCGACCTCAGGCTCCAGCCGCATCGGGCCGTAGACCAGGCGGTCGGCCTCATACAGGCTGACCGCCTCGACGCCGGCCTGCAGTAGATCGGGATACACCTCACCGAGCCAGGACTCGGCGTCGCCCTGGGTGGGGAAACGCTGGTCGAGCCCGAGCTCGGCGGTGTCAACAGGGCCGGCACCGGATCGGAGGTGGGACTGCCAATGCCAGCTCATGATCTCGTTCCTCAGGCCAGCCGCGACTTCGGCGAGGTCTGCGCCGTACGAGCAGGGTCGGACTCGACCGCATCGCCGAGGATCTCGTCGATGGTGGACAGCGTCTCCGGCGACAGCTTCTTGCCCGCCGCGGCGGCGTTGTCGGTGACCTGTTCGGGCTTGGAGCCACCGGTGATCGCGGTCGCGACGTTGTCGTTGGTGAGCACCCAGGCGACCGCCAGCTGGGCCATCGACAGACCCTCGTCGGCGGCAACCGGAGCCAGCTTCTGGATCCGTTCCAGCAGATCGTCCTTCAGCAGCCGCTTGATGAAGTCGGAGCCACCGTTCGGATCGGTCGCCCGCGAACCCGCCGGCGGTTCCTGACCCGGCTTGTACTTGCCGGTCAGAACGCCCTGCGCGATCGGGGAGAACACCACCTGGCTGATCCCGAGTTCCTTCGACGTCGGGACGACCTCGCCCTCGATCACCCGATAGAGCATCGAATACTGCGGCTGGTTGCTGACCAGCTGGAAGCCCAGCTCGGTCGCCAGCTTGTGTCCGCGGCGGAGCTGGTCGGAGGTCCACTCGCTGACGCCGATGTAGAGCGCCTTGCCCTGCCGCACGATGTCGGCGAAGGCCTGCATCGTCTCTTCCAACGGCGTCTCGTAGTCGAACCGGTGGCACTGGTACAGATCGACGTAGTCGGTCTGCAGCCGGGACAGCGAGCCGTTGATCGACTCCATGATGTGCTTGCGCGACAGACCGGTGTCGTTGTGGCCCTTCGGGCCGGTCGGGAAGTAGACCTTGGTGAAGATCTCCAGGCTCTCCCGCCGCTGACCGGCCAGCGCGTCGCCGAGGATCTTCTCCGCAGCGGTGTTGGCGTACACGTCGGCGGTGTCGAACGTGGTGATGCCGGCATCCAGTGCGGCGTTCACGCAGACCTTGGCCGCGTCGGCCTCGACCTGGGATCCGTGGGTCACCCAGTTGCCGTAGCTGACCTCGGAGATCTTCAGGCCACTGTTGCCGAGATAACGAAACTCCATGTGCTTCCTTCGTTCGTGGATGAACACCGGGCTCGAGGCAGCAGCCTACTCAGCACCCGCCGGGCAAGTTCAGGGCGGGCGGCATCCGGTCGGGCGGCTTCCGGTCGGGTGGTTCAGTAGGCTTCGCCGCGCTTGATCCGCGGCGCCGGCATCCGGAACCGGCGGATCTGGATGCTGCGGTTGATGCCGTAGAACAGCAGCCCGCGGGTGCTCGACTTCGGCAGTCGCTGCGCCAGCACCTTCTTGAAGCCACGCCACATCAGGAACGAGTCCAGCAGCACGACCAGGATGAACACGTACATCAGCACGGTGCTGACCAGGGTGATGTTCGGCAGCAGCGTGTAGAGGAAGCTGGCGCCGAGGATGACCACCAGGCCGGGCAGCAGGAATTCGCCGATGTTGCGTCGGGCGTCGATGTAATCGCGCAGCAACGCCTTCTCCGGCGTGTTGTCCCGGGCCTGGATCGCCTTCATCCGCTCGGCCCGCTGCGCCCTGGCCGCGTCCTTCTTGCTGACCTGCTTGGTCAGCCGCTCACGACGCGCCGCCTCGGCCTGCTTGCGGGTCGGCGTCGGGGCGTCCTTCTTCCGCGGCCCCGACCCGGACTCGGTCACCAGACCGGGGTCGGATGCCTGCTCCTCCTGTGGAGCCTGGTTCTTGCGACCGAACAATGCCACGGGTGCCTTCCCCTGTCGTTCCCTGGGCTCGCGGACGCCTGGAGGTCCGCTGCGACCCCCGGATTCTGTCAGGGTCACACCCCAATTACGAAACTACCTCGTCGGTCCGATGCCTGCGTTACCCCGCCGGGCATAAGCTGGACAGCAATCGTGTCTGGCCGGCGAAGCCCGGGCCGGCCTCGCAGGTACGTAATCGGAAGGATCAGCGGAGAGCAGATGAGCGGAATATTCCAGCGGATGTCGATGATCTTCCGCGCCAAGGCGGACAAGGCGCTGGACAAGGCAGAAGACCCCCGCGAGACCCTTGACTACTCCTACCAACGCCAGCTCGAGCTGTTGCAGAAGGTACGCCGCGGCGTCGCCGACGTCGCGACCAGCCGCAAGCGGGTCGAGCTGCAGGCCAACGGGCTGAACACTCAGATCGACAAGCTCAGTCAACAGGCGAAGAAGGCGCTCGAGGTCGGCCGGGAGGACCTGGCCCGGGAGGCGCTGACCCGCAAGTCCGGTCTGCAACAGCAGCTCGGCGACCTGCAGACCCAGCACGCCCAGCTGCAGGGCGAGGAAGAGAAGCTGGTCCGCGCGTCCCAGCGGCTGCAGGCCAAGGTGGACGCGTTCCGGACCCGCAAGGAAACCATCAAGGCGACCTACTCCGCGGCCGAGGCACAGACCCGGATCAACGAGGCCTTCACCGGCATCGGCGAGGAGATGGGCGACGTCGGCATGGCGATCCAGCGGGCCGAGGACAAGACCGCCGAGATGCAGGCCCGGGCCGGTGCCGTCGACGAGTTGATCGCGACCGGTGTGCTGGAGGATGCGACCGGCCAGAACAAGGACGACATCACCCTGGAGTTGGAGCAGCTGGCGTCCGGGTCCGATGTGGAGAACGAGCTGGCCCAGATGAAGGCCCAGCTCAGCGGCGGGTCGACCTCCACGCCGGCGATCGAGGGTGACCAGGCCACGCCTGCCGCCGAACCGACTCAACAGACCCAGAGCACTGCGCCGAGCAACGCCGCCCAGACCAACGGAAGCGGTGAGGTCCGATGATCATCCGCATCCTGGGCGAGGGGCAGTACCGCGTCGACGAGTCCGCGGTCGCCGATCTGAACACCATCGACGCCAAGATCGAGCAGGCAGTCGAGGGCGGCGACCAAGAGGCCTTGACGGCGCAGCTGACCGCGTTGCACAACGAGATCATCGCCGCCGGCAAGCCGGTTGCCGATGACGAGCTGGAGGATTCCGACCTGATCCTGCCGTCGGCCGACGCCACCCTGGACGAGGTCCGGGAGCTGTTGGAGGAGTCCCAGGAGGGCCTGCTTCCCGGCTGATCGAACAGACTGATCACCCCATTGCAGCAGCCGTACCGCTCGGGGTCGTCCGCATCAGTGCGGGCCGACCGTCGCGGTGCGGCTGTTGTTGGTCGTACGGCTGTTGTGTCGTTCCACGGGACCGCCGGCAGCCTTGGACGGCGGCGTGACTCCGGCCGGAAGGAAACATGACAACACACCTGAGCCATTCCTTCAGCGGCGCGCTGCGGACCTTCTCGTTCTGGATTGCGAACGGGACGCTCGGCCAGCCGATCCTGGAGGGGATCGACTACCGGTTCGTGCTGTCGGAGGAGCCGAGCGTGCTGGAGCAGCTCTATGCCGTCTTCGCCAACGTCATCGAACTCGACGAGGACGGACGGGTGCTGAACGCCAAGTACGCCGAGCGTCGAGCAGCCGCCTGGCTGCGCAGCTATCTTGACCGCGACTACACCGTCGAGCCGGCGTTGCAGGACTGGGAACTCGCGCTGCACGAACCGCCGCCGAGGATCGATCCGATCGATCGCTGAACCGACCCGATCAGGGACGAGAATCAACCCGTGGAACCGATGCAGATGGCAGCGGCCGAACGCTCGGAGCTCGCCGACTTCCTGACGACGCTCACCGATGATCAGTGGAACGCACAGTCCTTGTGCAGCCGATGGCGGGTGCGAGACGTGGTCACCCACATGATCAGCTACGAGGAACACAGCACCCGAGACCTGCTGCGCCGGTTCCGGACGGCACGGTTCCGATTCGGTGATCTCAATGACGTGGCGCGAGCCGAATACGACCACCTGGAGCCGGCGCAGCTGATCAAATTCCTGCGCGATCATCCGACACCGCAGGGCAGCACGGCTCGGCTCAACGGACGGGTCGGCCTGGTGGACGCGATGATCCATCAGCAGGACATCCGCCGACCGCTGGGACTGCCGCGCGAGATCCCGGTCGAGCGACTTCGCTGCGCGCTGCCGTTCGCGGTCACGGCGCCGCCGTTGCGCGGCTTCTGGCATGCCCGCGGAGTGCGGCTGGTCGCCACCGATCTGGGGTGGAGCCGCGGACGCGGTCCCGAGGCCGACGGGACAGCCGAAGCGATCCTGATGATCCTTGCCGGTCGGCCGACCGTTGCCGAGGAGCTCACCGGGCCGGGGGCAGCGATCCTGCGACAGCGGCTGGGGTGAACGTTGTCGCGGTCGGTGCGGACGCCGGTCAGTCGCCGGTGCGGAGTCGCCAGGCGTCGACCAGCCCCCACGACGCCATCGACCGGACGTAGTGGTAGCCGCACTCGGCCTCGTCGAACGGGTTGCGGCGGCGGCCCGAATGCCGGTCCCGGACGTCGGTCACGGTGCGTACCGCCAATTCGTCCTCGCCGATCAGCAGCAGCCCGACCGCAGCGGAGTACTCGAAACCCGGCCAGACTTCGGCGGCGTACGGGAACGGGTAGGCCAGCTCCTGGCCACGCGGGTAGCTGGCGTTCAGCAGCCCGTGCTCGCGGCCCAGCGCGTACGAGCGGCGCGGGTTGACGTGGAAGGCGAAGTCCTCGATGTGGTTGTGCTCGGCGATGCTCAGCAGTGCCGTCCGGACATGGTCGGGATCCAGCGGGATCTGCAGTCCGCTGATCTGAGCCAGGCTGACGCCGGCCAGTTGATCACTGGTACAACCCGACCCGATCTGATAGTCGGGATCGGTCAGGTCGCGGCTGCCGCCCTCACCGATGTTCTCCAGCCGCAACCCGTGGGCGATCTGGTCCGCGCTGCCCGGCGGCCGGATCTGCTGGGCGTAGTAGTCGCCGTTGAACAGGTGTTCGTCGCACCAGTCGCAGCCTTGCCGAAGGATCCGCCGGCAGTCGGCGGCGAAGTCGGACTCGCCGACGTGCTCGGCGATCTCCGCCGCGGCAGCGAGTGCTCCGAGATACCAGGACTGCACCTCCATCGACGGCCCGTAGTACTCCACATCGGTGGTGTTGTGCTGGCAGCCCTCCATCACGCCGTCCCGGTCGGCGTCCCAGCCGCCCGGGATCCAGGCGAATTCCACCGCCTTGCGGACGTACGGCCACAGGCTCCGCATCCGATCCTCGTCGCCGGTCCGTCGCCAGGTCCGGTAGAACCGGATCACCGACCCCATCTGACCGTCGGCGGCGGCGAAATCCCAGGCCGGGCCCTCCGGATCCCGGGGCAGCCCGGTCCGGAAGCCGAGCATCCCGCGGTCGTCGCACATCGAGTCGACGAATTCGGTCTCCCGCATCGACCAGGCGAGCTCGGGAAACAGCGAGACGGTGGCGTACTCGTAGTTCCAGACGTGGGTGCAGCTGCCGTGGCAGCTGCCGTGATCGTCCATGCAGCCCTCCCAGCCGTAGAACCGGCCGTCGGCCGTCCGGAACACGGTCGGGGACTTCAGGATCGCCAGGTTGGACAGCGCCGCATCGGCCAGCACCGTCGGCAGGTCGGAGTCGATGATCGACCGGACGAACGCCGCCGACGCCGCGACGGTCCGGTCCAGCGTGCGACCGAAGGCGACCGCGGCTTCGCCGGCATCGGCGGTCAGCGTCGTGTAGTGGTTGCCGACGACATGCCGACTGGGCCGATAGCTTCCCGGCCAGTGGTTCCAGGCCAGCCGGTACGGGAAGTGCCAGCCGATCACGAAGTCGAAGGTCGCCTCCGCGCCGCTGGGTAACTCGTCAGCGAGTACCAGCGAGCAGGTGGCGTCGTTGTCGTGCGCCGGATGATCACCCAATCGACCGTCGTCGGAGAAGTCGGCCCAGAACTCCGACAGCGCATCGCCCCAGGGCCGGTCGATCCAACTGGTCCGTACCGAATCGGCGGTCCGGCCGGGGGAGTGCAGCGCGATCGTTCCGTCGGCGACGGAGCCGTCCCGGTTGGGATGTCGGCCGGTGATCACGGTGCCGTCCGGACCGTCGACCGCGGTGAAGCGGGCGCCGCGCCAGGCCGGTTCGGAAGCGGTCGCGCCGATCACGCTGGGCAGGCTGGCGGCGATGCTGACCTGCTGGCCGACCGCCGACGTGTTCCGCACCCGGACCCGGTAGAGCAGGGCCGGATGTCCGGACGCCTCCAGGTCCCCGGGCACCAGCGGATTGACCGCCTCCAGCCGGACCTGCAGCGGAACGGCGGGATCGGCCAGATCGACCGTGGCAAACGGATAGGCGGCGCCGAAGGTGCAGTCCCGGAACCGAGGAAACCCGTGCTGCGGGCTGGTGCTGCCCTCGGCCCCCTCGTACTCGTGGTCGAACAGGTCGCCTTCCAATACTCGGGTGTCGACGTGGCCGTCGGCACCGGCGCAGCGCAGGGTGAAGAACATCCGGCGCGGCGTCAGACCCTTGGCCGGGTTGTTGGCGACCTCGACGTCGACCAATCGGCCGCGGCCGTCGATACTGATGCAACCGGTGCCCAGACCGCCCAGTGGCAGCCGGATCCGTTGTCGATCGGCGCCGGTGTAATGGGTCAGGATCGGCCAGTCCCCGCTGTCCGGACGGTGTGCGGTCTCGGGCTGGTGGGATCGTGGGCGGTCAGCGGCCGTTGCTGCGGGCACGTGTCGTTTCTCCTGAGTGCTGGTGGTTGTGCGGAGTTCGCCGGGCGGTCACCGAACCCGGTCCATCCCATACGGCGGTGTGTTCCATGTCAATGCCGATGATCACTTTCCAGGGCCGAAGATCACTTTCTCGCCGATGATCACTTTCCAGGGCCGAAGATCACTTTCTCGGGCCGATGATCACCTTCCACAGGCCGTTGATCGTTTCTCGGGGCAGTGTCCGACAGCGGCGATAGATTGGCGACCATCGTTCGGCCGGCCCGATGATCATCGAGCAACGGTGCCCGATGGGTGCCGGTCAGGGAGGGGAATGATGGCTACCTTCGGTGGATCCGATGATCTCCGCGGCGCACGGTTCGTCGGTGCCGATCTGCGGGCTGCCCGGTTCGTCGAGTCCGACCTGTCCGGTGTGGTGATGCGCGGGGTCGAGATACAGCAGACCGAGATCGATGCGCCGTGGCTGCCGGCGGACGGAGGTCTGCGGGTCAACGACGTCGATGTCGGCGGGTATGTCGAGGCCGAGTTGAACCGGCGGTTCCCGGGTCGGTCCGAGCGCCGCGCGGCCGATCCCGAAGGACTGCGGTCCGCCTGGGCGACACTGCAGCAGACCTGGGCGACGACAGTGGACCGGGCCGCCTCCATGCCGGCCGGCACGGTCGACATCTCGGTCGCCGGTGAGTGGTCCTTCGCCCAGACCCTGCGGCATCTGGTGCTCGCCACCGACACCTGGTTGGGGCGCGGTGTCCTGGAGATCGAGCAGCCGTTCCACCCGATCGGACAACAGGACGCCGGCACAGCCGGTGACGGCGCGGACACCTCGGTGTTCCGCACCGACAAACCGTCCTACGACGAGGTGCTGCAGGTCCGTGCCGAGCGGGTCGCGATGGTCACCGATTTCCTGACCGGCGTCACCGTCGAGGAGTTGGCCGCCGAACGCAAGAACCCGCATGCCCCGCAATATCCGGAGACGGTCCGGTCCTGCCTGCACGTGATCTTGGAGGAGGAATGGGAGCACCTCCGCTTCGCCGTACGCGATCTGGACGCGATCGCGAAGGGTGCAACGACCGACGGCTGACGAGGTGTCAGACGGCTCGACCCCCAACGCTGACCCGTCAGTTTCTCCCCGACACGCCCGGCGTGTCGGGGAGAAACTGACGGGTCAGCGTGGAGGTTCAACCGGCGTAGGCGTACGGGGTGGTGCCGGTGAAGCCCGGCTCAGCGACGAAGACGGCGCCCGCCTCGGGCTGTTCGCCGTCGGCCAGGCCCTGCCGTGAGGTGGTGATGTAGAGGGTGCGCAGGTCCGGGCCGCCGAAGGTGCAGGCGGTGACGTTGCTGACCGGCAGGTCGATCACCGCGGTCAGCCGGCCGTCGGAGGAGTAACGGCGCACCGCAGAGCCGCCCCACAGAGCGACCCAGATGCCGTCCTCGGTGTCGATCGCCATCCCGTCCGGTGCTCCGGGCCCGTCGACGGCGACGAAGCGACGCGGATCGCCGAAGGTTCCATGATCATCGTCGAAGTCGAAGACGGTGACCTGGCCGGTCGGGGTGTCGTTGTACAGCGCCCGTCGACCGTCCGCAGTCCACTGCAGCCCGTTGGAGATCGTCACGTCGTCGAGTACCGGCGCCACGGAGCCGTCGGTGTCCAGCCGATACAGCGAACCGGCACCGGTCGTCTCGTCGTAGGCCATGCTGCCGCAGTAGAAACGCCCCTGCGGGTCGCAGCCGCCGTCGTTCATCCTGATCTTGGTGTCGGTGAACGCCGCGATCTCCGGTCCGGTCGGTCGAAGTTGATCATCGAGGGTGACGAAACCTCGTTCGGTGGCAAGGATGTAGCCGCCGCGACTCCGGTGCCGCAGGCAGGCGGCGACGTCGGCGACGTGGGTGCGATTGTGGTGCCCGGCCCGATCGACGGTGACGATGTCGCCGACGATCATGTCGACCAGCAACAGTCGGTCACCGGCCGGATCCCAGAGCGGGCCTTCCCCGTGCGCGGTGCACGGAGCGCTCAGCTGTTCGGCGGTGATCTTCGCGACCGGGTCGTTCATGATCACATCCAGCCGCCGTCGACGACCCACTTCTGTCCGGTGCAGTTGCGCGAGTCGTCGGCGGCCAGCCAGAGCACCATCCGGGCGATGTCCTCGCCGTACAACTTGTTGGGGATCTTCTGACTCTGTTCGGTCAGCCGCTCGATGTCTCCGGGCTTGGCCACCACCTCGAGCTGCTTCTCGGTCAGGATCCAGCCCGGGATGATGCAGTTCACCCGGATGTTCCACTTGCCGTATTCGCGACCCTGCGTCCGGGTCAGGCCCTCGATCCCTGCCTTGGAAGCGATGTAGCCGGTCAGATTGGGGAAGTCCAGATGTGCGGTGATCGAGCCCATGTTGATGATCGAGCCGCCGCCGGCCTCCCGCATCATCGGCGCGACCGCCTGGGCGGCGAAGAAGTGGTGCCGGATGTTGACCGCGATCTCGGAGTCCCACTGGTCGACGGTGACGTCGGCGAACGGGGTGCGCTTGTCGTTGGCAGCGTTGTTGACCAAGACCGTGATCGGGCCGTGCTGCTCGGCGGCGGTGTTGATCTTGGCCAGATAGTCCTCGACGTCGGTCACGTCGGCGCGCTGGAAGAAGGCCGTGGCGCCGCCGTCGGTCAGCTCCTGGGCGAGCTTCTCGCCGCGGTCGGTGTCGAGGTCGACGAAGCTCACCGTCGCGCCCTGACCGGCAAGGTGGCGGACGTCGGCCTCACCGATTCCGGACGCGCCGCCGCTGATGAAGGCGTGCTTGCCGGACAGGCTCGGGTAGCTGGCGTACTGCGGTGTCGACTCAGGCATGGGGCAAACGCTACTGGTGCCCGATCCGCCCCGGACGCGCGACCCGGATCTTGGTCCGCCGCGCAGCCGTTCCTCACCCTGCCGTCGTCGGGCTTGCCCTGCTTGGGAGGATGGCGGACATGCGGGTGATCATCGCCACCGATGCGATCGGTGCGCTGCGTTCGGCACGGGCGGGTGCGGTGTTGGCCGATGCGTGGTCCGGTGCCGAGACGACCGTCGTCCCGATCGGGGAGGCCGGAGCAGGTTTTGCCCGCGCGGTCGCCGACCAGGTCGAGGTCGAACCGTCCGACGGTGTGTCCGGCGGCGGACTGACCACGGTCGTCGACACCCCGGAACGGCTGCTGGTCAGCGTGGAGCCGCCGACCGGCGAGCCCCAACTCGGCATCGACCGGGACGCCTCCTCCGCCGCACTCGGGATCGCGTTGGCCGAAGCCCTCGCAGCCAGCCCGTACCACGCGCCGGAGGTGGTGCTGGACGTCTCGGCCAATCGGGCACACGACGCCGGGGCCGGGCTGCTCGGCGCCCTCGGGGCGACCGCCAATGTCGCGCTGGATGCCGGCGTCGCCGGGCTGCACGGGGTCTCCCGGGTCGATCTGCGGTCGGTCCGGCAGTTGCTCGGAGGCCGCCGGGTGACCCTCGTGGTGCCACCCGGTCAGCAGGGCCTGCCGCTGCTCGGGCTGCGCGGGATCACCTCCAGGTTCGGCCGCGACCAGGGCTGGCACCCGGAGCTGCTGCTGGCCACCGACGCCAGCCTGCAGGCCTTCACCGTCGCTGCGGCGCCGGGGGAGCGGGAGACCGAGGACTGGGGTGCGGCCGGCGGCCTCGGGTTCGTCGCCGACCTGCTCGGCGGCCGGGTGGTCACCGGCTCGGCCTACTGCGCCGAGCTCGCCGGGCTGCCGCGGGTGATTCGCGGCGCCGACCTGTTGGTGACCGGCTGCAGCGTCTTCGACTTCGCCGAGCGTGGCGGTGGCGTCGTCGCACGGATCGCCCGGCTCGGCGAGAGCAGCAACGTCCCGGTGATCCTGATCGCCGGTGAAGTGGTGATCGGATCGCGGGAGATGCGGTCGATGGGCATCGAATCGGCCTACGGCGTACGGGAGTCCCGGGTCGACCAGCCGGTCGGTGACGTTGCGCCGGTCGAGCTGGCGGCGACGGTGAATCGCGTCGCCCGCAGCTGGACCTGGTGACCGCTGCGACATAGGGCGGGTCGGTTGTCGCAGCGTCTCGCAGGGTGAGTCTGGTTGGTCCGTGGCGAGGCCGTGCTTACACTGAATTCATCAGCGTGCACGCTCCATTCGCTCAGCGGAGGAAAGATATGACCGAACAAGCCACCATCGAGGCTCCCGTTTCCGACGGCATCGTGCTCACCGGCGAGGCCGCGTCCAAGGTCAAGGCGCTGCTGGACAGCGAGGGCCGCGACGACCTGGCATTGCGGGTGGCGGTCCAACCCGGTGGTTGCTCCGGACTGCGCTACCAGCTGTTCTTCGACGAGCGCAGCCTCGACGGCGACGTGGTGCAGACCTTCGGCGGCGTCAACGTGGTCACCGATCGGATGAGCGCCCCCTACCTGATGGGTGCCACGATCGACTTCGTCGACACCATCGAGAAGCAGGGCTTCACCATCGACAACCCGAACGCGACCAGCTCCTGCGCCTGCGGCGACAGCTTCAACTGAGTCGCACCGCTCGACAGCCTCGCTGCCGGGCTCCCCATCTGCCGACCGTGGCAGGGGGAGCCCGGCAGTCTGCTTTGTCGGCCCCGTTTCGTCGGGTTTTTCGGCCCGGAATCGGCGGTCCCGGGGTCCGTGGCGGTGCCGATCGAACGGCGGTAGCACCCGGATCAGGCAGGAGGACGCCCCATCCCGGAGCAACAAGGCCAAGTTGGGCAGGACACGAAGAACGGCCGAAACCGGTGCCGACTTTCCCCCGAAGTATCGGCACGCACGAACGTCGAGACGTCCCGCGGTGCGTCGACCCCAAGTCGGTATTGCTGCCCTCGAGATGGGGCGGTAGGTCGGGCGTCGCAGGCGACGACCGGCCGACCAACATCCTTGTCGTGCTCACCGGTCGACGACAGGGCCTAAGGTCCCGAACATCGGCTCCCCGCGGCCGGCAGACCGGATCCGGGCGGGGGCGGTTGCGATCAGGACGGGTTGCGATCGGGACGGGCGCGATCAGGAAGGGGAATCGTCGTGCTGGCGCAGTTGGGCCCCGAACACCGCGATCTGGGTGCGGCGCTGCATGCCCAGCTTGCTGAGCAGCCCGGACACGTAGTTCTTGATCGTCTTCTCCGCCAGGTACATCCGGGCACCGATCTGCCGATTGGTCAGGCCCTCGGCGACCAGGTCGAGGATCTCCCGTTCCCGCTCGGTCAACTGCTCGGCGCGGTTGTCGGGGGTCGGTCTGCGGAGTCGGGAAAGCAGCTTGCCGCTGATCACCGGGTCGATCAGCGAACGCCCGGTGGCGGCCGTCCGGATCGCGTCGGTCAACGACGCTCCGCCGATCTGCTTGAGCAGGTATCCCGACGCCCCGGCCATCACCGCGGCGAACAGCGCCTCGTCATCGTCGTAGGAGGTCAGGATCAGGCAGTGCAGACCGGGCATCGCCGACCTGACGTCCCGACAGACATCGATCCCGGAGCCGTCCGGCAGCCGACCGTCCAGCAGAGCGACATCCGGCGCGACCTGCGGGATCATCCGCCGCGCTTCCTCGGCGGTCGCGGCCTCGCCGACGACGCGCAGGTCGGGCGTGGTGCCCAGCAGTGACACCAGGCCGCGGCGGACCAATTCATGATCATCGACGATGAACACGCCGATCGTCGGCGTCGTCGGGTCGGTTTTCGGCCCGGCTGGCATATCCGGTGCCGCCGTCATATCCGGTCTCCTTCGGGCAAGGCGTCCCCCAACGCTCATGGCCGCAGCGGGACGATCCAGGACAGGGTCGTACCGCCACCGGGTGGAGTACTGATGGTCAACGTACCGCCATGCTGCTCGGCGCGCCGACGAAGATTGGCAAGTCCGCTGCGACGGCCCGAATCGGCGATCCCCAAGCCGTCGTCGCCGAGGTAGATCTCGAGTTCGCCCGCGGCGATCTCGATCCGCAGCGTGACCCGCTTGGCGTCGGCGTGCCGCACGACATTGGTCAGTCCCTCCCGGACGACCGCCTCGACGTCGGAGATCAGATCGGCCTCAGCGACAGTGTCCAGCGGTCCGACGAACACGACCTCGGGTGTCCGGGGCAGCCCGGTGGTCAGGTCGGCGACGACCGACAACACGATGCCGCGCAGTCCGCTGGGGGAGTCGAGGCTCTGCTGTCGGAGAGCGAAGATCGTGGTTCGGATCTCCCGGATCGTGTCGTCCAGGTCGGCAACGGCGTCAACCAACCGTGCCCCCGGTCCGGCCGCGGTGACCGTCGCGATGCTCTGCAGTTCGAGCCCGGTCGCGAACAGCCGCTGGATCACCCGGTCGTGCAGGTCGCGGGCGATTCGGTCCCGATCCCGGAGCAGACGCAGCCGATCCTGGTCGGCACGGGCCTCGGCCAATTCCAGGGCGAGGGCGGCCTGACCGGCGAAGTTGGCAGCCACCTCCAGGTCGGATCGGCTGAACGGACGTTGACCGCCGCGGCCCACCACGACCGCGCCGCTGGTGCCGTGCTCGGCGTCCAGGGGAACCGCCATCACCGACCCCAACGAATCGGCATACCGCGGGCACAGGGTCGGTTCGACGTAGCGCTGCGCATTGTCGAACAGCACGCCGCGCCGCCGCCGCATCACCTCGCCGGCCAGTGAGCCGGCTCGGAGGTAGCGGACGCCGGTCAGGTCCTCGGCGCCGACACCGATCGCGGCCACCACCTCCACGTCGTCGGCACCATCCGGCCGGACGACCGAGACGACATCGGCGTCGGCCAGGTCGCGGACCCGTTCGGCGATCCGCTCCAAGGTCCCGGCACGCTGGCTACTGATCAGACTGCGGCTCACCTCGGCCACCGCGCGCAGCCATTCCTGGGTCCGCCCGGACTCCTCGTACCGTTGGGCGTTGCGGATCGCCGTACCCGCCGTCTCGACCAGCGCGCCGATCAGCACTTCCTGGTCCGGTGCGAGATCGGCACCGTCGGCCGGCAGCACGAACAGCCGGCCGTACTCCCGATCGCCGGTCCGGATCGGGAACGGTCGACCGGCGAGCTCCCGATCCGCAGGATCCCAGGTCCCGCCGATCCGTTCGGTGAGAGCACCGTCATCGGAGTCAGCGCTGACCGGCCATCCGCCGGCCCGGACCAGCCGGCGTTCGTTGTCGACTCCGTCGGCGAAGATCTCCAGCGTCACCTGTCGGGCATCGATCAGATCCCGGGCCGCTCGAACGACGCGCCGCACCGTGCCGCGCAGCGACAGGTCGCTGATGATCGACCGATCGGCCGCCAGCAGGCGTTCGGGCCACGGCTGCTCGGCTGCGGCCGGGAAGGGGCTTCCGCTCGCCCCCCGTGTCGGGGTGGCCATGGTTGCAGAGCGTACGACGCATCGCCGCTGCGCGCAGCCGATCGGGCTCGGTCTGCGCTACCCCCGGACCGGCCGCCGGCCCCGGCGCGGCCGCTCCCTGAGCTGGAACCGGGCGAAGCCGACCTGTCCGGGGCCCCGTCGGTGGGCGCGCTGGGTTATGGTGCTGATAGGTTTGACGCGCTGTAGTAGTACGCATCAGAAAGGGTCGACGTGGCACCTGTTTCTCGCCCGCGAGTCCCGCTCACCAAGCGGTCGGTTCCGCGCACGGTCTCCCGACTGCTGCTGGTGTCGCTGGGAGTGGGCGCGCTCAGCCTCGCGGGGTGTAGCGCGGAGCAGACGGCGCAACTCGGACGACTCGGGTTGCCGGTCGCTGCCAGTGACCGCACTCCGTACACCCATAACCTGTGGATCGGTTCCTGGATCGCCGCCTTCGGTGTCGGCGTTCTGGTCTGGGGCATGATCGTCTGGTGCGTCGTCCGGTATCGCCGGCGCAAGCCCGGCGTCCCGCGGCAGAACCGGTACAACCTGCCGATCGAGATCCTCTACACGGTGACCCCGTTCATCATGATCGGCGTGCTCTTCTACTTCACCGTGATCACCCAGGACAAGGTGCAGGCCAAGGTGGCCAAGCCCGATCATGTGGTGACCGTGGTCGGACAGAAGTGGAACTGGTCGTTCAACTACCAGGAAGCCGGTAACCCCGCCGTCGGTAAGGACGTCTGGGAGTCCGGGACGATCGAGGATCCCGCCGACCTCTATCTGCCGGTCGGGGAGAGCGTCCGCTTCGACCTCAAGTCGGTCGACGTCATCCACTCCTTCTGGGTGCCGGCGTTCTACGAGAAGCTCGATGTGCTGCCGGGCCGCAACGCCACCATCGATCTGACGCCGACCAAGGAAGGTGTCTTCGCCGGCAAGTGTGCCGAGCTGTGCGGCACCTACCACTCGGCGATGCTGTTCAACGTGCACATCGTTTCGCAGGATGAGTATGTCGCTCACCTGAAGTCCTTGGCGGCCAAGGGACAGACCGGCAAACTGAAGTCGCTGGAGCACCCGAGTGCGGTGCCGCAGCGTCCGGAAGAAGCCGGCACCGAAGAGACGAAGCAGGGAGAGGGCTGAGGTGACCACCTTCGAGGGAACCGCGGAGCGGACGGCCTCCGCGCCGGTCACGGTCCGGCGACCGATGGGCAAGGTCGCCTGGAAGTGGCTGACCACGACCGATCACAAGATGATCGGGCAGTTGTACATCATCACGTCGTTGGCCTTCTTCGCTTTCGGCGGTCTGCTGGCGTTGGCGATGCGCGCCGAGTTGGCCTTCCCGGGGCTGCAGTTCCTCAGCTACGAGACGTTCAACCAGTTCTTCACCATGCACGGCACGATCATGCTGTTGCTGTTCGCGACGCCGTTGTTCTCCGCGTTCGCCAACGCGATCATGCCGTTGCAGATCGGCGCACCGGACGTCGCCTTCCCGCGGCTGAACATGCTGTCCTACTGGTTCTTCCTGTTCGGCGGCCTGATCACGGTCTCCGGCTTCCTCAGCCCGGACGGCGCCGCGAGTTTCGGTTGGTTCGCCTACTCGCCGCTGAGCAACGAGGTGAACAGCCCCGGTGTGGGTGGTGACCTGTGGATCGTCGGCCTCTACCTGGTCGGTCTGTCCTCGATCCTGGGCTCGGTCAACTTCATCACCACCATCCTGACCATGCGGGCGCCTGGCATGACCATGTTCCGGATGCCGATCTTCACCTGGAACACGCTGATCACCTCGTTGCTGGTGCTGATCGCGTTCCCGATCCTGGCCGCGGCGCTGTTGATGTTGGAGGCCGACCGGAAGTTCGGCGCGCACGTCTTCGACGCCGCCAACGGCGGCGCGATGCTGTGGCAGCACCTGTTCTGGTTCTTCGGCCACCCCGAGGTCTACATCATCGCGCTGCCGTTCTTCGGGATCATCACCGAGATCCTGCCGGTGTTCAGCCGCAAGCCGCTCTTCGGCTACATGACGCTGGTCGCGGCGACGCTGTCGATCGCCGCCCTGTCGGTGGCGGTCTGGGCCCACCACATGTACGTCACCGGTGCGGTCAACCTGCCGTTCTTCTCGTTCATGACGTTCCTGATCGCGGTCCCGACCGGGGTCAAGTTCTTCGACTGGATCGGCACCATGTGGGGCGGCAGTCTCACCTTCGACACCCCGATGCTCTGGTGCATCGGCTTCCTCACCACCTTCCTGTTCGGTGGTCTGACCGGAGTCATCCTGGCCAGCCCGCCGCTGGACTTCCAGCTGTCGGACTCCTACTTCGTGGTGGCGCACTTCCATTACGTGGTGTTCGGCACCGTGGTGTTCGCGATGTTCGCCGGCTTCTACTTCTGGTGGCCGAAGTGGACCGGCCGGATGCTGGACGAGAAGTGGGGCAAGATCCACTTCTGGCTGCTGTTCCTCGGCTTCCACACCACCTTCCTGGTGCAGCACTGGCTGGGCGTGGAGGGTATGCCGCGGCGCTATGCCGACTACCTGCCCAACGAGGGCTTCACCGTCCTCAACCAGGTCTCCTCGGCCGGCGCCTTCCTGCTCGGTGCCTCGATGCTGCCGTTCATCTACAACGTGTGGAAGTCGCGTAAGGCGCCGCTGGTGCAGACCGACGACCCGTGGGGTTGGGGACGGTCCCTGGAGTGGGCCACCTCCTGCCCGCCGCCGCGGCACAACTTCGACTCGCTGCCGCGGATCCGTTCGGAGTCGCCGGCCTTCGACCTGCACCACCCGGAGATCGCGCTGGAGGAGTACGCCGAAGCCGACGAAGGTGAGCTGATCGACGCACCCGCCGACACCGGACGTGTCGGGACCTTGACCGATCGCGGCGGACAGTCGGGAGAGGAGCTCCGATGAAGGTCGAAGCCTGGATCTTCACGATCCTGACGGTGTTCTTCCTGATCGTCACGCCGTCCTACTGGCTGGTGACGCACGAGACCACCGGTACGGCGGCCCTGACCCTGACGTTCTTCCTGTCGCTGATGATCACCGGGTATCTCACCCTGATCTCGCGCCGGATCGACGCCCGGCCCGAGGACAAGCAGGAAGGCGAGATCGTCGAGGGGGCCGGCGAGGTCGGCTTCTTCTCCCCGCACAGCATCTGGCCGCTGCTCTGCGCCCTCACCCTGGCGTTGGTGATGGTGGGGCTCGTGCTCGGCTGGTGGATGGTGATCATCGCCGGTGCGCTCGGGATGGCCTCGCTGACCGGTCTGATCTACGAGTACTACCGCGGCGACTACGCCCACTGAGGTTCACTGAGCTCGACCTGAGACATTGAACGGCCCCGGACGCGATGTCCGGGGCCGTTCTGTCTGTCCGGCTTGTCTTCGGGTTTGCCCCGTGCGTAATATTCCACGTGGAGTATTTGGTGGAGGGGCACGGATCGGGGGTCGGGGTGACGTCAGCGGCACGGGTGAAATTGGCGGCACGAGTGACGCCCTTGGGCGCGGCGGTGCTGGCATTGCTCGCCGAGCGCCCCATGCATCCGTACCAGATGTTCTCGGTGTTGATGGAACGACGCCAGGATCGGCTGGTCAAGATCCGCGCCGGCTCGCTGTATCACACCGTCGAACGGCTGGCCCGGGACGGACTGCTCGAGGTCACCGGCACCGAGCGAGCCGGTGCCCGTCCGGAAAGAACGATGTACGCCCTCGCCGATGCGGGTACCGTCGCTCTGGAGGATTGGGTGCGGCGCACGATGTCCGAGCCCGAGCCGGAGTTTCCTCGCTTTCCGCTCGCGTTGGCCGAGGCCCACAACCTGTCGGTCGACACCGTCGTCGGGCTGCTGACCGAATACCTGCAGATCGTCGAGACCGACATCGATGCCTACCGGACGGCGATCGAGCAGCTGCAGAAGTTGCCGCTTCCGGAGGCGCACTGGCTGGAGATCGACTACCTGCTGGCGCAGCGCAGCGCCGAACGCGACTGGATCGCGACAACGCTGAAGAGACTGCAATCGAAGGACTTGCCATGGCCCAAGTGACAGAACCGGCGATGAGGCCTGCGTCCGAACCCGCCAACCCGTGGCCGGCGATGTGGGCGCTGGTGCTCGGATTCTTCATGATCCTGGTCGATTCGACCATCGTCTCGGTCGCCACTCCGGCGATCATGACCTCGCTGGACGCCGACGTGAACTCGGTGGTCTGGGTGACCAGCTCCTATCTGCTGGCCTACGCGGTCCCGCTGTTGATCACCGGCCGGCTCGGCGATCGGGTCGGTCCGAAATGGATCTACCTGATCGGACTGGTGCTGTTCACCGGCTCGTCCTTGTGGTGCGGGCTGTCCGACGGCATCGAGATGTTGATCATCGCCCGGGTCTTCCAGGGCCTCGGGGCCTCGATGATGACGCCACAGACGATGGCAGTGATCACCCGCACCTTCCCGCCGGACAAGCGGGGCCGGGCGATGGCGCTGTGGGGTGCGGTGGCCGGCGTCGCCTCCCTGGTCGGCCCGATCGTCGGCGGTCTGCTGATCGACGGCCCGGGCTGGGAGTGGATCTTCTTCGTCAACATCCCGGTCGGTGTGGTCGCGTTCGCGCTGGCCCTGCGACTGGTGCCGAGACTGCAGACCCACAGTCACCGGTTCGACATTCCCGGGGTGCTGCTCAGCGGTATCGGCATGTTCCTGATCGTGTTCGGCATCCAGGAGGGTGAGAGCTACGACTGGGCCGGCTGGATCTGGTTGCTGATCGGTGCCGGCGTGGTCGTGATGGTGGGCTTCGTGATCTGGCAGCGGGTCAACTCCGCCGAACCGCTGCTGCCGTTGGGGCTGTTCACCGATCGCAACTTCAGCCTGTCCAACATTGCCATCACCGCCGTCGGCTTCATGATCATCTCGTTGTCGCTGCCGTTGATGATCTACGCCCAGTCGGTCCGCGGGCTGACTCCGACCAGGGCAGCGCTGCTGATGGTGCCGATGGCGGTCGTCGGGATCATCCTGGCGCCGTTCGTCGGTCGGCTGGTGGACCGCTATCACCCGCGGTACCTGGCCGGGTTCGGTCTGCTGGCCGACTCGGTGTCGCTGTTCTGGCTGAGCTCGGTGCTGCGGGCCGACACCCCGATCTGGCAGCTGTTGTTGCCGATCACGCTGCTCGGCATCGGTACCGCGTTCACCTTCGGTCCGCTCGGTGTCTCGGCCAACCGCAACCTGCCGATGGCGCAGGCCGGGGCGGGCTCCGGGGTCTACAACGCCACCCGGCAGGTCGGTTCGGTGCTCGGCAGCGCAGCGATCGCAGCGCTGATGGAATCCCGGTTGGCCGCCAATCTGCCGGCGATGCCCGGCGGTGCCGCTCCGACCGAGGCCGGCGCCGGTGACCTGCCGCCGCAACTGTTGGACGGCTTCAGTACGGCGATGGGCCAGTCCCTGATGCTGCCCGCCATCGTGATCGGCGTCGGCTTCCTGGTGGTGTTGTTCCTGGAGGCGCCCAAGCATCTTGCCGCCCGCCGCCCGTAGGAGGGTGCCTGTGCCCGTCGCGAGCGGTGCGCTGTGCGTGCGCACGGCTTGCGCGCGACGGAGGGCGTACGTCAGCACCTCGAAGGAGGGCGACGTCGCCGTGTTGACGCAGCGCGTCGTCTCGCAACGACAGGTGCGTGCAGCGCAACGCGGCGTCGCGAAGGCATACCGGGCGAATGTCGAGCGATCGCCAACGCCGCGATCTGCGTGCCCGGGCGCCGCGAGACAGGAACAATCTCGGCAAGGCGCCACGAGGGACGTACTGATCTCTTCGAGCCCCGCGCTGCAGATCCGGTCGCAGGGCGAACGTGTCACGGCCAGCCGGGACCCGTCGAAACGAGTGCAACGCAGCGAGCAGGCGTGCAGCCCGGAGCAGCCGAATCCTGCTTCCCGGCGGCGCAGCGATCACGGCCCGGGTTCGGTGCCGGCTGCCGGTGCCGTGCGCCGCTCACACTGCCCGACGGCTCCCGGCAGGGGGCAGTTGCGTGGCGGCTCGTCGGACCGATCGGCTGAGACGGTGCACCGCTGTCAGTGGCGTGGGGTAGGAATGAACCTGTCCGGCCGGTGGTTGAGCCCACCGCGGAGACCGCCGGATCCGACCGACCCGCTCGCGACTCGGCCGCCGGCTGTGGGCGACGAAGCGTCAGCATCCACCCGATGACGAACATATGAAGGAGATCGATGGCCCCGCGACGTGATCCCGAGTTGCGCCCGACCCAGCTCGGTGCGACCGGACCTGCCGGCCCATTGGCGACGGCCGGGCCGCAGCCGGGGGAGCCGTCCAACCCCTGGCCGGCGATGTTCGCCTTGGTGCTCGGCTTCTTCGTGATCATGATCGACACCACCATCGTCTCGGTGGCGACCCCGGCGCTGATGGCCGACCTCGATGCCGGCGTCACCGATGTCGTCTGGGTGACCAGCGCCTATCTGCTGGCCTACGCCGTACCGTTGCTGATCACCGGCCGGTTGGGTGACCGGGTCGGTCCGAAGTGGATGTATCTGTCCGGGCTGGCCGTCTTCACGCTGTCGTCACTGTGGTGCGGGCTGTCGGCCGACATCCAGATGCTCATCGTCGCCCGGATCTTCCAGGGGCTCGGTGCGGCGATGATGGTTCCGCAGACGATGGCGATCATCACCCGGACGTTCCCGCCGGAACGCCGCGGCAAGGCCACCAGCCTGTGGGGTGCGGTCGCCGGTATCGCCGGGCTGATCGGGCCGATCCTCGGCGGCGTCCTGATCGACAGCGTCGGCTGGCAGTGGATCTTCTTCGTCAACCTGCCGATCGGTGTGGTCGGCCTGGTGTTGGCCTGGTTGCTGGTGCCGTCGCTGGAGACCCACAGCCATCGCTTCGACGTGGTCGGGGTGGTGCTCAGCGCGATCGGCATGTTCGCGCTGGTCTTCGGCATCCAGGAGGGCAGCAACCTCGACTGGGATTACCGCGCGTGGCTGTTGATCATCGGCGGGCTGGTCGTGATGGCCGCCTTCGTCGGCTGGCAGGCCAAGGGCGCAGCCGAGCCGCTGATGCCGCTGAAACTGTTCACCGATCGCAACTTCAGCCTGGCCAATATCGCGATCACCGCCGTCGGTGTGGTGATGGTCGGCTTCCAGCTGCCGTTCATGCTGTACGCCCAGACCGTTCGTGGACTGGGGCCGACCGAGGCCGCGCTGCTGACCGCGCCGATGGCGATCACCAGCATGGTGTTCGCGCCGATCGTCGGCCGACTGGTCGACACCCGGCACCCGCGGTATCTGGCCGGCTTCGGGATGCTGACCAGCGCCATCGGACTGTTCTGGATGGCGGCGGCGATGCGGCCGGATGCGCCGGTCTGGCAGATCCTGCTGCCGGTGACGGTGTACGGGCTGGGCAACTCGTTCATCTTCGCCCCGATCGGCGTGAGTGCCAATCGCAACCTGCCGATGGCGCTGGCCGGCGCCGGATCCGGGGTCTTCAACAATTCCCGCCAGGTCGGTGCGGTATTGGGTAGTGCGGGGATCGCCGCGCTGATGACCGCCCGGCTCGGCGCCGATCTGCCGCAGTTGGCCGGCCATGCCGGTGCCGACCCGATGGCGTTGGGTGGTGCCGGCCGTCTGCCGACCCAGCTGCTCGACGGCTTCAGCTCGGCGATGGCGCAATCGCTGGTGCTGCCCGCCGTGGTGATGCTGGCCGGCTTCGTCAGTGTGCTGTTCCTGACCACGCCGCGCCATCTGCGCAGTCGCTGAGTCACTCCCGTACGGCGCGGGCGACAACTAGACTCCGACGGCATGTGCCGAAACATCCGCCAGCTGCACAACTTCGATCCGCCGGCGACCTCCCAGGAAGTGCAGGACGCCGCGCTGCAGTACGTCCGCAAGATCGCGGGCACCACGAAGCCGTCCAAGGCCAACCAGGAAGCCTTCGACCGCGCCGTGCACGAGATCGCCCACGTCACCCAGCATCTGCTGGACGATCTGGTCACCTCTGCGCCGCCGAAGAACCGTGAGGAAGAGGCCGAGAAGCGCCGCGCCCGGTCCGCTGAGCGGTACGCCTCCGCCGGCTGATCCTGGTCATCGGGCACTGAGCCCGTCGAAGGGCCAGGAACCTTGCCGTTGGACCGTGAGTCTTTCGAAGCGTCCTGAGTCGTTCGAAGGGTCCTGAGTTGTCGAAGGACCGGTCCTGGCCGAACGCGGTCATCTACCTAGCCACCGCGGCCTTGAGCGCCGCACGTCCAGGTGCTTGGAGCATCACCGAGGACTCTTCGCAGCACGCGTGGGTGTCCGTCCCTGTGCGTTCCTGTCGGCGGGGGGCGATTTCGTATCAGGTGTGGGCATCTGTCCCCGGGGGTCCCGGCGCACGGGGCGATTTCGTATCAGGTGTGGGCATCTGTCCCCGGGGGTCCCGGCGCACAGGGCGATTTCGTAACAGGTGTGGACATCTGTCCCCGGGGGTCCCGGCGCACGGGGCGATTTCGTATCAGGTGTGGGCATCTGTCCCCGGGGGTCCCGGCGCACAGGGCGATTTCGTAACAGGTGTGGACATTCGTCCCCGGAGTGGTCGGTCGGAGGGTGACCCACCACCGACTCCACCGACCCACCAACCAACTCCACCGACGCCCGGCCCGACGGTGCCTCCTGAGCCAAGGGGCGACCCGGTGCCTCCCGAGCCAGGGGCGACCCGCCGGTTCCTCCCGGGCGACCCGGTTCCTCCCAGCCCGACCCGTCGAATTCTCACCGACACGCCGCAAATACGCGGGACAAACTGACGGGTCGGCGGGAAGGTTCCTCAACTTATTGGTTGACAAAGACCGGTTGCCGTGGTTGAGTTGTACTCAACCAATTAGTTGAGGAAGGTTCCAGGATGACTGAGGATCGGTTGTCGAGGATCTTCGCGGCGTTGTCCGAGCCCACTCGGCGCGACATGGTCGCCCGGTTGGCGGTCGGTGATGCGACGGTCGGTCAGCTCGCGGCTCCGTACGAAATGTCCATGCAGGCGGTGTCCAAGCACATCAAGGTGCTGCAGGATGCCGGGCTGGTCACTCGTTCGCGGGACGCGCAGCGCCGGCCGGTGCATCTGGAAGCGGAGGTGTTCGACCTGATGACGAAGTGGATCGAGCGTTACCAGCGGCAGGCTGAGGAGCGCTATCGACGTCTGGATGCAGTCCTCTCCAGCCAGAAGGAGAAGCACGATGAGCACGAACGTGAGCAACAGCCGCGAAGCAGTGATCAGCGCTGACAAGGACCTCCCCAAGGTCACCATCACCCGCGAGTTCGATGCGCCGCCGGAGCAGGTCTTCGCCGCACACATCGACCCGGAGATCTTCGCCCAGTGGATCGGGCCGGACCGCTACCAGGTCACCATCGACCGGTGGGACGGCAAGACCGGCGGCAGCTACCGCTACAGCACTGGCGACCAGTGGTTCTTCGGCTCCTTCCATGAGGTGCTGGCCGAGGACTGCACACTGGTCCAGACCTGGAGCTGGGAGGGGATGCCCGGTGCGGTCAGCCTGGAGACGATGACCTTCACCGAGCTGCCCGGCGGACGGTCGCTGTTGACCTCGGTTGCCCTGGTCGACTCGATGGAGGCCCAGGCCGGGATGTTGGCCAGCGGCATGGAGACCGGGATCAATCAGGGCTACGCCAAGCTCGACGCGATCCTGGCGGAGGGGCAGTGACGCAGACGCCGGCCGACGAGCATCGCCTGGTCGCCGGCGCGTTCACCGAGCGGGTCGACGGTGTCGATCCGGACGGCTGGGACGCGCCGGCGCCGGTCGAGGGCTGGACCGCGCGGGACGTGGTCGGTCATCTCGTCGAATGGCTGCCCGCGTTGCTCGGCTTCTCCCTCGGCGACATCGCTTCGGTCCGGTCCGATCCGGTCGCAGCCTGGCACGACCACGCCGACGCCGTGCAACGCCTCCTCGAGGATCCCGCCAGCCACCGCCGGACATTGAGCAACCCACACATCGGCGAGTTGCCGATCGATGAGGCGATCAACAACTTCTACACCTCCGATGTGTTCCTGCACACCTGGGATCTGGCCCGGGCGACCGGGCAGGACGATCGGTTGGACCCCGACCGGTGTGCCGCGATCCTCGCCGGGTCGGCAGCTGTCGAGGAAGCGATGCGCGCGTCCGGACAGTTCGGTCCGGCGGTCTCGGTGCCGGCCGACGCCCCGGTGCAGGACCGGTTGATCGGCTTCATCGGCCGCGATCCGTCCTGGCAGCGGCCCGCTCGCTGACGGCCGCGTACGACGGTCCGCCGGTCGACTTGTTCCGACGGGCGGACTGCACAACGGGCGGACTGCTCAACGGGCCGACTGCTCCGACGATCGGCGCCCGATCATGATCGCGCCGACGGATCGAACGAGCACGATCGGCGTTCTGCTAAAAAGTTCGCGGACCGGTTGTCGATTCGCCGTCGACGGTCCGACAGCAGGGTGAGAGGCAGGTCGGGAAATGCCCGCCCCCTCGCACCGAGAGGAAATGATCATGGCCCAGTACGCGATTCTGTTGTACGCCGATGCCGTCGCCGGAACCGGTGAAGAGCACGACCAGCATGCGCGAGATCTGCAACAGGCCGGCGTGATGGTCGCGGCGTTCGCGCTGCAGTCGGCCGAGACGGCGACCACGGTCAGTGGTGACACCGTGACCGACGGACCATTCGTCGATGCCAAGGAGGTCATCGCCGGGATCTGCATCGTCGAGGCCGCCGACCTGGACGCCGCCCTGGAGATCGCGCGCAACAACCCGTCGGCCCGGTACGGAGGTTCGGTCGAGGTCCGTCCGGTCGAGGGTGGCGTCGTCGTGGACCGTTCGGTCTGATGCCACCGGCAGGCGCCCCCGGCGGTCGACCTGGTCGGTCGGCCGTCGAGGACGCGATCAGTGAGGCGCATCGTCGCGACTGGGGCACCGTCCTGGCAGCGACGGTGCGCGTCGCGCGAGATCTGGACCTGGCCGAGGACTGTGTCCAGGAGGCGTTCGCTGCCGCCGTCGAACGGTGGCAGCGGGACGGGATTCCCGACCGGCCAGCCGGTTGGCTGGTCACCACCGCGCGGCGTCGAGCGGTCGATGCGATCCGCCGGGAGTCGACCCTGCGCACCAAGCTGCCGTTGCTGGTCGAGCCGGAGGAGGGCCAGGACATGGATCTACAGGCGCTGCTGGAGCCCGAGCCCGAGCAACCGTCCGCGGTGGTCGCCGACGAACGGCTCCGGCTGATCTTCCTGTGCTGTCACCCCGCCCTGGCCCAGGACGCCCAACTGGCGCTGACCCTGCGGCTGGTCTGCGGCCTGTCGACCCCGGACATCGCGCGGCTGCTGCTGGTGTCGGAATCGACGATGGCGGCCCGGATCACCCGGGCCAAGAAGAAGATCACGCTGGCTCGGATCCCGTTCCGGATGCCGCGGGCGGCGGAGTTGCCGGATCGGCTGCGGGCCGTGCTCGGGGTGATCCATCTGGTCTTCACCAGCGGCCACGTCGCACCGTCCGGGCCGGCCCTGGTCCGAGCCGACCTGACCGATCATGCGCTGCACCTGGCCAGGGTGCTCCGGCAGCTGATGCCGGACGAACCGGAGGCAGCCGGACTGCTGGCACTGCTGCTGGTCACCGATGCCCGTCGGGAGACCCGGGTGGACTCCGCTGGCCGGCTGCTGCGCCTGGAGGAGCAGGATCGGACCCGTTGGGATCGGGTGGCGATCGCCGAGGCCGACACGCTGATCGTGCAGAGTCTGCGCAGTGGCCGGGCCGGCCGGTACGCGCTGCAGGCGGCGATCGCCGCGTTGTACGCCGATGCGCCGAGCTATCAGCAGACCGACTGGACCCAGATCGTCACCCTGTACGACCGGCTGCTCGCAGTCTGGCCGTCGCCGGTGGTCGCCTTGAACCGTACGGTTCCGCTGTCGATGGCGGCCGGCCCGGCGGCAGCGCTGACCGAGGTCGAGCGGCTCGAGGCGGCCGGGGGACTGGAACGTTACGGCTACCTGCCGGCGGTGAAGGCCGACCTGCTGCGACGTCTGGGCAGATCGGGCGCCGCGGCCGAGGCCTACCGGCAGGCGATCGCGCTGACCGACAACGACACCGAACGGGACTATCTCCGAGGGCGGCTCGCCGAGGTCGCCGCCGGCTGAGTGGTCGGCCCGGCGTTACCAGCCGGCGGGCAGTGGACGCCCTTCCTCGTAGCCGGAGTTGGACTGGATGCCGACCTGGGCGAACCGGTGGAACTCCTCCAGGCTCGCGGCACCGGCGTAGGTGCAGGCACTCCGCACACCGGAGATGATCTGGTCGATCAGATCCTCGACGCTGGGCCGCTCAGGATCCAGATACATCCGGGACGAGGAGATGCCTTCCTCGAAGAGGCCGGCCCGGGCCCGTTCAAATCCGGAGGAGCTTCGGGTCCGCATCTTGACCGCCCGGGCCGACGCCATCCCGAACGACTCCTTGTACGCCCGTCCTTCGGCGTCGGTGAGCAGATTGCCGGTGCTTTCGTACGTGCCGGCGAACCAGGAGCCGATCATCACGCTGCCCGCGCCAGCCGCCAGTGCCAGGGCGACATCGCGGGGGTAGCGGACACCGCCGTCGGCCCAGATCGCCTTACCCAGTTCACGAGCCGCGGCGGCGCACTCCAGCACGGCGCTGAACTGCGGCCGGCCGACCCCGGTCATCATCCGGGTGGTGCACATCGCGCCCGGTCCGACGCCGACCTTGATCACATCGGCGCCGGCGTCGACCAATTCCCGTACGCCGTCGGCCGAGACCACGTTGCCGGCGGCCACCGAGATCCGCCGGCCGGTCTGCTCGGCGAACCGGTCGCGGGCCTCGCCGACGGCCTTCAGGCCGGAGATCATCTTGTCCTGGTGGCCGTGCGCGGTGTCGACCACGAGCACGTCGACGCCGGCGGTCAGCAGCGCCTCGGCCCGTCCGGCGACATCGCCGTTGATGCCGACGGCAGCGCCCACGATCAGCCGGCCGTCGGGATCGACGGCCGGTCGGTAGAGCGTCGAACGCAGGGCGTGCTTGCGGGTCATCACACCGAGCAGCCGGTCGCCCTCGCAGACCAGGGCCACCGTGAGGTGCTTCTCGCTGAGCCGCGAGAAGATGTCCTCCGGTGCGGTGTCGGGGGAGACGATGACCAGGTCGTCGCTCATCACCTCGTGCACCTGCGCGAAACGGTCGACGCCGGTCAGATCGGCCTCACTGACCAGTCCGAGCGGCTTGCCGTCCTGGACCACGACGACTGCTCCGTGGGCACGCTTGGCCAGCAGCGAGATCGCCTGCCCGACGGTGTCGTGCGGGGTGACCGAGATCGGGGTGTCGAAGACGGTGTGGCTGTTCTTCACCTTGGCCACCGTGCTGGCGACGACGTCGGTCGGGATGTCCTGCGGGATGATCGCGACGCCGCCGCGACGGGCCACCGTCTCGGCCATCCGGCGGCCGGACACCGCCGTCATGTTGGCCACCACCAACGGGATCGTGGTGCCGATGCCGTCGGTGCTGGTCAGGTCGACGTCGAGCCGCGAGGCGACCGACGACCGGCGGGGGACCATGAACACATCGGAGTAGGTCAGGTCGTATGCGGGCGGGGTGGCGATGAACTTCACCGCACCATTATCCCCGCCCGCGTTGCGTTATCACGAACTCGTCGTGACGCCCTGTCGTTGGGTCAGCGGCCGTCGGTCGTTGGGTCAGCGACCGTCGCCCGGGGCGGCCGGCGGCGGCCACTGTTGCTGCCCCCGCTCCGACTGCGGGGGCGCCTCGAACTGCTGGCGCTGATCGAAGGGCTGCTGCGGCGCCTGCGGACGGGCCGGTCGTTGCTGTTGCCCGCCCGACTGCTGCCCGCCCGACTGCTGCTGGACCTGCTGCTCGATCTGCTCGGCGACCCGGGCCTCGACGGCCCTGGCCTCGGCGGCCGCCCGCTCCGAAGACTGCCGTGCCGACTCACGGGCGGCCTGTTTTGCCGCCTCCTCGGCGGAGCGCCGGTCGGCCGCCCGGTTTGCGTCGTTTGCCCGGTCGGCTTCCTCGGCTCGCTCGGCTTGCTCGGTTCGGGCGGCTTCCTGGTTCCGGTCGGATTGCTCGGTCCTGCTGCCGTCGGCGGCGGAGTCGCGATCCGGGTCGGCCCCGATCGCAGGACGGCTGTTGTTGTTGCTGCCGTCGGACCCCGACCGGCTGGAGACGCCGTCGACCAGCTTGCGCAGATCGACCCCGGTCATCCGCTCGACCAGCGTGATCGTCTCGTTGAAGTTGCCGGCGATGTTCTGGGACAGTTTGCTGGCGCCGTCGGTGGAGATCACCGTCAGATCGTCGATGTTGGCGTACGGCTCGGACAGCTCGTGGGCGATCTTGGGTAGCACGTCGGCGAGTCGATCGATGATCGCCGCCTGGTTGAACTGGCTGTACGCCCGGGCCTTCGCCTCGATCGCTTCGGCCTCGGCCCGACCGGCCGCGCCGATCGCTTCGGCCTCGGCCAGACCGTCGGCCTTGCGGGCCTCGGCCTCGGCCCGACGTCGGGCCAGCTCGGACGCGGCTTCCTGCTCTGCCTTGTACTTGGCGGCGTCGGCCGGGCGGCGGACCTGGGTGTCCAGCTGCTTCTCGGTCAGCTCGGCCTGCCGGATCGCGACCTGCTCCTCGCGCTGGATGATCAACTCGCGCTGCTTGGCCTGGGCCAGCGGGCCGGCCGCGTCCGCCGCGGCCTGCCGGGCGTCGGTCTCCTCCTTGATCTCGGCCCGCCGGATCGCCAACCGCTGCTCGGCTACGGCCACCCCCTCGTCGGCGACGGCCTGCTTCTCCGAGGATTCCTGACGGGCGCTCGCCTCGGCGATCGCAGCCAGTTTCTCCACCTGTGCCGATTCCGGGCGGCCGAGATTCTTCAGGTAGCCGGTGTCGTCCTCGACGCTGGAGATCTGCAGGGTGTCGATGATCAAGCCCTGGTTGTTCAGCGAGTCCAGCGCAACCTCCTGGACCGAATGTGCCAGCGCCGCTCGCTCGTGGATGATCTGCTCCACGCTCAGGGTGCCGACGACCGCGCGCAGCGAACCGGCCAGGATGTCTTGGGTGTAGGCCTCGATCTGGTCCTGTTGTTCGAGGAATCGCTGTGAGGCAAGGCGGACGTTCTCCTCGTCGCCGCCGACCTTGACCTGCGCGACACCCTCCAAGAAGAGCTTGATGCCGTTGCGGGAGATGCCTTCGACCTTCACCTTCACCGATCGCGACGCCAGGCTGAGGGTGTACGCCCGCTCGCGGATCGGCAACACCAGGGCTCGGGTGCCGATCGCCACCCGGGCCGGCTTGCCGCTGGAGCGACCGGTGATGATCAATGCCTCGTCCGGTCGCGCGACCCGGAAGCTGCGGAGCAGCACGATCAGAATGATCAAGATGACGATGACGGCAGCGATGATGCCGATGACGGTGGACACCAGTCCGGTGATCATGAACCCCTTCTTTCCCCTCTGGACTGTTCCCCTCAGTCCCAGGGCGCCATTGTCGCAGGTCCGGGTGTCACGGCTGATCGGGTGGGCGGTGGCCGGAAGATGATCATGCTCACGCCGGCGCAGATTCAGTGTTCGGACTTCCGCAATTCCTTGATCGCCCAGTCGGCCCACTCGATCGTCGCGCGGTAGGCATGCACGCCGTACTGGGCGGCCAGGCCGGATCCGGTGGGGGAGCCGCCCGATTCGGTGCGGAGACTCTGGTACTCCCGGGTCAGATCGTCGACCTGTTCGGCGGCGAAGGCTCGGGTCTGCTTGAGGATCTTGATCGCGTCGGCGGGTTCCAGCGCCGACAGCAGGAAGAGTCGCAGGACGTACTCGTTGCGAACGCCGCCGGTGGATGACGGGCCGGCGAGCAGCCATTCCCGGAGCGCGTCTCGGCCCGGGTCGGTGATCGCGTAGGTCTTGCGGCCGCGGGCGCCCTCGTCGCTGATCTCGATCAGCCCATCGGTCAGCAACTTGCGCAGCTCGGGATAGATCTGACTGTGCTTGGCGTCCCAGGCGTAGGTCCCGATGCCGGCCGCGAAGCGTCGGCTGAGGTCGTACCCACTGGACGGTCGATCGTTGAGCAGCCCGAGCAGGGCGAAACGCAGTGCCATGAAACGAACCTTAATAGGTCAGCATTGACATGTCGAAATTGACATGTCAAGGTCAACCTATGGCGACTCGAGAAGCGCGTCCGGTCCGTTCACCGGCCGACTACGCAGACGGCGGCATCATCGCCCCGGTGCCGGACGAGATCGATGCCCGCGACCTGGAGGTGATCGGCTCGATCCCACCCGAACTCGACGGGCGCTACCTGCGCAATGGACCCAACCCGCTGCCCGGCGACAGGGCTGGGCACTGGTTCGTCGGACGCGGCATGCTGCACGGCGTCCGGATCGCCGGTGGACGCGCGCAGTGGTATCGCAACCGGTGGGTCGACACCGATCCCGCCTCGGACGATCCGACGGCAGCGCCGATGCTGGACGCGAACGGCCGTGATCTTCGCCGCAATGCAGCCAACACGCACGTGATCGAACACGGCGGATCGCTGCTCGTGCTGTGCGAGGGAGGGGTGCCGTACCGCGTGACACCCGAACTGGGGACCGTCGGTGCCTTCGACTTCTCCGGACGACTGCGGACCGCGATGACCGCGCATCCGAAGACCGATCCGTCGACCGGCGAGCTGTATTTCTACGGCTACTCCGCCACCAGTCCTTATCTCACCTTCCACGTCGCCGATGCAGCGGGGAACCTGATCGCCTCGACGCCGGTCGACGTGCCCGGCCCGACGATGATGCACGACTTCGCGATCACCGAGCACTACGTCGTGTGGCTGGACCTGCCGGTGGTCTTCCGGCCCGGTCCGCGGGCCGGAATGCCGTTTGTCTGGGACGAGTCCTATGGGGCCCGGATCGGCATCATGTCCCGCCGAGCGGGCCGAGGCGGGTCTGCCGCCGTGCGATGGGTCGACGTCGACCCCTGCTACGTCTTCCATGTCGGCAACGCCCGCGAAGATGATCACGGCCGAGTGATCCTCGATGCGGTCCGTTACGGCGCTGAGGCCTTCACCGCCGCCTGGGGAGCCATCGGAGGATCGGTCCGATCCTCCGGCGGGCACGGCAGCCTGGTCGCCGATGCCGGGCTGACCAGCGTCCTGCACCGGTGGGTGATCCACCCGACGACCGGTGCCTTCGATGAGGAGCAGCTGGACGATCGGGAGATCGAATTCCCCAGCATCAACGAGCAGCGGGTCGGTCGATCCAACAGATTCCTGTATGCCGTCTCCGGCAGCCGGAACGGCGGGCTGATCAAGTACGACACGGCCGCGGGGTCGGCCACCGTGCTCGACTTCGACACCCGGCAGCACATCGGAGAGGCGGTGTTCGTCCCGGCCGTCGCTGCCAGCAACGAGGACGACGGCTGGTTGATCAGCATCGTGACACCGATCGCCGGCTCCCGCTCGGAGTTGCACGTCATGGACGCCACCGACGTCGGCGCCGGGCCGGTCGCCCGCGTCCTGTTGCCGCGCCGGGTGCCGGCCGGCTTCCACGGCTCCTGGATCCCGGAAAGAGGTTGACCATGAACCAACGCAGAATGATTCTCACCATCGTCTGGACCCTGTTCCTGGATGCCGGGTTGGCGGTCGGCGCCTATCTGATCGCGCGCGGGTTCGGCACCAGCATGTTCGCCGCGCTTCTGATCGGCACCGTCGTCGCCGGGTTGCGCGCGGCGTACGTGATCATCCGCCGCCGCGAAGTCGACGCCTTCGCGATCTTCATGATCATCACCTTCGGGATCGGGCTGCTGCTCAGTCTGGTCACCGGAAGTGCCCGCTTCCTGCTCGCCAAGGACGCAATCTCCAGTGCGATCTCCGGATTGATCTTCCTGCTCACCTTGGCCGTCGGCAAGCCGATGATGTTCCATCTCGCGCAACGATTCGGGGCCACCGATGAGGGCGAGCGGAGCCGATGGAGCGGGCTGTGGCAGAGCCATCGAGGATTCCGCTCCCTGTTCCGCTTCCTGACCGTGATCTGGGCGGTCGGCTTCTTGGTCGAGGCAGCCGTCAAGCTGATCTTGGTTGCGTTGCTCCCGGTCGACACGATGGCGCCGATCCTGCCGTTCTTCACCCCGGTACTGCTGACCGGCCTGGTGATCTGGACCGTCCGGACCAGCGCCCTGGCGCAACAACGGCTGCGGCAGTCCGCCACGGTGTCCACCGCCGGCTGACCTGTCGCCGCCATCCGGACCCGACGTAAGGTGTCCCACATGGGCGAAGTCGACCAACAAGCGGGTCCCGGTTACGTCACCGGCGGCAAGGAATTCAACCGGGACATGAACTACATCGCGGATCGGATCACCGCCGACGGCCGGGACGGCTGGCCGGTCGAGGACGGCCGCTATCGGCTGATCGCGGCCCGCGCCTGCCCGTGGGCCAACCGGACCTTGATCGTCCGCCGGCTGCTCGGGCTGGAGGACGCGATCTCACTCGGGCTCTGCGGGCCCACCCATGATCAGCGCAGCTGGACCTTCGACCTGGACCCGGGTGGCGTCGACCCGGTGCTCGGATACGAGCGACTGCAGCAGGCCTACTTCGCCCGTTATCCCGACTACCCGAGAGGCATCACGGTCCCGGCGATCGTCGACGTTCCGTCCAAGGCGGTCGTCACCAACGACTTCCCGTCGATCACCATCGACTTCTCGTTGGAGTGGACGAAGTTCCATCGCGACGGCGCGCCCGAGCTGTATCCGGAGGCGCTGCGCGACGAGATCGACACGGTGAACAAGCGGGTCTTCACCGAGATCAACAACGGCGTCTACCGCTGCGGTTTCGCCGGCTCGCAACGGGCCTACGACGCCGCCTACGATCGGCTCTTCACCGCACTGGACTGGCTGGAGGAGCGGCTGACCGATCGGCGTTACCTGGTGGGCGATTCGATCACCGAGGCCGACGTCCGGCTGTTCACCACGTTGGCGCGCTTCGACGCCGTCTATCACGGGCACTTCAAGTGCAACCGGAACAAACTGGCCGAGTTCGACGCGCTCTGGGCCTATGCCCGCGATCTCTTCCAGACGCCGGGCTTCGGGGACACCACCGACTTCGTGCAGATCAAGCAGCACTACTACATCGTGCACACCGACGTGAACCCGACGCAGATCGTGCCGAAGGGGCCGGACCTGTCCAACTGGCTCACCCCGCACCACCGCGAACAGCTCGGCGGCCGGCCGTTCGGAGAGGGTACGCCGCCGGGCCCACCGAAACCGGCCGAGGTCGTACCGGACGGACACGGAGCTGTCGCGGCCTGACGGCTCGCCGCTCGTGTCCACCGCGAAGGTCACCGCGCAGTGCTGGGCCGGGTCGGTCGGAAAGACGGCGTCGGGGCAGCCAGCGTCGGGGCCGGCGGCGTCCGGCGGCGCTGATTGTCAGGGGTCGGTGGCAGGCTGTCGCCATGACATTGACACTGGGGGCCATCACCGTCGACACGACCGATCCGGAACCGATCGCTGCGTGGTGGGCCGAACGCTTCGGCGCCGAGATCGTGGCCACCAACGACGGCTGGTTCGTCACCCTCAAGGGCGGCGGACTACCCGGCTTCCTGTCCTTCCAGAAGGTGGCGGCACCCACGCCGGGAAAGAACAAGATCCATCTGGACGTGATGACCGACGGTGACCTCGATGCCGCCGCTCAGGAACTCGTCGCGGCCGGCGCAACGCTGATCGAGAAACGATCGGCCGGGGACTTCGGCTGGGTGACGTTGACCGACCCCCAAGGCAACGAGTTCTGCGTGGCTTCCGGGCATTGATCAGGAGCGGTTCGTCCCGCCGTCGTCGCCGGCCAACTGCTCGATCGCCGCGGCCAGCATCTTCGGCATCACGCTGGTGTGCAGGGGAGTGAGCACCGTCCAGATCGGTCGCGTCACCGCACTCCGGTAGCGGATCAGTGTCGCCATCGACACCCGGCCGTCGACGGTCCGGACGATGATATTTGCGGCCAGCAGGCCGGAGCTGGCCTCGAGCCGGATCCATTGCGGGTCGCGGCCGGTGATCCGCCAGCCGGCGACCCGCTCGGGGGAGGGCTCTCGGCTCAGGCCCAATCGCAGGATGCCGTTCCAGACCACCCGTTCGATGGTGTTCGGCACGTCGCCCACCATCGTCCGTGCCCAGATCTCCGGCGCGACGGCAAGATCGGTCGGCGTGCTGACCAGGTTGGCGTAGTCGAGGCTCGGCAGAGTAGCGATGGCGAGCAGGTCGGCGGGCATGGCATCGACGCCGACCGCAGCATCGACGGCGGTGGTTGTTTCGGAAACAGACATCGGACCGACTCCTTGATATACGGTTGCGTATAACAAGACCGTACGCCTTTTGTACGGCTCCGTATAGATAGCTCGGCAGTGAGGTGGGGCACATCGTGGCCGTCGCGCGAACACCACGACAGAAATGGGTGGATGAAGGACTCCGGGTGCTCGCCGTGGGCGGCCCCGATGCCGTCCGTGTCGAGGTGCTCGCGAAGGCGCTCGGGGTCACCAAGGGTGGCTTTTACGGCTACTTCGCCGATCGGAGCGCCCTGCTGGAGGCGATGTTGGACACCTGGGAGCGGGAGAGTGTCGACGACGTGCTGACCCAGGTCGAGAACGAGGACGGAGCTCCGGTCGAGGTGGCGCAACGGGCCCGTCGGTTGACTTTCTCCGAGGATCGGCTGTTGCCGATCGATCTCGCGATCCGGGACTGGGCGCGTCGGGATGAAGCCGTCGCGACGCGACTGGCACGGGTGGACAACCGACGGATTGCGTTGCTGCGCACGGTGATCGGCAGCTTCTGCGACGATCCGGTTGAGGTCGAGGCGCGCAGCATGCTGGCGTTCTGCGCCGCGATCGGCAGTCAGTTCATCCATGTTGATCATGGAGAGTTGGCCGTACAGGAGGTCTTCGCTCGAGCGGCAGAGCTGTTGCTGACGCCGCCTGCGCACTAGGTGTCCCGCAACCTCGCGGCTACTGCGCCGCGCCCAGTACGCACGCTGACGACGTTGTCGTCAGTCGAACGGGGGTCACCTCACTCACTCCCTCCTCCGCCGGTCAGCGCACGCACCGGACACCGCTCGCTACGCAGTGAGGTTGCGGGACGCGCCCTAGCCGTTACAGTGCGGTCGTGCGTGCGCCCGTAGATCCCGAACTGCTCCGACTCGCCGACGATGTGGACCGGGCCTGCCGGCTGCGCGGGACGTTCACGCTGCGGTCCGGTCGGCAGGCTGAGGAGTACTTCGACAAGTTCCTGTTCGAGTCCGACCCGGCACTGTTGCGTCGGGTCGTCGAGCCGATGGTGGCACTCATCCCATCCGGGACCGAGGTACTCGGCGGGATCGAGTTGGGTGGCGTCCCGATCGCCGCGGTGCTCGGTCAGATGAGCGGGCTGCCGACCGCCTACATCCGCAAGCAGGTCAAGGCCTACGGCACCTGCAAGCTGGCCGAGGGCCCGGATCTCTCGGGGCGACGGGTGCTGTTGGTCGAGGACGCGATCACCACCGGCGGGGCGGTCCGCGACGCCGCGCTGGCGATCCGCGAACTCGGTGCTGTCGTCGACACGGTCGTCTGCGCCATCGACCGGCAGGAGCCGGGTGGCAACGTGCTGGGTGCCATCGGCATCGAGGTCCGGTCGGTGCTCAACCGGGAGCTGCTGGACGCCCGCTCGGTCTGAGCTGGTGGAGGTCAGGTGCCGGACGACCGTCCGGACCGCTCGCGCTGCCGCCAGCGTTCGTTCAGGCCCTCGATCTCGGCGGCGATGAAGGCGAAGTAGTCCCGGATCTCGGCAATCCGGTCGGCTGCCGGTGACTGATCGTCCAGGGCCTGCTGCCCGCTCTCGGCCAATGTTGCCAGTCATCGCCGGATTCTCTTCCCTGCTGCCGATGTTGATCATGCTCCGGCTGCGAAGCGAGGAGGTCTCCGGTCGGGGCGAACTCCTGCTCAGTCATCCGGTGTCCCGGCTGGGGTGGGCGGCAGCGCAGATCGGGATCGCGCTGGTCGGGTCGGCCACGGTGATGATCATCGGGGGAGCGGCGGCCGGACTGGGCTTCGGTCTTGGCACGCCGACGCCGGGGAGGACCTGGCTCGCCGTGCTGACGGCGGCATTGGTGCTGATTCCGCCGATCTGGCTGACCGCCTCGGTCACGATGCTTGCGGTCGGTCTGTTGCCACGTCTGGCGACGGTCATCGTCTGGGTCGTCTTCGTGCTGGTCAACCTGTTCGGCGAATCCATCGGTCCGGCGATCGGCATCGACTACGCCGTCGCCGATCTGATCGTGCCGTTCCACCACGCGCCCAAGGTGTTGACCGGGGCATCGTTCACACCGGTGCCGACCATGATCATGATCGGCGCAGCGTTCGCCATCCTGGCCGTCGGCCTGCTCAGCCTGCGGCGCCGCGACCTCGGCTGATCCCGACAACACCGGCTCGCCCCGGCCGGGGCGAGCCGGTTGTTGATCACGCAGCAGCTTGTTCCACGGCGCCGTACTCCTCGGCGAGGAAGTCTTCCCAGCTGCGGCTTCCGACGGCCTGATCGGGGGCCAGGTTGGCACCTTCTCGGAACGCGGCCGCGGCCTTGCCGGGCGTCTGCAGGTTGACGATCAGCCGGTGCTTGCCGGTGGCGCGCAGGTAGTCGCGGGCCAGCCGCTCCATCGAGTAGATCCGCGGCCCGGCCATGTCCGCCACCAGCCCGGCGGGCTCACCGTGGGCGAGCTCGGCCAGCCGAGTGGCGACGTCGCGCCGGTCGATCGGCTGGAAGCTGACACCACGCCACAGCGCCAATACCGGAGGTTTGGCCAGCTGATCCAGCGTCGTGGTCACGAAGTCGTGGAACTGGGTCGCCCGCAGCGTCGTCCAGCCCAGGCTGGAGCCGGAGATGATCTGTTCGGCGATCCGCTTCTGCTCGAAGTAGCCGAACATCGCCCGGTCGAGGCGGCTCTGCACCGGTATCCGGTCGGCGCCGACGACGGAGATGTACACCAAGTGCCGCACGCCGGCGTTCTCGGCGGCGTCCACCACGTGCCGCGCTCGCGCGGCGTCACCCTTGGCGCTGCCGGCGCAGTGCACGACCACGTCGACGCCGGCGAACGCAGCGTCCAGGCCGGCACCGCTGGAGACGTCGCCGACGGCGTACTCGATGCTCTCGGATGAGGGATGCAGACTGCGGCTCAACACCCGGATGGTCGAGTCGTCGGTCGTCAGCAGGGGGACCAAGGCACTGCCCAGCGAGCCGGTGCCACCGGTGATCAAGATCGTCATACCTGCTTGACGTTCGTCAGCAGTGGGATGTGACAGCAGACCAAGAGTTGTACCCGCGAGTCGGCCGTTTCCGAGACGAGGAGTCTGTCGCGTAGGTCGCCCCGCTTCCGGGCGTGGCAGCCCGAACTTGACCGAGAAGGATGCTGTCGAACGGGGCGGATCACAGCACTTCTCTCGGTCAACTTGATGGCTGGGTCGGTTTGCCGTGCAGTCAGACAACCGGTGGGACACGAGGCGTTCCTGCGCGAACGTGTCCGCGCCGTCGCGCCGACTGCCCGCTGCGCGATCGTCCGCGAGTTGCCCGGTGACGGGGATCCTGCCGCGTGATCACCGGCGCCAAGACCCGGTGCGCAGCCCTGCCCGGCCCGATCCGTCCGTCACGCGCTGCCGGCGGATCGCGGGAGAGCATTCATGGCGGCGAGCAGACCCGCAGTCTGGCAGGTCCGGCACAACGGTGAGTCGTGTTGGCGCGACGGGCTTCGCTGGATTTCAGTGACGTCTGGTCGGACCTCGACCCCGCAGTAACTGGTGGTTGTTCCGGCAGTCGTTGCCGCACCGTGCGTGAGGCCGTCCGCGGCGAACCAGAATCGCCTCGATCCGGACGAAAACTCCATGACTTCACGTTATCGGGCCGTTCGTTGCCTGCCCGGTGAAGGATTCCTGGGGCAACTCGGCCGGTCATCCGAATCAACTGGCTGGCCGGCCTGAGAACGGGCTCGGCGCTTGGATCAGCTTCTGCTCGGCCAGCGTCACGACGGCTTCGGCCAGTTCCGCGATCGCATCGGCACGGTCGGGATCGGACGGAGCGGACCAGTAGTCGTCCTCGAGTCGACGCAGCGTGGTGTTCATGTTCAGTCGGTCGAACCACTGTGGCAGGTACTTGGGGAACGGCGGGTAGTGGCCCTCGGCCAGGAACCAGGCTAGGTAAATCGTCCTGTGGAGCTGGCTTGCCAGGCTCGTGTAGAGCCATCGATGGCGTTGCGCTGCGGCCTCGCGCAGCTCGCGGACATATCCCGGGAGGGAGGATCGAAGCTGGTCTGTGACTGCCTCAACGAGTGCCGACGAGGGGCGTTGGACCTGCAGTTGGTGGGCCGCACCGTCACCTCTGTCGTCGAGGAGCATCACTGCTTCCGCGCGGCCGGCGGCAACATGAATGGGTTGCGGCCAGGCGTGTCCGGTCCAGCCGTCACCACGGCGGACCTGCTCGAGCCAGTTTTCGAACTCCGGTCGCGGGACGTGCATCAGATCCACGTCGCAAGCATCAATCGTGGCCTTCTCCAGGGACATGTTGCCGTGCGGGATCCAGCGACTCGTCAACTGGTGGGGCAGCGTGGCGGTGGTTGGCATCTGCTCCCAGACCAAGATCAAATCGAGATCGGAGTCGTCCCGTAGTCCGGAGAACACCGATCCCTGGCCATACATCCAGCCCAGTTCCGGTCGGCGGCGGTAGTGGTCAGCCAGCTGTGTAACGACGGGTACTGCTCGGTCCGGAACAGAGAGTTCGTTGCGCTGCGCCATTGGGCGATTCTGCCTCGCCACAGACAACGGGTCTGAGCGGACCTGCCGGGGCGGTCGCGTTGCTCCTCGGAGCTATCTCGAAGACGTCGCGCGAGAGCATGAGGCGCAGCGCGAGCATGTGAGCCAACCGCCTGGTCGGCGATCCCTCGCGGACACGCCGGCCGCCGGGCGACCGGAATGACGACCGGCTCGATTTGGGGCATCGATTTCAGGTCCCGTGGAGCGAGCCGCGCGCAAAAGTCGTCGTGCGCCCGACGAACATCGGGCTGCGGCGCACTCCACGAAGACGTCGTCATCACCAGGTCTGGCCATGAACCTGGAGTGCGGTCAGCTGATGGTGCTGGTGAGTTCGGCCCAGGCGGTGAGTAGTCGGCTTGCCGCGCCGCTGTCGACGGCGTCGGCGGCACGGGCCAACTGGCCGCGCAGGGTGTCGACCAGGTCGGCTGCGGCGCCCGGACCGTCGAAGGCCGCCAACGCCGCGGCGGCGTTCAACAGCACGATGTCGCGGACCGGGCCGGTGCTGCCGGACAGCACCTCGCGGGCGATCTGTGCATTCAGGGCCGGATCGCCGCCGACCAGGTCGGGGAGCACGGACCGCTCGATGCCGAGATCGCGCGGGTCGAGCTCGGTCTGCTCGACGCTGCCGTGGTCGAACAGCCAGACCGCCGACGTTGTCGTCGTCGTGAGCTCGTCCAGTCCGTCGGTGCCGTGGAACACCACGCCGCGATCACCGCGGTCGGCCAACACGCCGGCCGTCAGCGCGGCCATCTCCTCGACGGCGACCCCGACCGCGTGGGCGACCGGCCGTCCCGGATTGGTCAACGGCCCGAGGAAGTTGAACGGGGTCAGCACACCGAGCTGGCTGCGGGCACTGGCGGCATTGCGCAAGGACGGATGGTAGTGCGGAGCGAACAGGAACCCGATCCCGAGCTCGTCGATCACCCGCCGTTGCAGACCGGGGGAGAGATCAAGCCGGACGCCGAGCGCTTCCAGCACATCGGCGGCACCGCAGGCCGACGACGCCGACCGGCTGCCGTGTTTCACCACTCGCGCGCCGGCCGCGGCGGCGACGATGGCCGCCATCGTGGAGATGTTGACCGTGTTGGACCGATCGCCGCCGGAACCGACGATGTCGACCGCCGGAGACGGAGCCTGGATCGGGGTGGCGAAAGCGAGCATCGCATCGGCCAGCCCGCTGATCTCCTCGACCGTTTCGCCCTTGCTGCGCAGTGCGACCGCGAAGCCCGCGATCTGGACGTCACTGGCCTCGCCGGCGAGGATCTGCCCCATCGCCCACGCCGTGTCGTCGCGGTCCAGGGCCTGGCCGCGGATCAGCGTGGTGAGCACGCCCGGCCAGTTGCGCGGTGCCGGGGGATCGGCGGCAGGGTCCGCCGGTGCCGGGGCGGCGGGAGTGGGCGGGACCGGCTGGGGTGACTGCGGGGTCATCCCGGCACCCGATCAGGCGACGGAGCGCTGTTGCCCGAGCCGCTCACGCAGCAGGGCGGCGACAGCGCCGGGCAGGCTGATCGGATCGATCGGGTGCGGTGCGACCGCGTCGGCCCGAGACCAGGTCGCCAGCCAGGCGTCGTCGGCGCGTCCGGCCAGGATCAGCACCGGCGGGCAGTTGAAGATCTCGTCCTTCAGCTGACGGCAGACGCCCATGCCGCCGGGCCGGGCCTCACCGTCCAGCAGCATCAGATCGATGCCGCCGGCATCGGCGGCCTTGACCACCGCCGGTTGGGTCGCCGCCTCGACGATCCGGATCTCCGGCAGGTCGGAGGCGACCTTGCGGCCGAGCGCGGAGCGGACCTGGGAACGGACCGTCCGGTCACTGGCGTAGACCAGCACGGTCGCCACCCGGGCGGGGGTCTCCTGGCTCATCGGTGCCTACTTTCTTGCCGTCGTGTCGTCGCGTGTTCGTTGCCTGATCCGTCGGCGACCCGGTGTCGTCGACGGCCGTCCGGTCGCCACGCCGAGCGGGCGAACCGGTCACGGTTCCAGGAGAACCACTGACGTATTCGGGTGCCGCAGCGTGCGCTGGTGGCCCGAATGGATCAGTGCTTCCCTGGTGTCGGCATCGTATCGCGCATCCCGGTTTGAGAACTCACCACCGCCCCGGGATGACCTACAGCGTGTAGTAAGGCAATAATGACCCCGTGGCGCTTCACACTCACGGACAGACGGCTCCCGTCATCAAACCGCACTCGGCACTGCATGAGCTGCCGACCTCGCGGCTGCGTGGCCGTCCCGGCCGCCCCGATGCGGTAGCGGTCGGCACGATCATCTGGCTGGCCAGCGAACTGATGTTCTTCGCCGGCCTGTTCGCCGCGTACTTCACGATCAAGAACGTGACCACCGCCCAGGCGGTGCAGGCAGGCCTGACCCCGTTGTGGGAGCAGGGCACCTCGATGCTGAACGTGAAGTTCGCGATCGCCAACACCACGGTGCTGGTGCTCAGTTCGGTCACCTGCCAGCGCGGCGTGTTCCTCGCCGAGATCGGCCGGGTCGGCAGGATCGGCTCGGTCTTCAATCCGCTCAAGTGGGGGATGCGCGAGTGGTATGTGCTGACCTTCCTGATGGGCGCGTTCTTCATCGGCGGCCAGGTCTATGAGTACGCCAGCCTGGTGCACGAGGGCCTGACCCTGTCCAGCGATCCGTACGGGTCGGTCTTCTATCTGGCCACCGGCTTCCACGGCCTGCACGTCACCGGCGGTCTGATCGCGTTCGTGCTGCTGCTGGGCCGCACCTACCTGGCCCGTACCTTCACCCATGAACAGGCGGTCAGCGCGATCGCGGTGTCCTACTACTGGCACTTCGTCGACGTGGTCTGGATCGCGCTGTTCGGTGTCATCTACATCTTGCAGTAGGGACCTGCCAGCCGGGGCGCGACAGAAAGCAGGCGATGGGATAGCCTCATCTCATTGCCTCCGACGAGACGTAGTACTTAGCGAGTAGTGTCGGATCAGATCCGAAGAGTGAGAGGGAAATCCGTGCGATTCCTGTCTTCCAGACGGCGGCACCCGGCGGCAAAGGTGCTGCTTCTGGTTGCCGCGTTGTTCGCCGTGGGAGCGCTGTATGCGGCTGTCGCACCGACCGAGCAGTCCTCGGCCGAACCGGCGACCAGTCAGCAGGTCAAAGAGGGCCAGCAGCTGTTCGCCCAGAACTGCTCCTCCTGCCACGGCCTGAACGGCGAAGGCACCAGCCAGGGCCCGACCCTGCAGGGTGTCGGCGCGGCTGCAGTCGATTTCCAGGTCTCCACCGGCCGGATGCCGCTGGCCCAGCCGGGTGAGCAGGCACCGATCAAGCCGAGCGAGTTCAGCGAGCAGGAGGTGGCCGCGCTGGCCGCCTACGTCGACACCCTGGGCCCCGGCCCGGGCGTGCCGGATCCGTCGACCTACTCCGGCGAGGGGCTGACCGATGAGGAGATCGCCCGGGGCGGCGAGCTCTTCCGGACCAACTGCTCGGCCTGCCACAACTTCACCGGCCAGGGTGGTGCGCTGCCCGAGGGCAAGCAGGCCCCGTCGCTGGTCGGCGTCAGCAGCAAGCATCTGTACGAGGCCATGCTGACCGGCCCGCAGCAGATGCCGGTGTTCTCCGACGAGGTGCTGACCCCCAAGGACAAGGCGCAGATCATCGCCTACCTGCAGACCATCCACGCCCAGCCGAACAACGGCGGCCTGTCGCTCGGCGGCATCGGCCCGGTCAGCGAGGGAGTCGTGATCTGGACGGTCGGCATCGGCGTCCTGATCGGCTTCGCGATCTGGATCACGGCACGAGGTGTTCGTTCACGATGAGTCAGTTGGAGAGCTCAGAGCAGGAGCAGACCGTGGACAGCCCCTCGTCAGAGCATGTGGGTGCGGAGCTGAACGTGCCCGATCACGACCGTCCGGTGGACGATCCGGGCGTCGAGGAGCACATCCCGCGACTGTCCGACGTCGACCAGGCAGCGGCCGACCGGGCCGCTCGCCAGGTGATGACGATGTTCGCGCTGGTCCCGGTGACCGCCGTGTTGTTCATCCTGGTCTACTACCTGGTACCGCGGGACGCGACGATCGACTTCGGCCCGATGCACGCCTCGGCGATGCATCTGGGGCTCGGCCTGACCTTGGGTATCGGTGTGTTGTTGATCGGGTTGGGCACCCAGCAGTGGGCCCGGCAGCTGATGAGCAACCACGAGATCACCGAGGAACGACACCCGTCCAGTTCGCCGGACGACGCCAAGACCGAGGTACTGCAGCAGTTGGACGTCGGCATTGCCGAGTCCGGTGTCCCGCGCCGCAAGATGTTGATCATCTCCGCCCTCGGAGCGGTCGGCATCCTGGTGGCGCCGGCGCTGGCCCTGCTCACCGACCTCGGCCCGGTCGCCACCGGCAAGTACCGCCGCAAGGCGTACGAGACGACGCTGTGGAAAGAGGGCGTCCGGCTGGTCAACGACATCACCTACGCCCCGATCAACGTCAAGGACGTGGTGATCGGTCAGCTGGTGAACGGTGCACCGGAAAACCTGCAGGAACTGCACGGCACCGAGTTCAACAACGAGAAGGCCAAGGCGCCGATCGTGATCGTCCGGATGAACCCGGCCGACATCAAGATCCCCGCCGATCGCAAGGACTGGCAGGTCGGTGGCATCCTGGCCTACTCCAAGATCTGCACCCACGTGGGTTGCCCGATCTCGCTGTGGGAGCAGCAGACCCATCACCTGTTGTGCCCGTGCCACCAGTCGACCTTCGACCTGGCCGACGCCGGCAAGGTGGTCTTCGGTCCGGCCGCCCGGGCCCTGCCGCAGCTGCCGATCAAGGTCGACGACGACGGCTTCCTGGTCGCCCGCAGCGATTTCACCGTCCCACCCGGGCCGAGCTTCTTCGAGCGTGATTCGCGTCGTGATCTTGGACAGAGCGAGGAGTACCGCTGATGGCCAAGCCAGCCAACACCGCGGCGCCGGAGCAGTCGGCGCCGGAACAGCCGGATCGTCAGCTCGGTCCGGTGATGAAGTTCATGTCCGGTCCGGCGAAGTGGGCCGATGACCGGACCGGGATCGGCGGCATCATGGCCGGCCGGATCCCGAACCTGTTCAACCTGCGCAAGCTGTTCCCTGACCACTGGTCGTTCATGCTGGGCGAGATCGCGTTGTACTCGTTCATCGTGTTGTTGATCACCGGCACGTTCTTGACGTTGTGGTTCAAGCCGTCGATGGGTGAGATCGAGTACGAGGGCAGCTACCAGTTGCTGCGTGGGCTGCCGATGTCGGAGGCCTACGCTTCGACGTTGAACATTTCCTTCGATATCCGTGGCGGGCTGCTGATCCGGCAGATCCACCACTGGGCGGCGTTGTTGTTCGTGGCCTCGATGCTGGTGCACGCGATGCGGAACTTCTTCACCGGAGCCTTCCGTAAGCCGCGCGAGCTGAACTGGGCGATCGGCGCGACGCTGCTGTTCCTCGGGATGACCGAGGGCTTCCTGGGCTACTCCATCCCCGATGACCTGCTGTCCGGCGTCGGCGTCCGGATCATCTTCGGTGCGATCCAGTCGATCCCGTTGATCGGCAGCTATCTGGAGACCTGGTTCCTGGGCGGGGAGTATCCGGGTGACCTGTTGGTGCCGCGGATGTACATGTTGCACATCCTGTTGATTCCGGCGGTCATCTTGGCGTTGGTCGGTGTGCACCTGATCTTGATCTTCTACAACAAGCACACCCAGTTCCCCGGACCGGGTCGGACCGAGAAGAACGTGGTCGGTTTCCCGTTCTTCCCCGTCTACACCGCCAAGGCCGGCGGCTTCATGTTCATCGTTGCCGGTGTCATCGTGCTGATGGCGGCGCTGATGCAGATCAACCCGGTGTGGGTGTACGGGCCGTACAACCCGGCGGAGGTCAGTGCCGGTTCCCAGCCGGACTGGTATATCGGCTACCTCGAGGGCGCGTTGCGGATCATGCCGAACTGGGAGTGGCATCTGGGGCCGACGACCTGGTCGTGGAACATCTTCATCCCCGCGATCATCGGGTTCGTGGCGTTGCCGTTGGCGATCGGTGTCTATCCGTTCCTGGAGAAGTGGGTCACCGGCGACGACCGGGAGCACCATCTGCTGGACCGGCCGCGGAACGCGCCGAACCGGACCGCGATCGGGGTCGCCGCGATCACCGTCTATGTGGTGTTGATGGTCGGTGGCGCCAACGACGTCATCGCCACCCACTTCCATTTGAACCTGAACCGGATCACCGAGGTGTTGCGGTGGGCGATCTTCATCGCGCCGATCATCACCTTCATCATGACCAAGCGGATCTGTATCGGGCTGCAGCGTGCGGCCAATGATCGGGTGCTGCACGGTTCGGAGACCGGTGTGATCACCCGGGCACCCTCGGGTGGCTACTCCGAGGCCGACAAGCAGATCACCCAGGGCGAGAAGTACATGATCACCCAGCACGAGCAGCAGGTGCCGCTGGAGCTGGGCGAACAGACCGACGAGAACGGCGTCGCCCGCAAGGGAACCCTCAAGGAACGTGCTCGGCGTCCGTTCACCCGCTGGTTCTACGCCCACAACGTGCCCCTGCCGACCCGCGAGGAGATCGACGAGGCCGCCCACCACGGCGCCCACGGCGACGGGCACGAGATCGATGGGCACGAGGTCGACGGGCACGGCGTCGACGGGCACGAGATCGAGGGCTCCGAAACCGGTCGTGAGGTGACCACCGGTCACTGACCCCTGCAGCTGAACGACACCAACCGATGCGCGTGAGCCCCGAGCTCACGCGCATCGTTTGGTGTGTGGCCGGCGGGCGTGACGGTCGGCGCACGAGGTGCCGCGATCGGGGAGTGCTGGGCCGTGCGGGTGCTGCGTGGTAGTTGCCGACGAAGGGCTGCCACCGGACGGCGGTGATCGGAGTGCGGGGTGTCGGGCTGCAGGGCTATCGGACGGCGAAGGTGGCCAGCGACCGTTCGGCCAGGGTGCTGACCTGGTGGGAGGCGTCGTCGGGGACCGAACTGACGGCCGCGACGACCGAACCGTCGGTGCCGTCCGGGCAACCGACGATCCGGACCCGGTCGAACTTGCTGGCCAGTCCCTTGACCGCGTAGTGCACGTTGGCGGTCAGCTCGGCGCAGGCCGTGCTGCCGACCGTGACCGGGTGATAGTCGAACTTGTCGACCGAGGTCGGGGTGTAGCCGAAGAACTGTTCGGAGATCCCCTTCAAGGCCTTCCGGCCGAAGCCGGGCAGGTCGTCGTCGGTCCAGGCCTCGGCCGGGATGTGCCCGATCCCGACCGTCGAAGCCCAGGTGTCGGCGCCGTTGTAGTCGGCATGCACCGGGGCGTTCGCGACGAACATCGCGTCGAAGACGTGCGGGATCGAGACCGGATCGCTGACCAACTCGTACGGTGCCGGTGGCAGCGTCATCGTGGCCCGGCCGATCGATGCCCGGCGGGTGACCTCGTCGAGCCGTCCGGATCGGTCGGCCTGAGCGTCCGACCCGGAGCCACCGCCGGGACTCGGCCCGGACGATGCCTGCGGCCCAGCCGCCGAGGACTGTTCCGGGCCGCCGGCCGCCGAACCGGCGGGGGAGCGGGCCGACTGATAGCTGCGCCAACCGATCAGCCCGACGACACCGCCACTGACCACCAGACTGACTGCGACCAACAAGGCGACCAGCCGCCCACCCCGAGGCTGCGCCCGGTCCGAGGGGGTGATCGGCTGATGGCCCTCGGCCGGCCCGTCGATGCCGGCGTACTGCGACCGCTGGTCCGGGCCGGCATCGGCGTGTTCGGCGTCGGCGTGGTCGACCGGCGATCCGACTGGTCGGGCATCCTGAGGCTCGGCGACGTCGGCGGTGTCGCTGATCGCATCGGTCCAGGTCGTACCGTCCCACCAGCGGAAGTCGGCGGCGCCGGACGGATCCGGATACCAACCAGCGAGCGGTGCAGTCACGATTCCCGAGCGTACCTGGGCGCAGGAAGGCGTGATGTGCTCACGCCGTCGGTCGCCGCGATACCGGCAGGAGCACACTGGAGGGGTGATCTCCCGAGAACTCGCGGTTCGCCTGGGGCCGTACCTGAACTGGACGCCGCAGAATGCCGACCGCTTCTTCATCCCGCGGCCGGAGATCGGCGACTCGATCTTCATCGTCAGCGACATGGTCGTCGAACTCGTCCGCTATCAGGGAGAGACCAACTTCCATTTCAACGGCACCACCGAGTGGGCGCTGGATTCGGTGGAGTCGGAGGTCGCGGTCTGGATGCCGTCGGAGCAGCAGTTGCGGGATCTGCTCGGCGACGCCTTCCTGTCGCTGGACCGGGTCGGCGAGCGTTACGTCGTGACGCTGCAGGCACCCGAGGGCGCTCGGCACACCGCGGAGATGGTCGACGCCTCGGACGCCTACGCCCTGGCCCTGCTGCGGTTGCACGGCGGCGACGACTCGGTGCCGGTCGACGAACCCGCCGCCGGCGAACCGGCCGACGATCGCTGATCAGGCCCGCAGCATCGGTGATCAGGCGGCATCGGCGATCAGGCAGGATCGGGGTGATCGGGCAGGATCGCAGACGGGGTCGTGCCGAGTCAGGAGTCGGGCAGCCGATCAGGGCAGCGCTCGGAGCAGTAGTGCTGCGGCGTACGGCCCGGCGACCAGCGCGGGCGCATACGGGAAGGCGCCGCGTCGTCGCAGCACCAACCGAACGATCCCGATCACAGCGCCGACCACACTGCCGAGCAGGATCGACCAATACAGCCCCGGCCAGCCGAGGGTGCCGGCCACCGCACCCACCATCGGCATCAGCCGGACGTCGCCGAACGCGATCGCCCGTCCGCCGGTCAGCCGCCACAGCAGGAGGTAGCCGACGCCGGCGATCGCCGCACCGCCGAGGATGGTGATCAGCAACGTCCAGCGGTCGCTGCCGGCGGTGATCACCGCGATGGCCGCGGTGACCGTCATCGCGCCCCACCCGCGATAGATCAGGCCGCTGGGCAGCCAGGTCGTCGCGGCATCGATCGCGGCCAGCAGCACGGCAACGGTCGAGAACACCAACCAGCAGCCCAGGGTCTGCTGGGGTGCGGCGATGCTGGCGACGATCATGCCCAGCACGCCGAACGAGGCGGCACCGAGCAGGAACCTCGGCCGGGCCAGTGACCGGTAGCTGATCTTGGCCGCGTATTCCGCGCGGAGTACGTCGTCGGCGTCCCCGGGCAGGGTCGGCTCCGGCAGGCCACGCAGCACGAACCGGCCGCCGACGGCGATGGCCGTCCCGACGATCACCGCCGTGACCACGATCATCGCGATCGGGGCGGGGGGACCGGTCATGCCGGTGATGGTAACCGGCGGGCACCGGCGACCGGGCTCATGCCGCGTCGGCCAGCAGTGCCCTGGGGGCCGGCCGCGCGCTCACCGGCGGGGTCATCGACCACAACGCCTGCGCCGCCGCCTTCACCGTCGCCTCGGTGAGCTGACTGCAGTCCGCCCGACGACCGGTGGCCACCGCCTGCAGCTCGGCGGCCGGTAAACCGGTGCGGTCGCTGATCTCGGCCAGCGGCCAGCCGCGCTCGGTCAACGCCACCAGCAGCGAACGGGTCAGCCCGGCATGCGCCGGTCGACGGGCCGCGGCCGTGATCGCCTCCGACGTCAGGTGGAACAGTCGCTCGGCGATCAACGGATGCAGCCGCGGCACCGGACGGCTCTGCCGTCTGATCTCCGATCGGGGACCGCCGCGACGTCGTCCGGCCCGAACCGCCGTGCAGCGGCCGCGGATCAGGCCGGCCAACGCCGGCGCCGGCACCTCGGCGAGGACGGCGACGGTCCGCCAGGTCAGGCCGTGCGACTCGATCAGCTGTCGGACATGGGCCCGGAACGGTGCCGCGTCCACCCAATCGGCGTGCTCGGCGTTGTCCAGGTCGTCGAAGTCCGGCTCCAACAGATCGAGCTCGGCCGCTGCTGCCGCACCGACCTCGGCGGTCGGCCGGATCAATTCCCGCACCATTGTCATCGTGCTGCCTCCCCACTGGTGTCGGCGCTGCTGCCGACCGGTTCATCTGGGGAAGGCCCCGACGATGTGTTGACTGTGAGCGGCCGGTGTTGGCCGCCCGGCCACAGGTGTTGTCCGAACCCGATCGCGAGTCCGTTCCGCGGCCGATCCGCGTGACCTGACAGGACACTCGGTCGAGATGGACAAACACTCTTGCCGTCGTCGCGGCGTAGGGCGTAAGGAAGGAGCCATGACAGCTGGCTACCTGCGTTCTCCCGACATCCGCGGCGACCTGATCACCTTCTGCGCCGCCGACGACATCTGGCTCGCCCCGGACAGCGGCGGCCGGGCCTGGCGACTGACCGACGATCAGACCCCGGTCCGCAATCCGCGCTTCTCACCCGACGGTCGCGCCGTCGCCTGGGCCAGCACCCGGGACAGCGGCTGGGAGATCTTCGTCTGTGACGTCGACGGCGGACCGGTCCGGCGGTTGACCTACTTCGGGCATGCCGCGACCTGGCTGCTCGGCTGGGCCGACGACAACGCCGTGCTCGTCGCCTCCGCGGCCCGCAGCCACGAACGTGCGCTGACCTTCGGCTACCGGGTCGGGTTGGACGGGTCGGTGACCCCGTTGCCGTACGGGCCGGTCGCCGGCGTCGCGGCCGGCGAGAACGGGGTGGTGGTGTCCAGCCGGGCCATCCGGCCGGCGGCCGAATGGAAACGCTATCGCGGTGGGACGGCGTCCAAGCTCTGGTGGGACCGGACCGGCGACGGCCGCGACTACCAGCGGGTGCTGGCCGACATCCGAGCCGGGCTGGAGGCGCCGTCCTGGGTCGGCGAGGAGTTGATCTTCACCTCCGATCACCTCGCCGAGCTGCCCGGCACGGCGGACGGGCAGGCCAACCTGTTCTCGATCCCGCGGTCCGGGCTGGCCGAGGCGACCGCCGCCGATCTGACCCAGTGCACCTTCCACACCGCCGAGCAGGGCTACGTACGGGAGCCGGTCACCGACGGCAGCCGGGTCGTCTATCACTCCCGCGGTGTGCTGTACCTGATGGCGGATCCCGGTGCCGAACCGCAGCCGATCGAGATCTCGCTGCCGGTGCTCGGGTCCCGGCGGCCGCGATCGTTGGCGCCGACCGAGAACCTGACCGCAGTCCAACCGGACCAGACCGCGACCGGTTCCGTCGTCACCTGGCGCGGCAACGCGTTCTATCTGAGTCATCGGGAAGGACCGGCCCGCGCCCTGGTGGCATCGTCGGCGGTCCGGGTCCGGGAGGCTCGTCCGCTGGGCCGCACCGGCCAGGTGGTGCTGGTCAGTGACGAGGCCGGCGAGGACCGGCTGGAGTTGCATCCGATCAGCGGCATCGGCGAGCGGCGGGTCGTCGCCGACCTCGGACTCGGCCGGATCCTGCATCTGGCCGCGGACCCGGCCGGGGAGCGGGTCGCGCTGATCAGTCACGACGGACGGATCAGTGTGCTGGACGTCGGCTCCGGTACCGTCCGGCAGCTCGGCGTCAGCCCCGACGGTGAGGCGACCGGGCCGACCTTCTCACCCGACGGTCGTTACCTGGTCTGGTCCCAGCCGGTCGGTCAGTTCCACTCCCAGCTGTGCTGTGCCGACCTGGCGGTCGGCGACGGCCGGCAGCAGGGCGATCGCGACGCCGCCGTTCCGCTGACCAGCGGCCGGTTCGCCGACACGTCGCCGGCGTTCACCCCGGACGGCAAGCATCTGGCGTTCCTGTCGGTCCGCACGTTCGATCCGAGCTATGACGTGCACGCCTTCGAGATCACCTTCCCCGACGGCACCCGGCCCTATCTGGTGCCACTGTCGGCCACCGAACCGGCACCGTTCGGTCCCAGTGTCGACGGCTGGGCCCTCACCGATCCCGAGGACAAGCCCGCATCCGCGACCGATCCCGAAACAGCCGACGCCGACGGCACTGCGACGTCGGCGGCGGCGCAGGACAAACCGGCCACCGACGAGCCGCCGGCCAGCCCCGACCTCGACCTCGACGGCTTCGAACAGCGGTTGGTGCCGTTCGGCGTACCGGCCGGCAACTATCGGCAGCTGCGGGCGGCCAAACACGGGCTGCTGTGGATCCACGAGGCGCCGACGCACGGCGTGCTGGGCAGCGGCCGCGCCGGGGTGACCGAGGACAAGCCGGCCGACCGGTTGGAGCGCTACGACCTGACCAAGCGCTCGGTCGAGGTGCTGGTCGACAAGCTCGACGACTACGCGGTCAGCGGGGATCTCGGCTGGATCGTCGTCCGCGACGGTGATGCGGTGACGGTTCGGCCGAGCGACCGGGAGATCAAGGACGACGACGACCCGGCGCGGGTGATGGTCGATCTGGACCGGCTGCGTTTCGAGCTGGATCCGGTCGCCGAATGGCGTCAGATGTTCGACGAGAACGTCCGGCTGATGCGTGATCACTATTGGCGCGCCGATCTGGACGGCGTCGACCTGGATGCGGTCGCCGACCGCTACCGATCGGTGCTCGACCGGCTCGGCAGCCACGACGATCTGATCTCGGTGCTCTGGGAATTCGGCGCGGAGCTGAACACCTCGCACGCCTACGCCAGCCCGCCCGGTCCGCTCGGTGACCAGGACCGGGCGCTCGGGCTGCTCGGCGCCGATCTGGTGCGAGCCGGCGAGGACTGGGTGATCGAACGGATCCTGCCCGGCGAGAGCTCCGATCCCGACGCCCGGTCCCCGTTGCAGGCCGCCGGGGTGGATGCTCGACCGGGGGACCGGATCGTTGCCGTCGACGGTCAGCCGGTCGATCCGCAGGCCGGGCCGGCGGCCGCGCTGGTCGGTGCGGCCGAGAAGCCGGTGGAGTTGCTGCTGCGTCGACCCGGCAGGCCGGCCGGCCGCCGGGTGGTGGTGGTGCCGCTGGCCGGCGAGCAGCAGCTGCGCTATCAGGACTGGGTCGCGTCGCGGAAGGATTATGTCGCCCGGGCCGGTGGCGGCCGGATCGGCTATCTGCACGTGCCGGACATGATGGCGGTCGGCTGGGCGCAGCTGCATCGTGATCTGGAGCAGGCGACCCGCTGCGAGGCGGTGATCGCCGATGTCCGGTTCAACGCCGGTGGGCATCTCAGCCAGCTGGTCACCGAACGGCTGAACCGCAAGGTGGTTGCCTGGGATGTCGGCAGACACCATGCGGCCGCCGAGGAGTATCCGTCGCAGGCACCGCGCGGTCCGGTGGTGCTGGTGGCCAACGAGTACGCCGGGTCGGACGGCGACATCGTCAACGGCGCGGCCAAGGCGATGGGGATCGGGCCGGTGATCGGAATGCGGACCTGGGGCGGCGTGGTCGGTATCGACGGTCGCTTCGACCTGGTCGACGGCACCTCGGTGACCCAGCCCCGGTACGCGTTCTGGATCTCAGGTCAGGGCTGGGGTGTGGAGAACCATGGCGTCGATCCCGACATCGAGGTGCCGATCACACCCGCCGACTGGCACGCTGCCGCCGATCCGCAGTTGGACCGAGCCATCGCCGAGGCACTGGAACGTCTCGACCGGACGCCCGCAGCGACCCCACCGCAGCCCGCTCCGCCGCGAGTCCGCTGAGCGCCCGCCGACAGCATTCGGGCGGCCGAACCAACCGCCTGAAGCACAGCCGCACCGGTTCCGTACCTTCGCACCCCGTACACCTGGTGCGAAGGTACGCAACCGGTGCGGCGGGGGCGGTCGGGCGAGGTCAGCGGCAGCGCCAGTCGCTGGGACGACGAACGCCCCGGGTTCGCACAACCCGGGGCGTTCGTGGTTTCGGTCGATCTGCTGTCAGCGCTGGGCCTTGGTGAAACCGGCCGCCTGCGCGTCCATCTCGGTCTGGAACCAGACCTCGGCGATGGTCCGGTCGTAGCCGGAGGAACCCACCACGTGGTACTTCATCGAGCGCTCATTGCCCTTGATCAAGAAACCTGCCGGCGGTTCGGAGCCGACGAACGATCCCGGCCCGTAGCGGGACGCGGAATCCGATCCGGACGCGGAATCGGATGCCGCGTCGTCGGCTGCATGAGCCGGCTTCGGTGCGGTGTCGCCGGACTCGGAGCCGTCGGCGGCATCAGTTGCGTCGGACCGGGCGTCACCGGATCCGGTGTCCGCCGAATCGGTATTCGTCGATTCGGTGTTCGTCGATTCGGGGGTGGCGCCGGATGCTCCGTCATCGCCGGGTTCTTCGGCGCCGGTCGGCTCTGGGACGTCGGAACTGGCGATCGCCTCCGGGACCCCGGAACCGGCACCGTTCTCGGTCGGCGACGCGGACGGCGTCGACTCCGCCGCTGCGGCTGCACCGGTCGACCCGACGACCTCGTCCGGCTCGGGTGCGGTCGAGGCGCTGGCGGCGACCGGGTCGGTCGCCGGCTTGGAGGCCGACGGCTGCGGCTCGGTGATCGTCGTCGACGCGTACGGGGTGGCCGGCCGGGCGGCCTGCCAATCGGTGTCATCCTTGCCGCCGAGCAGTCTGCGGGCGGCGACGAAGGCGGCGCCGCCGACGGCGAGGATGCCGGCGAACAGCGCGATCCGCTTGCCCCAACGACCCTTCTTCTTCTGCACCGGCAGCAGTTCGTCGGCCTTCTGCACTGCCGGAACCGCCGCGGCCGGCAGCGCATCGGAGGCTGCCAGTTCGTTCAGTCTGTCCGACAGCTTGGGCAGCACCTCGGACTGGATCCGTCCGCGGGCGTTCTCGACCGCCGGGCTCAACTTGCTCGCCGCCTCGTCCAGTTTCGGACCGAATCGCTCCACGGCCTCCGAGGCAACTCGGGCACCCCGCTTCTTGGCCGACTCGGCGTACGGACCGAACCGTTCGGCCGCCTCGTGCGCGTACGGCTCGAGCCGCTGCGCTGCCTGTTCGGCATAGGGACGGACCCGTTCGGATGCCTGTTCGGCGTAGGGACGGACCCGATCGGCAGCTTGCACGGCGTAGGGCTGGGCCTTGTCCACGGCTGCCTGAGCCAGCGGCGCGATCCGCTCGGCGGCGTCGTGGGCCAGCGGTCCGATCCGGTCCGCGGCCTCGTGCACGAGCGGTCCGATCCGATCGGCAGCGTCGTGGGCCAGCGGACCGATCCGGTCAGCCGTCTGCTGGACGAGTTGTCCGACGGGCAAGTTCTCCGGGGCGGCGGCGAGATCGCGGCGGCCCTCCTGCAACTTGGGAGTCACGGTTCCTCCGATTCTGCGCGTTGGACGCGCGGTGGTTGCTCCAAGGATGGAGCCCATCAACCGTATCGTTGCCACCGGTCGGGATGTCCAGCCCCGGGGCCCGGTCCGGGCGAAGACCCGGAGGCTTGCCGTGCAGACCCCCAGATGTCCCCGAGCCGGAGCGGTTAGAGTTTCTTCCCGCTACCTAGGAGTGCGCTGAACAATTCGCTCTGCTACGCACCACGCTGCACGCACACGGGCGGCGCCGCGCTCGCTCGACGGGCCCCGGCCCGCCTTCGCTCCCGCGACGTGCCCGTGCACGCACATCGCGGCGCTCGCGACGAGCCAATTGTTCAGCGCCCTCCTCGGCGAGCAATCCGCCACCACGGCGAGCAATCAGGCGGCCACGCGGCTGCCGCATCGGATATCGCGATCGAAGGGATCCACTGTGACCGCATCGAGCTCGGCGGGCGCCACGACGGCGACCCTGCACACCAATCACGGCGACATCGTCATCAACCTGTTCGGCAACCACGCACCGAAGACGGTCGCCAATTTCGTCGGCCTCGCCGACGGCAGCAAGGAATACCGGGACGCCGAGACCGGCGCCAAGACGACCGGCAAGTTCTACGACGGGCTCACTTTCCATCGGGTGATCCCCGGCTTCATGATCCAGGGCGGCGACCCGGCCGGCAACGGCACCGGCGGCCCGGGCTACACCTTCGCCGATGAGTTCCATCCCGAACTGCAGTTCGACAAGCCCTACCTGCTGGCGATGGCCAATGCGGGCCCCGGCACCAACGGCTCGCAGTTCTTCATCACCGTCGGTCCGCAGCCGCACCTGAACCGGCGACACACCATCTTCGGCGAGGTCGCTGATCAGACCAGCCGCGAGGTGGTGGACAAGATCGCGACCACCCCGACCGGTTTCAACGACCTGCCCAAGGAACCGGTCGTGATCGAGACCGTCGAGCTGAACTGATCGATCGTGCCGCCGCGGATCCGTTGCCACCCGCACCGGGTCCGCGTCCGGCCAAGATCAACTTGTACCACTCACATACAGTGCGCCTGTGCGAACAATGCTGGTGCCGACACGACGATCAGGGGACCGCCGGTGAGCCGGCCTGACTTCAGTGCACCCAGCTTCGAAGGGTGTTACCGCCATCCGGACCGTTCCACCGGCATCCGCTGCCAGCGCTGCGGGAAGCCGATCTGCGGCGAGTGCATGAATCCCGCCTCGGTCGGCTTTCAATGCCCCGACTGCATCCGGCTCGGTCAGAGCACGACGCGTCGACCGCGGACCTCGTTCGGGGCAGCCCTCAAACTGCGCGGCGGCGCCGTCACCAAGGTGCTGATCGGCGTACTGGTCGCCTTCTACGTGATCAACCTGATCTCCCGCAATCTGCTGATCGGCCTGTTCTCGATGAGCAACCTGGCCGTCGCCGAAGGGCAGGTGTGGCGCCTGGTCAGCTACGGCTTCACCTCCTACGGACTGTTGAACACGGCGATGATCGCGCTGGTGCTGTGGTTCGTCGGCCGGCCCCTGGAGGATCAGCTCGGTGGCTGGCGATTCCTGGTGCTCTACGCCCTGGCCGGGCTCGGCGGCGCGACCCTGCTGTACGCCGTCGGCTCGCCGAGCGTCGGTGCGGTCGGTGGAGCATCGGCCGCGGTGATCGGGCTGCTGACCGCCAACGGCGTGATCAAGTACAAGCACGGTGAGGACATCAGACCCGACATCGGGTTGCTGGTGATCTTGGTGCTGCTCAACCTGGTGGTCGGTTTCGGCAGCCTGGTCTGGGTAGCGCAGATCGGGGGGATCCTGCTGGGCGGACTGGCCGGGATCGCGCTGGTCTATCCGCCGCGGGTGCGGCGGGCTCAGCTCCAGGTGGCCGGTCTGGTCGGCATCGTGGTGCTCTGCGCGGCCGTGGTCGTGATCAAGACGATGGTCAGTTACGGGACCGTCTGAGGATCGGTGACCGAGGGTCGGTCCGGTCAGGCCTTGCCGACGACCGGGATCTTCAACGGCTCCATCGGCGGTGTCAGCCAGATGATCAGGCAGATCACGATGGTTGCGACGGTGATCAACAGCACGATGCCGGCAGCGATCGGGAGTGCCCGGCCGGGCAGCCAGTGTGCCGGGTCGGCCTGCCAGTCCACCGGGGCGATCTCGTCGGGCTCGTCGAACGGATCGAATGTCGACGGAGCTGCCCGGTCCGCCGTCCTCGGCGCCGCATCCCTGGACGGCGACGTAGGTACGTCGCTATCGGCCGCCGACCGATCGCTCTCGGCCGTGCCGCGCAGTGCCGGTCCCTGCAGTCCTGGCCCCGGGTGCTGGTCGGGCCGCTTCAGGTCGGGCTGGGTAGGTGCCGGCGGGAGCTGACCGGTCAACGGTTCGCTCGGACGATCGGAGTTCGCCATCGCAAGCGGCGGCTCAGGCCGTACCCAGCGAGAACGCGGCCTCGAGGTCATGGCTGGAGTAGGCCCGGAACGCGATGTGGGTCTCGGTGCTGAGCACACCGGGCACCTTGTTCAGCTGATCGGCGATCACCTCGGCGACCTGGTCGTGGGTGCTCACCCGAACCATCGCGATCAGATCGATCGCGCCCGTCACGGAGTACACCTCGCTCACTCCGGGCAGCGCCGCGATCTGCTCGGCCACGTCCGGGATCTGCGAGACCTCGGCCTTCACGAAAACGATCGCCGTCACCATGGCGATCATCCTACTGGAGCACGGCTCGGTCGCCCGGTGCGCTCGGCCTCGGAGTTCCCGGCGTCCGACCGCTCGCCGCCAGGCTGCCGATGTGCTCGGCGTCCGGCTGTTCGGCTGTGGACACCTCGGCGATGGTGCGGGACCCCGCGCTCGACGGCGCCGGCTGCTCCGCCCCGAGCAGCTGCTCGACCAGGCTCTGATGGCTGAGCACGCCGTACAGCGGCCAGGCCCAGTCGCCGTCGATCTCGATCAGCCGGACGCCGGGCCGTTCCATCCAGTCGGCGATCCGCAGGCTCTCCTCGACCGTCGCGGCCGATTGCGGACCGACCGGCGGCGGCACGGTCTCGGCGGTCGCCACCAGGGCCCGCGCCACGGCCTGCGGCACCTCGCCCGGTCGGGCCACTCCGGCGGCGGCGAGCCGACCGTGTCGGATGACGTGGATCTGCCACTGCGGTGCCTCCCAGCGGGCGGCGACGATCTGTCGGCAGCCGGCCAGGCTGGTGACCCGGTGGAACCGGGCCGCGGCGTCGAGCAGCGCGGCCACCCGACGGCGTACGGTCTCGGCCTCCTCGTAGCGCTGCTCGGTGACCAGCCGCCGGAGCCGCCGGCGCAACGCCGCGCAGGCCGGCCGGACGTCGCTGAGCAGCGTGCTCCGGACCTGCCCGACCAGTGCGGCGTAGTCGTCGGCCGAGGTGCTGTGGTCGCACGGCGCGACGCAGCGATGGATGCCGGCCAACGCACACGCCGGACTCGGTTTGGTCACCGACAGCCGCTGGGTGCACTGCCGGATCGGGAACGCGTCGTACAACGCGTCGACCACATCCTCACAACCCTGCCGACGACCGAACGGGCCGAAATAGGTCGCCCGGTCGTCGCGGACCTGGGTGACCCGGGACAGCCGGGGGAAGGCCTCCTCGGTGATCTTGATCCAATGCTGCCGTTCGGGAAACTTCGAACGCCGGTTGTAGCGCGGCGCGTGCGCCGCGATCATCCGTAGCTCGGTGACCTCGGCATGCAGCGGGGTCTGACACGGATGGGCCTCGACTCCGGTGGAGACGCGGATCATCTCCTCCATCCGCGGTCGCTTCTCCGAGGCGGTGAAGTAGCTGCGCACCCGTCGTCGCAGGTTGCTGCTCTTGCCGACGTAGAGGATCTGCCGGTCCTCGGGATCGCCGGAGATCGGATTGTCGGCGACGAAGAAGTAGACGCCGGGCTCCTCGGGCAGATCCTTGGCCCAACTCCGCTTCGAACGGCGCTGCGGCGACACCTTCAGGGTGAACTCGCGCAGCTCCTCATAGCTGCCGACGCCGAGGTTGCCGACCCGCTCGATCAGCGCGTGCAGCACCTCGACGGTGGCCTGGGCGTCCTTGAGTGCGCGGTGGTTGGGTGTGACGGTGGTGCCGAAATGCCGGGACAGGGTGGACAGCCGACAATCCGGCACCTCGTCGGCGAGCAGGATGTGCCGGGCCAGGGCGACGGTGTCCAGGATGCCGACCTTCGGCCACGGATAGCCCAGGGCGGCGCAGTTGCGACGCAGGAAGCCGACGTCGAAGCGAGCATTGTGGGCGACCAGCACGCAACCGTGGGCGAACTCCAGGAACGCCGGCAGCACCCGGTCGATGGTCGGTGCGGTCGCCACCATCTGATTGGTGATCCCGGTCAGCACGGCGACCAACGGCGGGATGTGGGTGTGCGGGTTGACCAGGGTCTGGAACTCGCCGAGCACCTCACCGCCGCGGACCTTCACCGCGCCGAACTCGGTGATCGCGTCCTCCTCGGTGCTGCCGGTGGTCTCCAGGTCGACCACACAGAACGTGGTCTCCGACAGGGGCACTCCGAGATCGTCGAACGAGTCCTGCAGAGAGTTGTGTTTCGGCTGAGTTTTTGCCCCCGAATTCGCTTTGCTACTCGTCTGCGTTCGACTCTGTTTTCGATCCTGTGTTCGACCTGCCGATCCCATGCCGCCGACGGTAGGACGAGGCTCGGACATTCCTGGTCGTCACGGTTCGCCGGACGGCTCGACGGCGGAACGGTCGGGACTCGGGCGGACAGAACCGTCGGTGGTCGACGGCACAGTGTCGGCCATGAACGATGTCACCAGGATCGACTGCGCCGGATGCCCGGTCGGGGACGGCGCGGTCGCCGCCCACGCCGAAACAAGCCCGTCCGTGCAGGAAACAGGGCCGACGGAGCCGGAAAGCGTGATCGGCGGCCGCTCGCACAGCTGCGCGGAGTGTGTGGTGTCGCTGCTCCTCGACGTTCCGTCCGGGCCGTCCGGTCTGGCCACCGTGCACGGCCCGACCGGGGCGTCGCGGCGGCCGGTGCCGTGGGCGTCCGAAGGCGCCGGCAGGGCCGTTTTTGATGTCGAGATCGGCCCGCAGGTCGGTCACGAGTGTGACACTGGACACGTGGTCGGGATCCGGACCCGGAATTGCCAGTAATCAAATCGTGACCTAATGTGCTACCTGGCATTCGGCTCGTCGGGTGACCTGACGGTCGCCGACCGGATGCCGTGCGACTGGGAGGACTGCGCGTGAGTTCACGCTGGCTACGGCGGGGAGCCGCTGTTTCACTGTCGGGAGCCGTCCTGGCCGGCACGCTGTCGCTGTGCCCCCAGTTCGCGGCTGCCGATCCGGCGGCGGAGAACATCGCCCAGGCCAAGGCCCAGGTCGAGAAGCTGCAGCAGGAGGCCGCGGCGACCGACCAGGAGTACCTCACGCTCAAGGAGAAGCTCGATCAGAGCAACAAGGAGCTGAAGGACAAGCAGGCCGACGTCAAGGCACAGACCGCCAAGGTCGCCGAGATGCGGTCCCGGGTCAGCAAGGTCGCGCTCGCTCAGTTCCAGAATCGCAGCCTGGACACCCGTACCAAGCTCTTCCTGACCCGCGACACCTCCGGCTTCCTGAACCAGATCGCCACCGTCGAGAAGGTCAGCCAGAACCAGAATTCGGCCCTGCAGGACTACCAGGTCGAGCAGGCCAACCTGGCCGACCTGCAGCGTTCGACCAAGGCCGAGGTCGCCACCCTGGGTGAGGACCAGAAGAAGCTTGCCGCACTGCGGACCAAGGCCGACGACAAGGTCGACCAGGCCCAGGGCGTGTTGGACAAGCTCACCGCCGAGGAGCGCAAGCGGCTGGAGCTGGAGCAGAAGCGGCAGGAACAGGAAGCCAAGAACGCCGCCGACTCCGCGCAGTCCGGATCGTCGAGCAGCACGGCGACCACCACCGACTCGACGTCGGACTCCAGCGTCAAGGCCGCGACCTCCGACGACTCCTCGTCGTCCTCCTCCGGATCCAGCAAGGGTGCCGAGGTGGTCGCCTTCGCCAAGGCCCAGATCGGCAAGCCGTACGTCTTCTCCGCGACCGGCCCGAACGCCTACGACTGCTCCGGCCTGACGCTGGCCGCCTGGAAGTCGGTCGGTGTCCAGCTCAGCCGCACCTCACAGTCCCAGATCAACGACGGCACCCGGGTGTCGAAGTCGGATCTGCAGCCCGGCGACCTGGTCTTCTTCTACAGCTCGACCGCCCCGAGCCACGTCGGCATCTACGTCGGCAACGGTTCGATCATCCACGCACCGCGTCCCGGCAAGTCCGTGGAGTACATCAAGATGAGCTACATGCCGTTCTCCGGCGCCGTTCGGCCCGGCTGATCCGGGTCCCGACCGGAATCGGGTGGCCGCCAAACCATCTCCCAGGCTCGTCAGCCTCCAGGCCGTGATCGGCCTGGTGCTGGCGGGCCTGTTCGGTCTTCTGGTCGGCTGCTCCGACCTCGCCGGACCACCGGCTCAGACCAGCAGCAGGGCCAGTACCCCGACCGAGTCGGCGCAGCTGCAGGACCTGGTGCACCGGATGACCACCGCCGTCGACCGACGGGACCGCCGCGGCTTGCTGTCCCTGGTCTCGGACCGTGATCGCAACTTCGACGCTACGGCCCGGATGATCATGGACAACCTGCTGGCCATCCGGCCGACCGCGTTCACGCTGCACCCGACCGGACACCAGCGCCGGCTGGCCCAGGATCGCGCCGACCTGCTCGGCGATCAGGCCTACGCCGCCGAGATCCGGGTCGGCTGGGCGGTTTCCGGTGATCGCAGAGCCAGCGACCAGACGGTCTGGATCACGGTCGTCCCGGCGGGCGACGGATCAGGGTTGGCCTGGGCCGGGACCAGCGACGGTCCGGACGGTGACCGGCCGACCCCACTGTGGTGGTTGGAACCGGTGCATGTCGATCATGATCACCGGGCGACGGTGATCGGCGGCGATTCGGTGGACACCGCGGCCTGGCTGTCCCGCGCCGACGATGCGGTGCAGGACGTGGCACGACGACTGTCCGGTCGGTTCGACGGCTGGAACCAGCGGCTGGTCGTGATCATCCCCAGCACCGAAGGGCTGTTGGAGCAGATGCTCGGCGTCGGGTCCGGCGCCGAATCCGGACTGGCGGCGATCACCTGGCCGGACGGATCGTCCACCGGGACCGCGCCGATCCGGGTGATGATCAATCCGGTCAACGCCCGGGACGGACTGAGCGCAGACATCGTGCTCACCCATGAGACCGTGCATGTCGCCACCGCGTCGCCCGCCTCGGCGGCACCGACCTGGCTGATCGAGGGACTGGCCGACTACGTCGCCTATCAGACCTATCCGCAGGCCGAGGATGCTGCCGCCGACAAGCTGCTGACCCAGGTCGCCGCTTCCGGTCCGCCGGCGGAATTGCCTGACCAGCAAGCGTTCCGGGCCAGTGGTGCCGACCTCGAACGGAGTTACACCGAGGCCTGGTTGGCCTGCTACCAGATCGCCCAGCGCTACGGCGAGGACAAGCTGCTGGCCTTCTACGCTGCGGTCGACCGTTCTCCCACCGGCGCCGTCGCCCCGGCTGCCCGGGCGACACTCGGTATCGACCAGGATCAGCTCGTGGCCGACTGGCGGACCTTCCTGCAGCAGGCGGCGGCCCGAGGAAGCATCTGACCGTGCCGCCGGTGTTGATCATCAGCAACGACTTCCCTCCCACGGTGGGCGGGATCGAGGGCTTCGTCGGTGAGCTCTGTGGGCTGCTCGACGAGGACGTGGTCGTGCTGACCCGGCACACCCCGGGCTGGCATCGTCACGACAGCAAGATCAACTTCCCGGTGCACCGGTTCGGACGACTGCTGCTGCCGACCCCCGCCGTCGGCCGCCGCGCCGCCGACCTGATCCGTCGGCACCGGGTGGACGCGGTGATCTTCGGAGCGATGGCACCGTTGGCCCTGCTGGCGCCGACCGTGCGTGCCGCCGGTGCCCGGCGACTGTTGGCGATCAGCCACGGCCACGAGAGCTGGTGGGCGACCGTACCCGGCAGTGCCCGTCTGCTGCGCCGGATGGCCGACGATGTCGATCACGTCTCCTACATCTCCGACTACACCGCAGCGCGGATCGCCCCGGCGCTGAGCCCGGCGGCCCGCGCGACCATGATCAGGATCTCGCCGCCGATCGACCTCGCCCGGTTCACCCCGGAGCAGCCGTCCGCGGGAGTTGATCATCGCTTGCTGCGTTGTGTCGCGGTCGGACGGATGGTCCGGCAGAAGGGATTCGACACCCTGCTGCGGGCCTGGCGGCGGGTGCTGGACGACGGCCCGACCGATCCGGATCGGGAACTGGTGCTGGTCGGCGACGGGCCACAGGCGCCCGCGTTGCGTCGACTGGCCGACCGGCTTCGGCTCGGGGCGTCGGTGCGGTTCACCGGGGCCGTGGACCGGGCCGAGGTGGCCCGGCTGCTGCGGACCGCGACGGTGTTCGCGCTGCCGGTCCGAACCCGGTGGGCCGGACTCCATCCGGAAGGGCTCGGCCTGGGCTTCCTGGAGGCCGCCGCGAGTGGGCTGCCGGTGATCGTCGGCCGGTCCGGGGGAGCGCCGGAGACGGTGATCGAAGGCGAAACAGGCTTCGTCGTCGACCCCGAGGACGTACGGGGCTTGGCGAGCAGGATCGACCGGATGCTGACCGACCGGACGCTGGCAGCGACGATGGGTGCCGCCGGCCGACGCTTCGTGGCCGACCGGTACGCCGGATCGGTCGTCGCGGACGCGGTCACCGCCGCGCTGGGCCGCTGAAACCGACCGGACCGGCCCGGGAGTCCGCAGGCTGAACACCTCGCCATCGGGACCGGTGGGCAGCGGATTAGGCTGACCCGGTGGCCAACAGCACGCAGTCCAGCATCGAGATCCCCGCGGATCCGGATCAGGTGATGGCGGTGATCGCCGACCTGGACGGTTACCCGCAGTGGGTGGACGCGCTCAGCACCGTCGAGGTGCTGACCACCCGGGACGACCGTCCGGACACCGTTCGGATGGTGCTGGAACACAAGCTGCTCTCCGACGACTACACGGTGGCCTACCAGTGGCAGCCCGAACGGGTCAGCTGGAAGCTGATCGAGGGCAGGACGCTGAAGGCGATGGACGGGTCGTACGAGATCGAGCAGATCGCTGCCGGGACCAAGGTGACCTACACCCTGAGCGTCGACGTCAACCTGCCGTTGCCGGGGCTGCTGAAGCGGACGGCGGAGAAGACCATCATCGACGCCGCGCTGAAGGGACTGAAACGTCAGGTGGCCGCGGTGCGGGACGGACGGTGATGGCCCGGGCGACCCGACCGGTCGCTCGGAACCGGGCGCCGGTCGCGGTCCCGTACGGCATCGGGGTCGACATCGGCGGTACCAAGGTCGCTGCCGGCGTGGTCGACGGTCAGGGCACCATCATCGAGCGGAAGCTGGCGGCAACGCCCTCCCGCAGTGCGCAGGCGGTGGAGGACACCATCGCCGCCGCGGTCGGTGAGTTGCGGGCCAAGCATCCGGTCGAGACCGTCGGCATCGGTGCCGCCGGCTGGGTCGACACCGACCAGGCGGTGGTCCGATTCTCCCCGCATCTGGCCTGGCGCCAGGAGCCGTTGAAGGAACGCCTCGAAGATCGCATCGACCTACCGCTGATCGTGGACAACGACGCCAACGCGGCAGCCTGGGCCGAATACCGCTTCGGTGCCGGCCAGGGCGCATCGGTGATGGTCTGCATCACCCTCGGCACCGGCATCGGCGGTGGGCTGGTGCTGAACGGTCAGTTGTTCCGCGGCAGCTACGGGATGGCCGGTGAATGGGGCCACATGATCGTGGTGCCCGGTGGCCACCTGTGCGAGTGCGGGAACCGCGGCTGCTGGGAGCAGTACGCCTCCGGCAACGCGCTGGTGCGTGACGCCAAGGAACTGATCTCGTCGGGTTCTCCGGTGGTCCAGGGGCTGTTGGACGCCGTCGGTGGCGTCGACGAGATCAACGGTCCGGCGATCACCCAGGCCGCGGTCGGCGGTGAGCCGCTGGCCCGCGAGTTGCTGGCCGACATCGGCCGCTGGCTGGGGATCGGGATCGCCAACCTGGCCGCCGCGCTGGATCCCGAACTGGTGGTTGTCGGCGGCGGTGTCAGCGCGGCCGGCGAGCTGCTGCTCGCCCCGGCCCGGGAATCGTTCCGGCGCACCCTGACCGGTCGCGGGTACCGCCCCGAGGCCAGGATCGAGTTGGCGTCGTTCCGCAACGACGCCGGCCTGATCGGCGCCGCGGATCTGGCCCGGCACTCGCTGATCGAGCCGCCCGGACGGGCGGTCGGCGGCTTCTGGCCGCGTCGCCGGCGCGGTGCCAAGCGGGCCCGCCGCCGTGAACCCGGGGCACTGCGTCAGTCGGCGGTCAAGCGGGTCCATCGCCGCGCGGACTGATCCGTCTGCTGCTGGGGATGATCTGCCGTCGGGATGTTCGTGCCGTCGGATCATCGTGCCGTCGGATGATCGGGGCAGTCAGAGGCGGGCGCCGTCGTCGTCGTCCGGTGGACGGTGTCGGGGCAGCCGGCTGAGCAGCAGCGCCAGACCGCCGAGGAACGACGCGATGGCGATCCAGCCGGCCCATTGCGGCAGCGGCACGCCGAAGGCCAACAGGAACATCGCGACGATCGCGTAGACGATGCCCAGCCAGCCGACGAACACCGGTCCGGTCGGCCGAGGCAGCGGCGGAGCCGGTGGCGGGATGTACCGTTCCTCCGGCTCGTCGGGCTCTGCGGCAACCGATTCGTCCAGATCGAGTCGGAATTCGAACGGCGGCCGGGCCGACCTCGGGTCCCGCCGACGCTCCGTCGGCCAGGCCGGCCCATCAGCGAGGTCGTCGGGGAACGGGTGGTCGGGGATTCGGCGGTCAGGGTTCTGGGATTCTGGGTCCTGATCGTCGTGGGTCGGATCGCCGGCGGTCGATGCCGGATCGCCGGCGCCGATTGCTCCGTCCCGATCGCTCGGTCCGGCGGGGCCGCCCGGTTCGCCGAGACCGGTCGATTCGCCAGGGCCGGTCGATTCGCCAGGGCCGGTCGATTCGCCGGGAGTGGCCGCCTCGGTGGGTTCGCCCGCCCCGGTCATCGGGTGCGAGTCGGCAGCACTGCCCGACTCCGCACCGAAGGGGCGGCGCCCGATGGGCGCATCGGGGGAGCGGTGGAAGTCGGCGACCAGCTCGGCGAAAGCCCGGTCGATCGCCGCTTGGTCGTCCTCGGGGCGCGAATCGTCGTTCCGCGCGTCCCTCATGACTTCAGGGTAGTCATCGCGGTGGCGATTCTCTATTGCTTGATCCGATCGCTGCTGACCCGGCGGACGAATCGGCTCGACTCGCTGATGATGTACGGCGCGTCGTAGTCCAAGGTGGCGACGTGGAAGCTCAGCCGCAGCTCGCGCTCGTCGATCTCGGCGCTGCCGATCCGGTCCCGGAGCAGCCGGACCGAGGACGGGTCGACGACGTGGTCGTGCAGTGAACGGAACAGCAGGATCGGACAGTCGACCCGGTGCAGGGAGGCGATCGTGACATCCCACAACTGCAGCATCGAGCCGACCGCACGCAGCGGCGTCCGGCTGTAGCCGATCTCGTCGGCGAACGGTCTGGCGATGTCATTGCTGATCCCCGGCGTCGACGCGATGATCCGCTTCAGGATCGGCAACAGCACCAGCCGCGGATCGTTGTTGCGCAGCGCCGGATTGACCAGACAGAGTCCAGCGACCGGATGCAGTTCGGCGAGTCGGAGGGCCAGTGCGCCGCCCATCGACAGCCCACCGACGACCACCGTCCGGGTACTACCGGCCAGTTCGAGATAGGCCTGCTCGACCGTCCGATACCAGTCATGCCAACCGGTCAGATTCAGTTCCTGCCAGGACGTGCCGTGACCGGGCAGCCGCGGCACCCGGACCCGGTAGCCCTCGGCCACCAGTTGCTCGGCCCAGGGCCGCAGCGATGCGGGGGAGCCGGTGAAGCCGTGGATCAACAGCACACCGACGTCGCCGTCGCCGGCGGCGTACGGTTCGGCACCCGGTCTGATCGAGGCGGGTCTGATCGAGGCGGGTCCGATCGAGGCGGGGCCGGTGGATCCTGCCGCGCGATCGCTACGAAACCAACGCTTCGGCAGGAGCTTCATGGATACGAGCGTATCCGGCCGTTCGACCGGCCGAGGACCGAATCCGCAGACACCACCCCTCCTCGACCTGTGGCGACGACCCGGGCTCGTCAACGAGCCCGATCCGAGCCGCACCAGTAGGATCACCGCACGTAGGTGTCGTGATGTCGGCGAACCCGTGCCTGGAGGGAACTTGTTGTACTGGCTGTTGAAGCGTGGGATCGCCCAGCCCCTGTTCAGCGCCTGGTGGCGACCCTGGATCGAGGGTGAGGAGAATCTTCCCGCCGATGGTCCGGCCATCCTGGTCGCCAACCATCTCGCCGAAGGCGAGACCATCCTGCTGCCCGCCATGCTGAAGCGTCGGCTCTACTTCACCCCGAAGGCGGAGTTGTACTCGATGGGCGGCTTCAAGGGATGGGCGCTGAAGTGGTTCCTGCGCGGCATCAGGATGACGCCGCTGGATCGTTCCGGCGGACAACGCAGCGCCGACGACATGGCCGGTTTCGTCCGGGTGCTGCACGAGGGCAACCTGTTGATCATGTTCCCCGAGGGCGGCCGTTCCCCGGACGGTCGGCTCTACCGCGGTCGCACCGGCGCCGCTCGGCTGGCCCTGCAGAACGGCGTCCCGGTGATCCCGATCGCGGTCTCCAACACCAAGATGTTCAAGGGCCGGCTGCGGATCCCGCGGCTGCGACGCCCCGGCATCCGGATCGGCAAGCCGATGGACTTCTCCGCCTACCGCGGTGCCGGCAACAACCGGGACACGCTGCGCTGGATCACCGACGAGATGATGAACGCGATCATGGAACTGTCCGGCCAGACCTACGTCGACGCCTACGTCTCGGCGGTCAAGGCCGGGATCCGCCGCGGGCAGCCGCTGGACGCGCAGGTGCTCGAACGCCCCGGCCTGGGTAAGGAGGCCCCACCGTTGCCCGGACGGGAGGCCGAGGCAGCCTGATGGCGGCCGACGGCGAGAAGCGTCGGCTCCGGGACCGGCTGCCGGTGGTGCGCCGACGCGACCTGAAGGTCCCCGAATTCAAGGTGCCGGACATCTCGGTGCCGGAAAAGCTGCGCGGCCCCGAGGACGAGGAGTCCAATGCCGGAGCGGTGCTCTATTGGCTGCTGCGCAACGTCATCCTCGGCCCCGGCGTCGACCGGTTGTTCCGGCCGAACTACGAGGGCGTGCACAACGTGCCGAAGATCGGCCCGGCGATCCTGGCCTCCAATCACCTGTCCTACGTGGACTGGATGTTCATCCCGCTCGCGCTGCACCGTCGGGTGACCTTCGTGGCCAAGTCCGACTACTTCACCGGCGCCGGGGTCCGTGGCTGGGCGCAGCGCCGGTTCTTCAAGGGCACCGGTCAGGTGCCGGTCGACCGCAGCGGCGGCCGGGCCAGCGAGTCCGCGCTGCAGGCCGGGCAGAAGGTGTTGCGCCGCGGCGAGTTGTTCGGCATCTTCCCCGAAGGCACCCGCAGCCACGACGGCCGGCTCTACAAGGGCCGTACCGGGGTCGCCCGGTTGGCGTTGGAGGCCGGCGTCCCGGTGATCCCGACGGCGGTCACCGGCACCGACGTGATCGCCCCGACCGGGAAGGTGCTGGCCAAGGTGATCAGCCCGACCGTCACCTTCGGTGAACCGCTGGACTTCGGTCGCTACGTCGGGCTGTCGACCGATCGATTCATCCTGCGATCGGTCACCGACGAGATCATGTACGCGATCATGGAACTGTCCGGGCAGACCTACGTCGACAGCTACGCCACCTCGGCCCGCGCCAAGCCGACCGAAGCCCCGGACGAACCGCCGCCACCCGAAGGTACCTGACACCCTGTCCAAGGTCCCTGAGCCTGTCGAAGGGCGGGTTCAGTCGGCGGGATAGACGTCGGGCAGGCCGAAGGCTGCGAACAGTCTCGTGTCGAAGTAGCACTCGACGTGCTGCACCAGGCCGTCGCCGATCGTCAACTGCTGCAACTGGAAGGCTCGATGGGATCCGTCGGATGAGCGCATGTAGAGCGCCAACACCGGCGCCCCGTTGGCCCAGGTGAAGGTGATCAGCTGATCGCCCGGGCCGTCGGCGGGGCAGTGGTTGCTGATCAGCGCACCGATGTTCTCCGCACCCTGGTACCAACCCAGGAACGGCGGCATCTCCCAGATCGCGTCATCGGCGAGCAGCGAAACGATCTTGGTCACGTCGTACTGCTCGAAGGCGTCGGCGAAGTCCTTGATCAACGTCGCGGTCCGTTCGTCGGACGGATCGATCGGCGGCAGCGTCTCGGCGTCGATACCGGCCAGGTGGGCGCGGGCCCGCTGCAGGCTGCTGTTCACCGAGGCGACCGACAGGTCGAGAGCGTCGGCGACCTCCTGGGCACGCCACTGCAGCACCTCACGCAGGATGATCACCGCCCGCTGCTGAGCGGTGAGCAGTTGCAGGGCGGCGATGTAGGCCAGCCGAACACTGTCCTTGGTGATCACGACCTCGGCGGGGTCGCTGCTGCCTTCGGCCCAGATCATGGCGTCCGGGAGTGGCTCCAGCCAGTCGATCTCGAGTCTGGCCTCCAACGGTCCGCGCGGATCGGCGGCCGGTTGCCCGAGCCCGGTCGGGACCGGTCGCCGGGTCCGGGACTGCAAGGCGGTCAGGCAGGTGTTGGTGGCGATCTTGTAGAGCCAGGTGCGGACCGACGATCTGCGTTCGAAACCGTGGAACGCACGCCAGGCCCGGATGTAGGTCTCCTGGACCTGCTCCTCGGCGTCGTGGATCGACCCCATCATCCGGTAGCAGTGCACGACCAGTTCGCGGCGCAACGGCTCGACCAGCGCGTTGAACTCATCCTCGACCATCACCGTCATGGTCCAAATCTAAGCCCCGATCCACCGATGTGCCGCGACGGCGCGACCCCATCCGGGCACATCGGCGGATCGAGGCCGAGCCTTCCGTGCGCCGGTCGAGAAGAAACTTCGGGCGGACCCGATGAGTTCGGCGTACCGCCCCGGTCTACCCCTGCAACACAGCACATCGGCCCGGTTGATCGGCACTGATCAACGGGCCTCGAGCACAGGGTGTGAGAACAAGCCGATGAGTCGCATGATCTTCGTCAATCTGCCGGTTGCCGACGTCGCCCGGTCAACCGCCTTCTACGCCGGACTGGGGTTCACGGTCAACCCGACCTACTCCGATCAGCGGACCAGTTGCATCGTCGTGTCCGACACGATCTTCGTGATGGTGATGACCCGCGACCGATTCGCCGACTTCAGCACCCGGCCGATCGCCGATGACAGCACCGAGGTGATCAACTGCCTGACCTGCGACAGCAGGCAGCAGGTCGACGACCTCGTCGGCCGCGCCCTCGCGGCCGGCGGCTCGGCGCTGCGCGAGCCGATGTCCGACGGCCCGATGTACGGCCACAGCTTCGCCGATCCGGACGGCCACGCGTGGGAGGTCATGTCGATGGACCTCGATGTGGCCGTCCGATGAACACCAGAGGTCCGGCCCCGTTCTCGTCCAGCCCCGTTCCCGTGCGGCCCCGTTTCCGTGCAGCCGGTTCCCGTCCAGCCCAGATCCGTTCTCAGTAAGGAGAAATCATCATGACCACGTTGACCGATCCCGTTCAGATCAGTGCCGTTCCGACCGCCGAGCAGCCGAGACCGCAGCGCCGGAGCCTCACCATCGCCGGCTGGATCCTGACCGCCTTCGGTGGCGCCTTCCTGGTCTTCGACGGTGTCAACCACGTGCTGCTCAGCCAGTCGGTCCAGGCCGGCGCGAACAATCTCGGGATGGATCCGCAGCTGTTTCTGCCGATCGGCATCATCCAGCTGATCTTTGTCGGCCTCTACCTGGTGCCGCGGACCTCGACCTTCGGTGCCATCCTGCTGACCGCGTTCCTCGGCGGAGCCGTCTGCAGCAACGTGATCGCCGGCCAACCGTTCTTCGGCTACGTGATGTCGGGTGTCTACACCGCCGTGATCATCTGGTTCGGCGTCTGGCTGCGCACTCCCGCGCTGCGCCGACTCGTCCCGTTCCGTCGCTGATCTTCGTCGGCACGATCGCAACCGCGGCGGATGGGCCCCGCAGCTGGTGAACCCGGCACCGGCGGCTCGTCCGCTGCGGCACTGCGCTCAGTCGGACGCCTCGTCGGAGCTCTCCTCGGCGGCCTCGGCGACGTGGGTGTTGAGGTCGTCGACCAACCGGGTCAACAAGGTCCCGAGGGTGCGCAGGTCCTCCGGTGACCAGTCGGTCAATGCGTCACCGAACCAGCCGACGATGCTGCGGACGTAGCCGTTCGCGGCATCCGCACCCTCCGGGGTCAGCTCGACGAGCCGGGCCCGGGCGTCGGCCGGGTCGCTGACCCGACGGGCCAACCCACGGCGTTCCAGGTCATGCAGCAGGCGAGTGACGTGCGGTCCGGCGACCTGCATCCGGCGGGCGATCTCTCCGATCCGCAACGGTTCGTCGGCCAGCAGCAGCGACATCAGCACCGACATCGACGGGCGGTCGAGGCTGACGCCGCCGTCGCGCAGCGCCTGCTCGACCAGCCGGCCGCGGTTCATCGCGTGACCGAACTGGGTGAGTCGGGGCAGCACCGCCATCAGGTCGGCGTAGTGCTCGGCCAGCGGGTTCTGCGGGCTGTCGGGCATCGGTCCCTGCCATTCCTTGAATTAGATACCTAAGTTAGTTAGTTTTGTTGGCGGAGGTGCCGATCAGCGGCGATGGGAACCTCCAGCAATCAGCTACCTACGGTATCTATTTCTCGGGCGGTCGACGCAGGTCCGCGCGCCGTTCGGATCGGAGAACATCATGAAGATCCTGGTTTCCGGTGCCAGCATCGCCGGCCCGGCGGTTGCGTACTGGCTGCAGCGGTACGGCTTCGAGGTCACCGTCGTCGAACGCGCACCACGGCTGCGGGGCGGCGGATATCCCATCGACATCCGGGGGACCGCCCTGGAGGTGGTCCGGCGGATGGGGATCTATCCGCAACTGCGGGCCGCCCATGTCAATACGCGTGCCATCTCCTTCGTCGAACCGGACGGAGCGCCGATCGCCAGCGTGCGTCCGGAGGCGTTCTCCGGCGGCGACGACGAGAGCGACCTCGAGGTGCCGCGCGGAGATCTCGCCCGGGTGCTGTACGACGCCACTCGGGACGGAGTGGAATACCGCTTCAATGACTCGATCGAGGAAATGGTCGAGGATGCCGACCGGGTCGACGTCCGGTTCGCCGGGGGCGCGACCGAACCCTTCGATCTCGTGGTGGCGGCCGACGGCTTGCACTCGACCACCCGGGCGCAGGTCTTCGGTCCCGAGGAGCCGTTCCACCGGTATCTCGGCTACTCCTTCGCCGGGTTCACCATGCCCAACCTCTTCGGTCTGTCCCACGAAGCCCTGCTGTGGAACGAACCCGGCCGCGCCGCGGCGCTGTATGCGGTCAATGATCCGGACACGGTGCATGCGTTCCTCAATCTGTCGCTGGTCGAGCCGCCGTTCCACGCATTCCGCGATCCGGCCGCCCAGCGGGAACTGGTCGCCTCGGCGTTCGACGGCGACGGCTGGTGGGTGCCGCGGATCGTGCAGGCCATGCGTACGGCCGACGACCTGTTCTTCGACGTGATCAGTCAGATCCGGATGCCGCGCTGGGCCTCGGGCCGGCTGGTGCTCCTCGGCGATGCTGCGTACGCGCCGTCATTCTTGACCGGCCAGGGATCCAGTCTGGCGTTGGTCGGTGGTTATGTGCTGGCCGGTGAGTTGGCCACGGCCGGAGACCACCAGACAGCGGTCGAACGCTATGAGAAGTTGGTCAGGCCGTTCGTCGAGCAGAACCAGGACCTGGTCAGCACCGGCGATGCGATGATGTTTCCGAGCACCGCACAGGCGCTGATCGAGCGTAATCGGATCGTCCGGCAGTTGACCACGCTGCCGGCCGACAGGAACGCCGCGCATTCGGCGCTGGAGCTGCCGGACTACTCCTGACCGTCGATCAGTCGATCCGTCGGCCGGCGTGCAGCGAGCGGGGCCATCCCCGAGCTCCGATGCGGCGTGTACGGCCGGGGCAGATTAGTCTTGTGCTGTGTCTGAGCTGCCGAGTCTGCCAACGCTGAAGGATCTGCACGCGCTGAAGCCGCTCCAGCAGCCGACCTATGCCGATGCCGACGAGGTCGGCGACGTCGTCCGGCGGCTGCGTCGACTGCCTCCGCTGGTGTTCGCCGGCGAGTGTGACGAACTCCGCGAGAAGATGGCCGGCGCGGCCGCCGGACGGGCGTTCATCCTGCAGGGCGGGGACTGCGCCGAGACCTTTGCCGGCGTGACAGCGGGCAACATCCAGAACAAGCTCCGTACGCTGCTGGCGATGGCCCTGGTGCTCACCTACGCGGCTCAGGTGCCGGTGATCAAGATCGGCCGGATGGCGGGTCAGTTCACCAAGCCGCGCAGCTCCGATACCGAGACCCGTGGTGAGGTGACGCTGCCGGCCTACCGTGGTGACGCGGTCAACGGCTTCGACTTCACCCCCGAGGCGCGCAGTCATGACCCGCAGCGATTGCTCGGCGTCTACAACGCGTCCTCGGCAACGCTCAATCTGGTCCGCGCCTTCGTCAACGGCGGTTTCGCCGACATGCGCACCATGCACTCGTGGAATTCCGACTTCGTCCGGAGCAGCCCGGCCGGGGTCCGCTACGAGCAGCTGACCGCCGAGATCGAACGCGCGTTGGCGTTCATCGAGGCCTGCGGCATCGAGAGCGAGGCGACCCGGCGAGTCGACTTCTACTCCAGTCACGAGGGTCTCAGCCTGGAGTACGAGCACGCGATGACCCGGATCGATTCCCGCACCCATCGGCCGTACAACACCTCCGGCCACCTGATCTGGATCGGTGAGCGGACCCGGCAACTGGACGGCGCGCACGTCGAGCTGATCCGGCACGTCCGCAACCCGGTGGCGGTCAAGCTCGGACCGACGACCACGGCCGACACCGCGCTCGAGCTCGCCGACCGGATCGACCCCGACGGTGAGGCGGGACGGATCAGTTTCATCACCCGCTTCGGGGCCGGCAAGATCCGCGACCTGTTGCCCGACGTGGTGGAGAAGGTCACTGCCAGCGGGCGGCACGTGACCTGGGTCTGCGATCCGATGCACGGCAACACCTACGAGGCCGCCGGAGGTTTCAAGACCCGCGCCTTCTCCGACGTGATCGACGAGGTGAACGGCTTCTTCGACGTGCACGACGAACTCGGCACCTGGCCGGGTGGGGTGCACATCGAGCTCACCGGCGACGACGTCACCGAGTGTGTCGGCGGTTCGCACGAGCTCGCCGAGGCCGACCTGGCCAGCCGGTACGAGACGCTGTGCGATCCGCGGCTGAATCGCAACCAGTCGTTGGAGCTGGCCTTCCAGGTCGCCGAGCGGCTGGTGCAGAGCCGGGCCAACCGGCCGGCGCCGGTGATCGACCTGCAGAGCTCCGGGCTCTGATCGGGCCGCTGATCAGGCACCGGTGTTCCTCGCCACCGTGAGGTCGTGGCCGACGGGCACGCCGATGCACCCGTCTGGTGCTGCTCGCGACGCGGCAGATCGGCGGATCGAGGCCTAAGCCTCGATCCACCAATGTGCCGCTACTGCGCGACCCCATCCGGGCACATCGGCGGCGTTGCCGCCGCTCAACGGTCAACCAGACCGCCCTCGCGGCGGCAACTTGCCGATGCACCCGTCTGGTGCCGCTCGCTACGCGGCACATCGGCGGATCGAGGCCTAAGGTGAAGTCGTGCAGATCACTCACCTGGGACATTCCGCGATTCTGATCCAGACCGATGGAGCGAGGATCCTGCTCGATCCCGGCAACATCGATCCCGAGTGGCATGAGCTGACCGACCTGGACGCGATCCTGGTCACCCATCAGCACGCCGATCACATCGACGCCGAATTCGTCCCGGCGCTGCTGCGGGCCAATCCGGGCGCCACCGTGATCGTCGAGCCGTCGGTGCTCGCGCTGGCCGGCAAGGAGGGCCAGGGCGGCCCGATCCCGGAGCTGCCCGGCGCCGGCAGTCTGGCGCCGGGGGACAGCACCACCATCGGTGGGCTCAGCATCACCGCCGCCGGCGGGCAGCACGCGATCATCCACGCCGACGTGCCGCGGATCGGCAACGTCGGCTACCTGATCGGCGGCGCGGGGGAGCCGACCCTGTTCCATCCCGGCGACTCCTACGAGTACGCCCCCGAGGGTGTCGACCTGCTGGCCTTCCCGACCCAGGCGCCGTGGGCGGCGCTGAAGGAGGGGATCGACTTCGCGCGGGCCGTCGGCGCCCCGACCGGCTTCCCGATCCACGACGGTCTGGTCAACGATCGCGGTCGCGGGATGGTGCTCGGGCGGATCAACTCGATGACGCCGACCCAGCTGGTCGATCTGCGCGGCGCCGGTGCGCAGAGCTTCTGACCGGTTCAGACCAGGCTCAGGGTGATGGTCGAGCCCTTCGGCGCCTTGGTGCCGCCGGCGGGGTCGGAGGCGGCGACGTAGCCGAGGCCGAGGAAGAGCACGCCGGATTTGTTGGTCCGGACCGTGAATCCCTTGTCCTCAAGGGTCTTCTTGGCCGCTTCGACCCCCATCGACTTGACGGTCGGGACAGTCACCATCACCGGTCCGAGCGAGGTCACCAGGGTCACCCGGTCGTCCTTGTGTCCCTCGCCGTCGTCCGGTGACTGCTTGATCACCGCGCCCGGCGGCACCGTGGCCGAGTGCTTGTTCTTGATCTTGACGGTGAAGCCGGCGTCCTTCAGGGCCGCTGCCGCCTGGTCGGCGGGGCGGCCGGTGTAGTCGGTGATGGTGATCGGGCGGGGTCCGGCGGATATCACCAGGTCGATCCGGCTGTCCGGTTTGAGTTGATCACCGGGTGTCTCCGAGGCCTTGATCACCAAGCCCTTGTCGACGGACTCGCTGTAATCGGTGTGCACCGTGCCGGACCGAAGATGCTGGCGGTCCAGGGCAGCAACGGCCGAGTCCTCGGTCAAGCCGGCCACCGTCGGCATCGGATACCGCTCCGGGCCACGGGAGACGGTCGCGTCGATCTCGCCACCGCGCAGGATCTTGCCGCCTGGCTGCGGCGAGGTGTTGATCACGTTGCCCTTCGGCACGGTCTCGGAATAGTCCTTGGCGAAGGCGATCTGCAGACCCGCCTCGCGGGCGATGATCTTGGCCTGGGCCTGCGGCATCGAGGTCAGCGCCGGTGCCGAGGTGAAGCGTCCCTTGGCCAGATACCAGCCGGCAGCGGCGGCGACCGCGGTCAGCAACAGCACCAAGATCAACACGATCCAACCGCGGAACCGGTGCCGGGGGCGGTGTACGGGTTGATTCGGGCGCCGACGCCGGACGTCCCGGTCGTCGTCCACGTCGATCGGGCTCAGCTGCGACGAGGCGCTGTCCTCCGTAGACGGTGAGGACAGGTGGGCCGGCGTCGACGGACCGCTCAGGAACCGGATGTCGGTGGGGGTGAACTCCTGTTCGTCCTCGGCGTAGGCCGCCGGTGTCGGGTCGACCGCCGGCCGGATTTGTTCGGCCCTGATCTGTTCGGCCCGGGGTTGTTGCGGCTGGGCGGCGAACTCCGCGCGTTCCTGCAGCGCGGCTGCCTCCAGCGCCGGGCCGATGGCCGTCGTCGACGCGTACGGGTCGACCTCGTCGGCGGCGTCGCGGGCTCGCTGCTGGCGCAACGCCAGCAGCGGCACCGTCAGATCCTGGCTGAGCTCGGGATCGGAGCGCAGCCCGGCCTGCAGCGCGGAACGTACCCGCCGGACCTGGGCCAGCAGGATCTTGGCGTCATGCGGTCGAGCATCGGCATCGCGGGCCGTCGCCCGCGCGATCAGGGCGTCGACGTAGTCCGGGATCGGCCCGGCGGTCTGGAAGGTCGACGGTGCCGGCACATCGTTGTGGACGTGGGCGTAGGCAACCTGGATCGGGGTCTCTCCGGTGTGCGGCTTGCGGCCGGTGAGCAGCTCGAACAGCACGACGCCGGTGCTGTACACATCGGAACGCGCGTCGGCCTTGCCGGAGACGACCAGTTCCGGTGGCAGGTAGGACACCGTGCCGATCAGCAGTCCGGCGGTGGCCGTCGACGTCTGAGCCGTGACCGCGCGGGCCAGCCCGAAATCGCCGACCTTGATCTCGCCGCGCTCGGAGATCAGCACGTTCTCCGGCTTGATGTCGCGGTGCACCAGACCCGCCTCGTGTGCGGCGGCCAGCGCGCTGAGCACCGGTTCGATCATGGTCAGCGCGCGGATCGGAGTCAGCGGCGACTCCCGGGAGATCACCGAGCGCAGGGTTCGGCCCTCGACCAGCTCCATCACGATGTACGGGCGTCCGGCGTCGTCCCCCTGGTCGAACACCGAGACCACATGAGGGTGTGACAACCGGGCCGCGGACCGGGCCTCGCGATCGAACTTCCGCGCGAAGTCGGCATCGTCGCCGAGCCCGACGTGCATCACCTTGACCGCGACCATCCGGCCGAGCCGGGTGTCGGTGGCTCGGTATACGGTCGCCATGCCGCCACGGGCAACCCGGTCGAGGACCTGGTAGCGGCCGTCGAGTACGTGCCCGACCAGCGGGTCGCTCGTACTCGTCATCGTCACGCCTGCTCCAAAAAGGTGCCGAGGGGAAGGGCGGGTCGGCGCGGTCGACCCATGGCCGAGTGTAGGGCGACCGCCGCGTGATTCCAGGGCCAACGCGCCGTACTCCCGCGTTGTGTCCTGGATGTGCCGTGGCTGTCGAGGCTCGTGTCCTGACGGTGATCACCGCGAGACCTCTGCCGGATAACCAACGGGTGTTCGATTTTCCTTGCTCTGCAGCGATTCCGCGCCCCCCGCCGGCCGGCCCGGTGTGTGGGGCATTGCCGTGGTGATCATCGACGACCCGTGGGCCGGCCCGTCTGCGGGCCAGGTGATCTCGAGTCGGGGGCTCCGGTCTCGTGACAGCGAGACAGCGGCGTTCACATCGCGGACGTCCGGTCGGGGCTGCTGCGACGGCGGGTTAGCGTTGTCTTCGTCAAGAGCGTCAGCGCCAAGCCCCGGCTTGCTGACCGGCAACCCTCCTCCGCGGCGGGGTGCCCCGGGTGAAGACATGGCTGTACGGCCCATCCGGGCGGTAGTGGCAAGTGCGGGCCCATCAGATCGGGGTCCCTGACGAGAGGACCAGGACGCGGTGAACTGTCGATCTAAATCCTAGTTAAACCGTAGGTAATACAGAGAATCTGATGATCATGAAAGGACGATCGGCCCGATGGCTCTCTCCACCTCGCTGCACCTCGGTGTCGCGCTCGAAGGGCTCGGTACCCACCCCCGAGCGTGGCGACTTCGGCCGCAGCTGGCGCGCCGTGCCTTCGGCGCGCGCTACTACCTCGACCTGATCCGGGTCGCCGAACGGGCCGGGATCGACTTCGCCTATTTCACCGACGGCTATGCGTTGCAGAGCGAGGACGACCGCAACTTCCGTGGCCGGCTGGACGCCGCATTGCTGGCCAGCCGACTCGCGCCGGTGACCGGGGGCATCGGCCTGGTGCCCGAATTCACCGTCACCCACGCCGAGCCGTTCCACATCTCCAAGGCGGTGGCCACCCTCGACCACACCAGTGAGGGGCGGGCCGGCTGGGCCCCGATCACGGCCAGCAGCGCCGACCCGACCGCGGAGGAACAGAACCGGCACTTCGGGCGACGGGAGCTGCTCGACCCCCAAACGGCCGACGCCGAGGCCGGCGAGGTCGCCGACGTCGTCCAGCGACTGTTCGACTCCTGGGAGGACGACGCGGAGATCCGCGATCTGCCGACCGGCCGCTTCATCGATCGGGACAAACTGCACTACGTCGACTTCGACGGGGAGTTCTTCTCGGTCAAGGGTCCGTCGATCACGCCGCGACCGCCGCAGGGCCGGCCGCCGACCGTGTTCGTGGTACGGACGGCGGCCGCGGCCAGCAACGCCGGACGTCATGCCGACGTCGCCGTCGTCACTGCCGGTGATCTCGAAACCGACCGGACCCTGGCCGACGGGGTCCGAGCGGCGGCACTCGAGGCCGGCCGCAGCGAGCCGCTGCCGGTGCTCGTCGGCTACCAGGTCCTGCTGGCGGGCACCGCCGATCAGGTCAAGGAGCAGCGCGCGGTTCTTGATCACGGCCTGGCGCAGCGCCCGACGGCCCGCGGGATCGGATTCGAGGGCACGCCGGGAGCGCTCGTCGAGGAGCTCGCCGGGATCGGCTCCGCCGGGTTCGCCGGCGCCTTGATCAACTTCGAGGTACTGCCGGGCGGGTTGGAGCTGTTCGCCGACGCCGTCGTCCCTCAGCTGGAGGAACGAGGCCTGTTCCGAGCCGGCGATCGGGATCTGACGCTTCGCGGACGCTTCGGCCTGACCAGACCCGTCAATCGGTACGTGAGGAGTTGATCATGAGTCAATCGCAGGACCATCGACAAGCCGGGCGGCCGACCAAGCAGGTCCGGCTCGGTGCACACTTTCCCGGCGTCAACCACAACACCGTCTGGTCCGACCCGCAGGCCGGCAGTCACATCGCGTTCGGGTCGTTCCGCGAACTCGCCCAGAGCGCGGAACGGGGCAGGTTCGACTTCTTCTTCCTGGCCGAAGGCCTCCGGCTGCGCGAACGGCACGGCAAGATCCATGATCTTGATGTCGTCGGCCGGCCCGACACGTTGCCGGTGCTGGCGGCGCTGGCGGCGGTGACCGAGCACCTCGGGCTGGTCGGGACGATCAACGCCACCTTCAACGAGCCGTACGAGTTGGCTCGGCAGTTCGCCTCGTTGGACCTGCTGTCCGACGGCCGTGCCGGCTGGAACGTCGTGACCTCCTCCGACGCCTTCACCGGTGAGAACTTCCGCCGCGGCGGCTACCTGGCGCGCACCGACCGATACGTCCGGGCCGCGGACTCCGTCGGCACCGCCCGTGAGCTGTGGGACAGCTGGCAGGCCGATGCCGTGGTCGCCGACCTTGATCATTTCACCCGGCCCGGGGCGATCAGCCCGTTCAGCCACCACAGTGAGCAGTTCGACATCAGCGGGGTGTTCGACACACCCCGTCCGGTGCAGGGACATCCGGTGATCTTTCAGGCCGGTGACTCCGCCGACGGCCGCGACTTCGGGGCCCGAACTGCGGACGCCATCTTCGGACGCTGGTTCGACACGGCCGAACGACGCCGGACCTCCTATGCCGACTTCAAACAGCGCGCGGCGAGCTTCGGCCGGCAGCCCGAGGAGCTGAAGATCTTCCCCGGGGTCAGCTTCGCCCTCGGCGACACCGAGGAGGAGGCACAGCACAACGACTATCGGATCCGTCGGGCGCAGATCACGCCACAGACCGCACTCAACCTGCTCGGTCAGGTCTGGAACCGGGATCTGTCCGACCTCGATCCCGACGGCCCGCTGCCCACGGTCGATCCCGACCGCGGCGGCCCGTCGGTGGTGGCGGGACAGTCGCGGCGCAACGACGAGGATGGTCTTGCCGACCGCTACCGGACGCTGGCCCGGGAGAAGGGGCTCAGCATCCGCGAGCTGATGATCGAGGTGCAGGCGTCGCGGACCTTCGTCGGTACACCCCGCCAGGTCGCCCGACAGCTCGCCGATGCGGTGGCCGACGAACAGGCCGACGGCTTCATCCTGGTGCCGCACCTGACTCCGTCCGGGCTGGACGGCTTCGTCGACACCGTCGTCCCCGAACTGCAGGATCTCGGTGCTTACCGCACCGACTACGAGGGCGGCACGCTGCGGGAGAATCTCGGCCTGCCGGAAGCCGGCCGGCAGCCGATCGCCGATCCGTTGTCGCACCGGGCGGCATCATGATCACCAAACGGATCGGCGGCGTGATCGGCACCGCAGTGGCGGCACTGCTGGTCGTCGGCTGCGGCGGCAATGGAGCAGCACCGGGTGACGAGCCGACCACGAAGAGCGACTTCAGCTTCGCCCTGGCCTCCGATCCCAGCTGCATCAATCCACGGGTCGCCGGCAACAACGACGGCGCCTACCCGGCACGACAGCTGGTCGACTCGCTGACCGATCAGGATCCGGAGACCGGCAGGATCGTCGGTTGGCTCGCCACCAAGTACGCCGTGAACTCCGCAGCCACCCGGTTCACCTTCACGCTGCGTGACGGGGTCACCTTCTCCGACGGCACGGCCTTCGACGCGACGTCGGTGAAGCAGAACTTCGACGAGATCGTCCGCAACGGCGCCGAGCAGCCGCAGTCGCTGCAGTTCCTTGCGGGCTACCAGCGCACCGTGGTGGTCAGCGACCGGGTGGCGCGAGTCGAGTTCAGTGAACCGAACGCCCAGTTCCTGCAGGCCACCGCGAGCCACTTCCTCGGCATGCTGGCGCCGTCGTCGCTGAAGACACCACCGGCGGACCGCTGCGCTGGCCACCTGGTCGGCACCGGGCCGTACACGCTCGACCATTACACCAAGAACACCGAGGTGGTGGAGAACCGGCGGAACGACTACCGCTGGGGCTCCTCGCTGTGGGACAACAAGGGTGCCGCCCTCAGTGCAAAGTTGATCTTCAAGGTGATCCCGGAGTCGGGGGTGCGGACCGGGGCGTTGAAGTCTGGCCAGGTCGACGCCATCGGCGGCGTGCCGCCGCAGGACGAAGCCGGGCTGAAATCGTCCGGGTTCACCCTGCAGTCCCGGCCGAACCCGGGGCAGGTGTTCTCCCTGGTGGCCAACGAGAAGAGCGCGATCGGCCGGGATACCGCAGTCCGACAGGCGCTGAGCAAGGCGATCGATCGACAGGCCGTGGTCAAGGCCGTCCTGAGCCCGAGCTACCACCCGGCGACCAGCACGTTGGCCAGGACGACTCCGGGCTGGACCGATCTGTCGTCCGAGCTGACCGTTGATCAGGCCGCCGGCAGGAAGCTGCTGGATCGTGCCGGCTGGAAGGTCGGACCCGACGGGATCCGGACCAAGGCCGGGAAGCGGCTGCAGCTGAAGAGCTACTGGTCGACCAACTTCAACCCCAACCAAGCAGCTCTGGAACTGATCCAGCAACAGGCCAAGGCGGTCGGCATCGAACTCGATCTGAACTCCACACCGATCGGGGAGCTGCAGGCGAAACTGAAGACCGGCGACTTCGACCTGTCCTGGGGCAACAGCACCCGACCCGACCCCGACATCCTGCGCAACGTGTACTGGCAGAACGGCAACGCGGCCTACGGGATCACCGATCCGAAGTTGATCAAGAGCCTCACGGCGCAGCAGGAGACGATCGATCAGCGCAGGCGCTCCGGCTACGCGGCGCAGGCGCAGAAGATCATCGTGCAGCAGGCCTACGGCATCCCGGTGTTCGAGTTGACCACCGTGCTCGGCCTCGGTCAGCACGCCACCGGGATCCGCTTCGACTCCTACTCCCGGCTGCAGTTCCACGACGCGAAAGCAACGGAGGGGTAGGGATGATCCGCTATCTGCTGGGCCGGCTGCTGCAGGCGGTGATCGTGTTGTGGGCGGCGTACACGGTCGCGTTCGTGATCTTGTACGCGCTGCCCGGTGATCCGGCGGCGCTGATCGCCTCCGGCGGCGATCCGGCCAACAGCACCGCATCACCGGAGCAGATTGCCGAGCTCCGGGCCCGCTACGGATTCGATCAACCGGTCGTCGTCCAGTATCTGCAGCACCTGGGTGCGCTGCTGACCGGTGACCTGGGAACGTCGCCGCGGACCGGATCGGTCTCGGCCGCGATCGCGGCCGCTGTTCCGGCGACCGCCCAGATCGCCGGCCTCGGGATCGCGCTGTCGATCATCGTCGGCGGTGGCTGGGCGCTGCTGGCGACCGCCGTCCGGGTCGGCTGGCTGCGGCAGGCGATGCTCGCGCTGCCACCACTCGGCGTCAGCGTGCCCAGCTTCTGGGCCGCACTGCTGTTGCTGCAACTCTTCTCGTTCCGACTGGGACTGCTGCCGGCCTTCGGCAACGACGGGTTCGCCAGTCTGATCCTGCCCTCGGTGACGCTGTCGATCCTCGGCACGGCCGTGATCGCCCAGGTGTTCGGTCGCGGCCTGCGGGCGCAGGAGGACCAGGCCTACATCGACACCGCTGTGGCCAAGGGCGCGGGCCGGGCCCGGGTGCATCTGCGGCACGCGGCACGCAATGCGGCACTGCCGACGTTGACGATCACCGGAGTCCTGGTCGGCAACTTCCTCGGCGGGGCGGTGGTCACCGAGACCGTCTTCTCCCGCACCGGTCTGGGGCAACTGACCGCAACGGCGGTCAGCACCCAGGACATCCCGCTGGTGCTCGGGATCGTGGTGTTCGGCGCGGCCGTGGTGGTGCTCTGCACGCTGCTGGTCGACCTGATCTATCCGCTGCTCGACCCGCGCGTCGGTCGGTCCACCCGATCCGGCGCCCGGCCTCGTCGAGCTGCCGTCGAGAGGACACCGCTGCCGGCGGGTGAGACCCGATGACCGCTGTTCTGGTCGATCGGCGTTCCGAGCCGGTCGATGTCGATGATCTTGATCGGACACCCGTCAGCAGCCTCGGTCCGGCTCGTCGGCTGCTCCGGGCCGCGCGCCCGGGCCTGGTGTTGTCGGTGCTGTGGCTGCTGGTGGCCCTGCTGGCTGCCGTCGTGCCGGCCGTCTTCACCGGCCACGACCCGTACGCAGCCGATCAGCGGGCGTTGCTGCAGCCGCCGTCGGCGCAGCACTGGTTCGGGACCGACCAGATCGGCCGGGACCTGTTCAGCCGCGTCGTGCACGGGTCGGGACTGTCCCTGCTGTCGGCGGTGATCGCCGTCGCGGTCGGGGTCTGCCTGGGCAGCCTGGTCGGCCTGGTGGCCGGAGCGATCGGCGGCTGGGTGGACGTGATCGCGATGCGACTGGTCGACGTGATCATGGCGATCCCCGGTCTGTTGTTGTCGCTGGCGCTGATCATCGTGCTCGGCTTCGGGACGATCAACGTTGCGATCGCGGTCGGTTTCGCCAGCGTCGCCAGTTGCTCACGGGTGATGCGTTCGGAAGTGATCAAGATCAAGGTCAGCGACTACGTCGAGGCGGCGAGCTCGCTCGGCGTCCGGCGCTATCGGGTGCTGCTGCGGCACGTCCTGCCCAATGCGCTGCCGCCGGTGCTGGTCCTGGCGGCGCTCGACTTCGGCACCGCGATGCTGGCGGTCTCCGCATTGTCCTTCCTCGGCTACGGCGCCAAGCCGCCGACCCCGGAGTGGGGCTCGCTGGTCGCGGCCGGGAGGGACTTCCTGGACACCGGCTGGTGGCTGACCACGATGCCCGGGCTGGTCGTCGTGCTGACCGTCCTCGCCGCCAACCGGATCGCCCGCGAGCTCGAACGGGGAAACCGATGACTCGACAGACACGGGACCGGACAACCGAGTTGCTGACCGTGGACCAGCTGACGGTCGGCTACCGCACCGCCGGCGGATTCGGCGGCAGACAACGGACCCTGGCCGTCCGGGACGTGGGTCTGACGATCGGACGGGGCGAGATCGTCGCAGTGGTAGGGGAGTCCGGTTCGGGCAAGTCGACCACCGCGCACGCCCTGATCGGACTACTGCCGCGTACCGCCGCGATCGATGCCGGTCGGGCGGTGCTGACCGCAGGCGGCAGAGCTCACGACCTGCTCGGACTCTCCGAACGGCGCCGTCGCTCGGTACGTGGTCGGCTGATCGGCTTCGTCCCGCAGGATCCGATGGTGGCGCTGAATCCGGTGAAGCGGATCGGTGATCAGGTCGCCGAAGTCCTGCTGGTGCACAAGATCGCCACCAAGCGGGAGGCACGCCACCGCGCGATCGACGCCCTGGCGGAAGCCGGGCTCGATCAGCCGACGGTCCGCGCCGGCCAGTATCCCCATCAATTGTCCGGCGGGATGCGACAACGAGCGCTGATCGCACAGGCCATGATCGCCGGACCGGAACTGCTGATCGCCGACGAGCCGACCAGCGCTCTCGATGTCACCGTCCAGCGGCGCATCCTGGACCGGATCACCGAGCTCACGCTGGGATCCGGCACCGGCGTCCTGCTGATCACCCATGATCTCGGCGTGGCCGCGGAACGTGCGGACCGGATCGTGGTGATGAAGTCCGGCCGGGTCGTCGAGCAGGGCAGCGCGGACGACATCCTGCATCGGGCCGAACATCCCTACACCCAGGCCCTGCTGGCCGCCGCGCCGAGTCTCAGCTCCGTGCCGCTGATCACCGAACGCCCCGTTCAACCGCCGACCGCCCCCGATCCGGCGCAACCGTTGTTGGCCGTCGAGGGGCTCGTCAAGGAGTACCAGTTGCCCGGTGTCCACGCACCGTTCCGAGCGGTCGACGATGTCGGCTTCACGATCGGCCGCGCCGAGACCTACGGGCTGGTCGGCGAATCCGGTTCGGGGAAGTCGACGACGGCGCGGCTGGCCGCCCGCTTGATCGATCCGGACAGCGGATCGGTGATCTTGGACGGAGCCGATGTCACCCGGACCGACGGCGAGGCGTTACGTCGGCTCCGCCGCCGATTCCAGGTGGTCTACCAGAATCCGTACGCCTCGTTGGATCCTCGGTTGACGATCGAGGCGATCATCGCCGAGCCGTTGTCGGCATTCCGGGACGCAGACCGGCACCGGCCCGACCCGGTCGCACGGCGGCGCCGGGTCACCGAGCTGGTCGACCGGGTCGCGCTGCCGTCCTCGGTGCTCCGGCGACGCCCGGCGGAGCTGTCCGGCGGGATGCGGCAGCGGGTGGCGATCGCCCGTGCGCTGGCGTTGCAGCCGGAGCTGGTGATCTTGGACGAGCCGGTGTCGGCGCTCGACGTCTCGGTCCAGGCCAAGATCCTGGAGTTGCTGGTGTCGCTGCAGGACGACCTGGGGCTGAGCTACCTGTTCATCTCCCACGACCTGGCGGTGATCCGGCAGATCGCCCATCGGGTCGGCGTGATGCGGGCCGGCCGACTGATCGAGTCCGGTCCAACCGACGCCATCTTCGAACAACCGGACAGTGACTACACCCGGGATCTGCTGGACGCGATTCCCGGTCGGCAGCCCGCGATGGAAGGACGATCATGACCAAGGACGTGAACCCCGACCGGCGGGTGCCGCTGTCGGTGCTGGACCTGATCCCGGTGACCAGCGGACAACACGTCGGCGAGGCGGTCGGCAACGCGGTTGATCTTGCCCGCCGGACCGAGGAGTTCGGCTATCGGCGTTTCTGGATCGCCGAGCATCACCTCAACCCCGGGGTGGCCGGTTCGGCGCCCGCGGTGGCGATTGCGCTGATCGCGGCCAACACGTCGAGCATCCGGGTCGGGTCGGGTGCGGTGCTGGCCGGCAACTACTCCGCGCTGGGCATCGTCGAACAGTTCGGCCTGATCGACGCGCTGTATCCGGGGCGGATCGATCTCGGGCTCGGTCGTTCGGCGCATCGCGCACCGGGGCCGCCCCCGAAGACCGATGATCAGGCGCCGGCCGATGACCAGCTGAACACCGATGATCATGAGCCGGTGCCGACCGCGGAGAACGGTCTCCTGCTTCCCAAAGGGCCGAAGGGCCTGCTCGGCAGGATCGGACGGTCGCCGCGCTTCATCGCTCAGGCCAAGCTGCTGGGCAGCCTCGAGGTCGGTCAGGAATACACCGACCAGGTCGGTGATCTGCTGAGTCTGGTCGCCGGCGAGTATGCCGACGACGACGGTGTCGCGTTGCACGCCGTTCCCGGCGAGGGGGCAGGCTTCGAGGTGTGGGTGCTGGGCAGCAGCGGGGGCGAGAGCGCACACCTGGCCGGCACCCGCGGGCTGCCGTTCGCCGCCAACTACCACGTCGCCCCCGAACGGGTCCTGGAGGCGGTTGACGCCTACCGGTCGGCGTTCAAACCCTCCGAACGCCTCGCCGAACCCTATGTGGCGATCTCGGCCGACGTGGTGGTCGCCGAGGACGACGAGTCGGCACGCCGGCTGGCCGCCGGATACGCACCCTGGGTGCGCAGCATCAGATCCGGCCAGGGAGCGATCAGGTTCCCGTCGCCGGAGGAGGCCGACCGGCTGGAATGGTCCGACGCCGATCGGGCACTGGTCGCCGACCGGACGCTGACCCAGTTCGTCGGATCGGCCGAGACCGTGACCGCTCGGCTGGAGCAACTCGCCGAGGCGACCGGGGCCGACGAGTTGATCATCACCACCATCACCCACCGGCACGCCGACCGGGTGCAGTCCTATCGGCTGCTCGCCGAGCACTGGACGAAGAGTTCCCCCACACCCACCGCACCAGAAGGAGACCCGAGATGACCATCACCGACCGCACCATCGTCGATGCCGAGCGAGCCTGGCACGAACTGCGGGCCGAGCGGTTCGGCAAGCTCAGCGAGCCCTACTCGGTGTTGGCCCAGTCGGGGCTGCACTGGTTGACCGAGTCGCCGCAGCGGATCACCGACCTACCGGGGCGCTGGTATGTGGACGGCGGCCGGGCGGCCCTGATCGCCGACGAGGGCGACAGTCTGCGTCGGCCGGTGACCGAGGAGTTGATCATCGGCACCGTCCGGCTGGCGGTGCCGGAGGCCGGCGCTGCGCTGTTCGCCGAGTTCGGACCGCTCGGCGAGGGCGCCAAGCGGATCGAGTTGATCAAGCGCACCGGCAGCTACGCACTCCGGATCTACGACCCGGCAGCGGTCGCCCGGCAGGAGTTCCGCGGCGTACCGGCGTACCCGTTCGATCCGGCCTGGGTGGTGCGGGCGAGTTTCACCGAGTACGTCACCCCTCGGTCGATCACCGTTCCGGGCGCCCAGACGGGCCTGGAGCACCATCGCGAGGCGATCGGTGAGGTGTGGTTCGAGCGGGACGGAGCCGAGCATCGGCTGGTCGTCTTCGGCGATCACGGCACCAGCATCCTGTTCTCCGACGTCACCAGTGGTGCCGAGACCGCACCGTGGCGGATCCTGCCGATCGAGCTCGGCGACCCGACCGCGGGCGGGCCGGCCGACGTGCTGCTGGACTTCAACCGGGCGGTCAATCTGCCGTATGCGTTCAACGACTTCGGCACCTGCCCGCAGCCGCCGGAGGACAATCGGATCGAGCTGGCGGTGACCGCCGGCGAGCAGGCGCCGTACCGGGTCGATCTCGAACCGGCGCTGACCCCCGTCGCCGAGGAACCGGGGATCGGGGCCGATGCCGCATGAAGTTCATCGGACTCACGCTCGGCTTCAACCCCGAACCGCGGCTGTCGTCGAAGGAGAAGCTGGACAACGTCGTCGCTGCCGCGGTCTGGGCCGAGGAGGCCGGCCTGGACGGGTTCGGCGTCGGCGAGCATCACACCCCGGACACCGAAATCTCCTCGCCACCGGTGATCTTGGCCAGCATCGCCGCCCGGACCACCCGGCTGCGCCTGTTCACCGGTGTCACGGTGTTGTCGGTGCTGGACCCGGTCCGGGTGGCCGAGGACTACGCCACCCTGGACAACCTGTCCGACGGACGGGTGGAGATCATCATCGGCAAGGGCAACACACCGTTGCAGGGCAAGGTGTTCGGCTACGACGCCGAGGACCAGTGGGATCGCAACGCCGAGAAGTACGATTTGCTGCACCGGTTGATCACCGAGAAGTCGATCACCTGGTCCGGTCGCTACCGGCCGCCGCTGACCGACTTCAGTCCACGGCCGGACTGGCTGCAGCCGGCGCCGCGGATCTGGCACGGCTCGGCAACCAGCACCCAGTCCACCGATCTGGCGGCCCGGGCCGGTGACCCACTGTTCTCGGCCAACGTGACCGGCAAGCTGGAGCAGTACCGTGATCTCGTCGACGACTACCGCAAGCGATGGGCCGACCACGGTCGCGATCCCGCCGATGCGCTGGTCGGTGCCGGGGCAGCAGCGTTTCATGTGGCGCCGACATCGCAGCAGGCGCACCGCGAGTACGAGCCCTACTTCCGAGCTTTCCTCGACCGGGCTTCGACCTTCAAGCAACAGTTGCCGTTCGCCGACCTGGACGAGGCGATCGCCGGCGGTTCCTACTACGTCGGGAGCCCGGAGCAGGTGCTGGACAAGCTGCACCGCTATCAGCAGGCACTCGGCCACGAGGTGCAGCATGTCGGTGACGTCGACCTGACCGACCCGGTCCGGCTGCGCGGGCTGGAGGCCTTCGCGACCGAGGTGTTGCCGGAGGCCAGGAAGATCCCCGACCGGCTGTGGGAAGGCCCGGCCGGCCGGCCGCCCGTCGACGATGATCATGATGTCAAGGAGGGGACACCGGCATGAGCGCGCACCCCGATCCGCAGCGGTCACCCGATGCCGACCGACTCGCCGAGGTGACCGCCGACGACTTCAGACAGATCTTCCGGCGCCATCCGGCCGGGGTCGCCGTCATCACCTTGATCAACGCTGCCGGCACCCCGGTCGGATTCACTGCGACCTCGGTGATCTCGGTGGCCGCCACACCCCCGACCGTCGCCTTCTCGCTGGCCGCGAGTTCACGATCCTGGCCGGCGGTCGCCCGTAGCGAGTCGTTGGTGATCAACTTCTTGACCGCCGAACAGGCCGAGGCGTCGTCCCGGTTCGCGGCCACCGACGTGGACCGGTTCGCGGCCGGCGGCTGGTCCGTCCTGGAGTCCGGCGAGCCGGTGCTGGACGGCGGACACAGCTGGCTACGCGGCACGGTCAATCGTCGGATCCCGGTCGGGCCCAGCTTCTTGATCATCGTCGACGTGCTGCGGACCGAGGTCCGCTCCACCGAACCGCCGCTGGTCTACCACGACCGCGCCCACCACACTCTCGTGCCGGCCGCGCCGAGAGAGAACGGAGAGCATCGATGACCACCCCACAGCCTGCGACCGCCGGAGCACCCCCGGTCGTGGTCGTCTCCGGCAACCCCCGACCCGGATCCCGTACACTGCGGGTCGGCCGCGCAGTCGGCGAGGCCGTCGCGGGCTCGATCGGAGCCGACCACGGCGATCCGGCGGTATCGGTCGCCGACATCGAGGTCAGTGCGTTCGGCGCCGATCTGTTCGTCGCACCCGACGCCCGTCCGGCCGCTCTGCTGGATGCGCTGCAAACAATCCGTACGGCGTCGCTGCTGGTGGTCGCGACACCGGTCTACAAGGCGTCCTACACGGGTCTGCTGAAGGCGTTCCTTGATCATTACCAGGCCGGGGAGCTGTCCTCGGTGGTTGCGATCCCGGTGGTGGTCGCCGGCGGCCCGGCGCACACGTTCGTGGGGGAGTTGTACCTGCGGCCGTTGCTGACCGAGCTCGGGGCGGTGCTGCCGACCCCGGCGTTCACCATCACCGAAGGTCAACTGCCCGAGCTGGCGACGGTGGCCGCGGATTGGGCCGGTCGGTACGGAGACGTGCTGGCCCGGCAGCTCGCCGGGGCGACGGGATCCGACCCCGGCCGGCGAGAGGCGCTGGGTGTCGCAGGAGGCTGACCCGGTGGCCGGCGAGACGGTCGAACCCGAAGAGCCCTATCCACAAGGCGAGTGGTCCGACGATGCGCCCGACCTGGTGATCGCCGACAGTCACGATGCATCCGAACGATCCGATCAGTAAGGTTCGGGGTGTGAATGTCCTGATCGGCGTCGGAGCCCAGGTGAAGCTGGCCCGACTGATGCTCGTGACCGATACCCGCTCGGCCCAGGGTGACCTGGATACGTTCCTGGAAGCCGCCGTGACCGGCGGGGTCGATCTGGTCCAGATCAGGGAGTCCGGGCTCGCCCATGACGTGGAGTTGGCGGCCCTGCGGACGGCGTGGGACGTCGCTGCGCGGCACCGCCATCTGGTGGTGGTCAGCGATTCGGCCGAGCTGGCCGGTGATTTCGGGGCCGACGCGGTCGAGCTCGCCGAGCCGGCGGACCATCAGGCACTGGTCGACTTCAAGACGCGGCTCGGACGGTTCACCCGACTCGGCGCGACGGCACGGGACCGGGCCGAGCTCGACCGTCTGCTGGCCGAATCGGCGATCGACTTCGTGCTGGTGGACGCGAGCTCCGACCTGGAGCTGGCGGCGGCTGCCGCTGCCGCAGCACCGGTCGGGGAGCTGACTTCCAAGCCCTGGTATGCGGTCGGAGAGTTCGATCTCGATCGGCTGAATCAGGCGATCGAGGCGGGCGTTCGCCGGATCACGGTGACCACGACGCTGACCGAGGCGGCCGATCCGCGGGAGGTCGCGCGGCAACTGTCCGGCCGGTTGCGTGAGGTGTGGGCCGGTGACGAGGAGTTGACCCGGTTGACGTTCTCGGCACTCGCGGAGCAGGCGTGATGCGCCGCGGGGTCGGCCGGCTGGCGGCCGTGATGATCATGCTGATCGCGCTGCTGGCCGGCTGCAGCGCTACCGCGACCGACAGTGACAGCGAGGTCGATTCGGCCTCCGGGCTGCCCTATATCAGTCAAGATCAACTCCCGGCCGAGGCACGGGACACCCTGCAACTGATCGACGATGGCGGACCGTTCCCGTACGACAAGGACGGCGCGACCTTCGGTAACCGGGAGGGCATCCTGCCGGACGAGGCGAACGGCTTCTATCGCGAATACACCGTGCCGACGCCGGGGGAGGACGATCGTGGGGCCCGCCGGATCGTGACCGGCGACCAGGACACGATCTTCTATTACACCGATGATCACTACGACAGCTTCTCCAGGATCCGCCGATGAGCAGCGACGACATCAGCCCTCTTCTCGTCGAGCCGATCACCGGCGGACTCTACGATCTGCCGGATTCCTTCAGCCTCAAGGTCGCCGACCGGCTGACGACTGCCGGCTGGACGGTGCGGCAGGTCGACGGCTTCGACGAGCGGATCGGCTTCTACCGCCAGTTCGCGCACCGGCTCGGGTTTCCCGACTATTCCGGCCACAACCTGGATGCGCTGTGGGACTCGTTGCGTGACGTTCCGGCGATGACCGCGGTGATCATCGACTGGCTGCCGTTCGCGGTCGAGGACCGCGACTATGCCGCCCGCGTGCGGAAGGTGCTGGCCGAACGGACGGCCATGGAACCGCCGTTCGCCGTGATCCTGGACATCGGTGGGGTCGGCGAAGCGGCCGACCACGGCCTGCACTTCTGAGTCCCCACACGGCTAGCCGGTGAGCAGTTCGACGATCTCGTGATGGCCGGCCTCAGCGGCCAGGTCGGCGGCGGTCCGGTTGCCGAAGTTGGGGTGGTAGCCACGATTGTCGGACGACACACCGTGGGCGAGCAGCAGCCGGACCCGGTGGATGAACCCGTGACCGGCGGCCCAGCGCAGCTGCTCTCCCAGCATCTGAACCGGGGTCGGGTAGCTGTCACCGAGCCGATCCCGCCACGGGCTCGGCAGATCGGTGCCCAGACCGTAGTCGAAGAGCAGCTCCAGATGATCATCGGCCGGTGTGAACATCCTGTTGTACAAGGCCTGGTTGTCGTTGGGGTCGGCGCCGGCGTCGAGCAGCAGCCGGGCGATCGGGATCGCAGCGGGGTGCGGCGGCTGGCCCTGCTCGCCGCCGCCGATCGCGCAGGTCAGCGCGGTGAAGGCGGAGGTGAGGCCGAACCACAGGTAGCCGGTGTTCGGATCTGCTCCGGCAGCGAGCAGCGACCGGACGACCGCAACGGCCGGCTCCGGCTCCGACACCCGCGAGGAGCAGCAGTAGAGCAGCGGCGGCCAGTCATAGGGGCCGCCGGACCGGGAGGCTGCCGCGGGGTCGTCAGCCAGCAGCCGATCCAGCTCGTCGCTGCGTCCGGTGGCCGCCATCGTGAAGGCGTCGGCGGTCGCCAGTTCCGGTCGGCGTTGCAGCAGCCGCCGCGGACGATCGAAGGTGTTGCCGCGGTCGCGGGTGTAGTTCAGCACGCTGAGCGCCAACAGGTGGTCGACGACTGCCCGGTGGTCGCTGCTCTCGGGTTCGGTCTCCGCGGCAGGTTCGGGACGTCGGGTGTAGGTGGCGATGACGTCCAGCTGCCGGCGTAACCGTGGCCAGCTGGCGAATCCATAGCAGCGTGCCAGCAGCCATTGCGTGCTGGACAAGGAGATCTGGCTGAAGTCGATCTGCTGGTCCGCCAGCTGCTCCGACACTTCCTTGATCAACTGTTCGTCGCCGGACCGCAGGGACCGTTGCAGACTGCGGGCCTCGTTCTTCAGGTGTTCGAGGCTGGGATCGTCGGGCAGCCGACGGGTCGGTGGGTTGCTGCGCGTGGACATCACAAGCTCCTGTCTCCGGATCCCTGTTCGCTGCGTGGGATGGAAGTCAGGAACATGACGCCTGTCTCCAGCTTGAATCAGGTGGGCTGAGCCCTGCCCGCGAACCGGTGGCGCCCTGATGCGCTCATCAGGAAACTAGCATCCCGCACCCGAGATCTGCCACACCGTGCTGCGGGTGCGGGCCGGTCGGTGCGGCTCAGCTGAACGGTCCGGTCAGCCGCGACGCGGCGTGCTCTCCCGGATGATCACCGAACCGTCGACCGGGACGACCAGGTCGGCGGGGTTGTCGGACAAGGCCAACGACACCGCGAGCTGGCCGATCCGTTGCAGCGGCAATGCCACCGTCGTGAGGGCGGGGGAGACGTCGCGGAGAGTCTCGATGTCGTCGAATCCGGCGATGGCGATCTCGCGGCCGAGGTGCAGGCCGGCAGTGCGGAAGTAGGCCATCGCGCCGACCGCCATCACGTCGTTGACCGCGAACACCAGTTCGGTGTCGGCCAGCTCCCGGCGATGCAGCTCGGCTGCGGCGACGAAGCCGCCGTCACGGGTGAATTCGCCGTGCACGATCTTGCGATCGGGGATCTCGATGCCCCGCTCGGCACAACGCCGGACGAAACCGGTCACCCGGTCCCGGGCGGTCAGCAGGTGTTCGGGTCCGCCGAGCACCGCCATCGACCGGTAGCCGAGTCCGATCAGTTGCTCGGCCAGTTCGGCGGCGGCTTCGGTGTTGCGGACCGCGACCGTACGGAACGGCATGGTCGGCTGGGCGATCACGGTGACGCGGCCACCGGCCTGTTCGTAGGCACTCAACTCGGCCTGCAGTTCGTCGGTCAGCCGTGGGTCGGAGCGGCGACTGCCGACCAGGATCAGCGAGCGGGGTCGCATTCCGCGCAGTGCCCGGACCAACTCCGCCTCGCGTTCGGGGCGGCGTTCGGTGATCGACATCGTCACCACCAGGCCCTCGTCCTCGGCCGATCGCATCACCCCGGAAGCGATGCTGGAGAAGTACGGGTCGGCGATGTCGGAGACGACCAGGGCGACGGTCTGACTGCTGCCTCGGGCGACCGCCTGGGCGGAGTGGTTGGCCGAGTAGTTGAGCCGGCGGGCGGCCGCCAGGACCCGCTGCCGATACTCCTCCCGGACGGTCCGATTGCTGCCGTTCAACGAGCGGGACGCGGTGGCCAGCGAGACGCCGGCCTCACGAGCGACGTCGCTCAGGGTCGCGCTGCGCAACGGTCGTCCGGTGGGCTCTCCGACCGGGGGCCCGTCGTGACCCACCGGTCGCCGGCTGTCATCGGGCTCCGCAACACTGTCGGTATCGTCCACGGGTTCACCCTAGACTCACGCTTTCCGTTCGCGCCAGCACCTGCGCTCCGAATCGGGTGGGAAATGATCGCCGGGCGACTCCCCGTACGGGTGTGATCGGCGGCCCGATGAACCCGATTGACGGCACAATCGGGGACCAGTACGCTGGGAAGCGCTTTCCAGATCGTTCGCAACTCCTGCTCGGTCATCCAGCTCGGTCAACCAGAAAGACGGTCAACGTGTCACACAACGAAGTCGGCATCATCGTCAACGGCGTCACCGGGCGGATGGGCTACCGGCAGCATCTGCTCCGTTCGCTGCTGGCGATCCGCGAGGACGGCGGGGTCGAGCTGGCCGGCGGCCGCCGGGTCCAGATCCGCCCGGTTCTGGTCGGCCGGAACGCCGAGAAGCTCAACGACATCGCGGTCAAGCACGACCTGGCGGAGTGGACGACCGACCTCGACGCGGCGCTGGCCGACCCGTCGATCGACATCTACTTCGACAGCCAGTTGACCAGTGCCCGGGTGCCGGCGGTCAAGAAGGCGATCGCGGCCGGCAAACACATCTACGCCGAGAAGCCGATCGCCGAGACATCGGCGGAGTGCCAGGAGTTGATCACCCTCGCCGAACGGGCCGGGGTCAAGAACGGTGTGGTCCACGACAAGCTGTATCTGCCCGGTCTGCGCAAGCTGCGCAGCCTGATCGACTCCGGGTTCTTCGGTCGGATCTTCGCCGTCCGCGGTGAGTTCGGTTACTGGGTCTTCGAGGGGGACTGGGTGCCGGCTCAGCGTCCGAGCTGGAACTACCGCGCCGAGGACGGTGGCGGCATCGTCTCCGACATGTTCCCGCACTGGAACTACGTCTTGGAGAACCTGTTCGGTTCGGTGCAGTCGGTCTACGCCCGGGCGATCACCCACATCGAGCAGCGGGTCGACGAACAGGGCAAGCCGTACGCCGCCACCGCCGATGACGCCGCCTACGCCGTGCTCGAGTTGGACGGCGGCATCATCGCCCAGATGAACTCCAGCTGGGATGTCCGGGTGCACCGCAAGGAACTGCTCGAGTTCCAGGTCGACGGCACCCACGGCAGTGCCGTGGTCGGGCTGTTCGGTGCCGAGGTGCAGCCGCGAGTCGCGACACCGCGGCCGACCTGGAATCCGGACGTCAAAGATGATCATGATTACCTGTCCGACTGGCAGCAGGTGCCGGAGACGACCGAGTTCGGCAACGGGTTCCGCGCCCAATGGGAGGACTTCATCCGACACGTCGTCGAGGACGGGCCGCATCGGTACGATTTCCGATCCGGCGCGCGCGGGGTCCGGCTCGCCGAACTGGCCCTGCAGAGTTCGACGACCGGATCCCGGATCGAGGTGCCGGCCGATGCCGATCATGATCAGCCGGCGACGCAGAACGGCGCCGCCGCGTCCTCGAAGCCCGCGGTGGCGGCCGTCTGATGACCGACTTCACCCTGGTCGATGATCATGGCGGCCTGATCTCCTACGCTGCTCCGGCGGTCGAGCCGCTGACCCGACCGACCGCGCGATTCGGCAGTCGGATCGCCTTTGCTGCCGCGCATGTGGTGCCGAACGCCTACGCCGACAACACCCCCGGCCGCCCTGCCGAGATCGACTGGGATGCCACGCTGGGTTTCCGCCGGCACCTGTGGTCCTGGGGGCTCGGTGTTGCCGACGCGATGGACACCGCTCAACGCAACATGGGTCTGGACGCCGCCGCGACCCGCGAACTGATCGCCCGCAGCGCGGCCGAGGCGCGGACCGAGTCCGGCTTCGATGATCTTGCCGACGCGGTGGTCGTCGGCGTGAACACCGACCACATCGAGGCCGCGGACATCGATCGTGATCAGGTGATCGCCGGTTACGCCGAGCAGCTGGAGTTCAGCCAGCAGCAGGGCGCCGGGGTGGTGCTGATGGCCAGTCGGCATCTTGCGCGTGCGGCCCGGTCGTCGGCGGACTACGTCGATGTCTACGGCCGGTTGCTGGCCGACGTCGAACGTCCGGTGATCCTGCACTGGCTGGGAGAGGCATTCGATCCGCAACTCGCGGGCTACTTCGGCAGCGCTGACGTCGCCGAGGCGAGCAAGACGGTCCTGGAGATCATCGGCAATCATCCGGACAAGGTGCGCGGCATCAAGATGAGCCTGCTGGACGCCGACGCCGAGATCGCCTTGCGGGCCGAGCTTCCCGACGGTGTCCGGCTGTTCACCGGAGACGACTTCAACTACGTCGGGCTGATCGAGGGCGACGGCGTGCGGCATTCCGATGCGCTGCTCGGTGCCTTCGCAGCCGTCGGCCCGAATGCGGCGGCCGCGTTCGCCGCGTTGGACGATGATGATCATGAACGCTACCGAGCCATCCTCGGTCCGACCGAGGCGCTGTCCCGGCAGATCTTCGCCGCGCCGACCTTCTACTACAAGACCGGTGTGGCGTTCCTGTCCTGGCTGAACGGCCATCAGCCGAGCCCGGCGATGATCGGTGGCCTGCACAGCGCACGCAGCCTGCCGCACCTGTCCGAGATCGTCCGGCTCGCAGCCGAGGCCAACGCCCTGAGCGATCCTGATCTTGCTGCCGCGCGATGGCACGGATTGCTGTCGGTGAACGGAATCGAGGTCCAGCGATGACCCACGGCCGGTTCTCCCTCAACCAGGCGACGATCAAGTACGCCTCCCTGGCCGAGGCGCTGCAGGTCGCGGTCGACACGGGTTATGAGACCATCGGTCTGTGGCGTGAGCCGGTCGCCGAGGTCGGTCTGGACAAGGCCGTCGAGCTGGTTCAGCAATCGGGGCTGCGGGTGTCGAGCCTGTGCCGTGGTGGCTTCTTCACCACGCTGCCCGGACCCGAACGCGACGCGGCCCTGGAGGACAATCGGCGTGCGCTGGAGGAAGCGCACCGACTCGGCACCGACACCCTGGTGCTGGTGGCCGGCGGTCTGCCGGTCGGTGATCGCGATCTGATCGGCGCCCGCGAACGGGTCCGGGACGCGATCGGAGCGCTGGCCGAGGACGCGCGCTCGCTCGGTGTCCGGCTGGCGATCGAGCCGCTGCATCCGATGTATGCCGCGGATCGTGCGGTGATCAACACCCTGGGGCAGGCGCTCGATATCGCCGAGCAGTTCGCCCCTGAGGTGGCGGCAGTGGTGGTCGACACCTATCACGTGTGGTGGGATCCCCAGGTCCTGGAACAGATCGCGCGGGCCGGTAAGGACCGGATCGCCAGTTATCAGATCTGTGACTGGATCACCCCGCTGCCGGCCGACAACCTGCTGGCGCGGGGGATCCCGGGCGACGGCCACATCGACTTCGAGCCGATCACCCGTGCGGTGCTCGCCGCCGGGTACGAGGGTGACATCGAGACCGAGATCTTCCACGCCGATGTCTGGGCCCGCCCGTACGCCGAGGTCGCGACCGAGGTCGCCGACCGCTATCACCGACTGATCGAACCGTTGCTCTGATCACGATCTGCCGACCCGGCGACCGAGTGGGTGCGGCGTCCGGTGCGAAGTCGATTATGGTTCGTCCTCGTCCCGGCCCGAGCTCGGCCGCCCGGGCTGGGGGCTGCGTCATTCAGCTGCGCCGGCCAGATCGGTGAACCGCTGCAGGTAGATCGGCCAGCCGTTCGGGCCCTCGATGCCGTCCCGCTCGGACTCCCAGCCGTCCCCGTGTCGATCGAGGTGGCGGTGTTCCAGCTCGACTCGAGTGTTGTCCTCGCCGTCGGCGACGAAGCGGACCTCGACCTCGCTGCAGCGAGCCGGGTCGGTCTCGATCTGCCAGCGCGGGGTGATGTCCCAGCTGATCACGAACCGGGTCGGCGGTTCGTAGGTGAGCACGCGCGCCCAGCGGCAGATCGAACCGTCCTCGCCACGGTCGTAGACCGAGCCGCCTTCCTTCTGCTCGAAAACCGACTCGACGATCGGCACGGACAACATGTTGTGCTCGCGCGGTTTGATCTTGTCGAACTGTTCGGTGAACAGGGCGAACGCTCGGTCGACCGGCAGTGCGACGGTGACCTGTTGGCGGACGGTGCTGTCGGTGGATGTGCTGCTCATGATCATTTCTCCTTCGGTGATGCTGCTTCGGCGTCTGCGAGCTGTTTGAAGTTGGCCAGTGCGCTGCTCCAGAACCGATCGAGGTCGGCACGGAGCGCGGCTATGCCGTCCGGTCTGAGCTGGTAGACCCGGCGTGCGCCGTCGGGGCGGAAGCTCACCAATTCGCTGTCCCGCAACACCTTCAGGTGTTGGGAGATCGCCGGCTGGCTGATCGGCAGTTCGCCGGTGAGCTCGGCCACCGTCTGTGGCCTGTCTGCCAGTCGCTCGACGATCTCCCGGCGGCGTGGGTCGCCGAGTGCTGCCCACGCGTCGGTTGGATAAGTCGTCACGAATCATAAGGTACTGCTTATTACAAGAATCGGCAAGGGCGGTCACTGCCGGGGGCAGATCGCTGCCCAGTAAGGTCGGAGCCATGGCCCGATCAATTGCCACCAACACCACGGTCGACCTGACCGAACTGCTCGACTTCGTCCGCCCGCGGCATCACCTCCTGCTGGCCACCACCCGAGCCGACGGCCGCCCGCAGATCTCACCGGTCACCGGTGGCGTCGATCAGGAGGGCCGGATCGTGATCTCGAGCTATCCCGGCCGGGCCAAGACCCGCAACGCCGAGCGGCGTCCGCAGGTGTCGGTGCTGGTGCTGTCCGACGACTTCGGCGGCGCCTGGGTCCAGGTCGACGGGGACGCGGAGGTGTTGCACATGCCCGATGCCGCCGACGGGTTGGTCGACTACTTCCGCTGCATCTCCGGGGAACATCCCGACTGGGACGAGTACCGCGAGGCGATGCGGGTCCAGGACAAGTCCTTGATCAGGATCACCCCGACCCGGTGGGGGCCGATCGCCACCGGCGGTTTCCCCGCCGACGTCGCGGAGCGTCTCGGCGACTGATCGCCAGCGTACGTCTCCTTGTCCATAAGGGGCGGGTTGTCCATAAGGGGCGGGCGTTCCTTGTCGGAGCTGCACGGTCCGCGGTCAGCGCCATACGCCGGCCGGATCCGGTCGGCACATTCCCGAGTGACTGGGCCGGCCACGCCGGGAGTGCACGACCTCCCGAGTACCTCGGACCGATCACGCCGGGTACACGACCTCGTAGCTGCTCGAACCCGCCGAACGGGAGGGATGGCCACCAGCCTGCGGACCGCTGCCTGCACGGCCGCGACGACCGGTCCGTCGCCGGTCGTGTTGGCGGGCTAGCGTCGTGCCGGGCACGCGGGGTGTCGGGCACGCGGGGTGTCGGGCACGCGGGGTGTCGGGCAACTGTCGTGCCGGGGAAACTGTCAGTGCGTCGTTCTAGTGTGTTGGACATGAGGAACGGGACGCTCACGACCGGTGCTGCGGGTGATGCTGCGCCGGAGCTGTTGACGGTCCCGGACTGGTTCTATGACGATCCGCGGAACGGGCCCGCTGATGATCATCCGTGCTGGGAACCTCCGTCGCGGTGGGACGATGAGTTGCCCGACGATCCGGGTGAGGATCTGCATACGGTGCCGCCTCCGCTGGTAGGGCTCCGGCAGGCGGTCGAGCGGTTGATGGCTGCAGAGGTGTGGCAGTTGTCCGATGCCGAGTTGTTGGAACGGCTGGATCAGTTGGGTGGTTTCGCCGACCGGCTTCGGGGTGAGCAATTGCGGACCATTGCCGAAACCCAGCGTCGCCGGGTCTGTGAGGAGCAGCAGGGCTGGACCGTCGCTGACCGGGTCACCGATACCGACCGGCTCCGTCCCCGGCAGGGCCGGGCGATGGTCCGGTTGGCCGAACAGTTGGAGCGGTTCCGGCTGATCGCTGCCGCGGTCGGTTCGGCGGATGTGACGGTGGAACAAGCCACGGCGATCTGCACCAGTTTGAAGGAACTCCCGGTCACTGCCGACCCGGTCGAGGTCGAAGGATTGCAGGTCGAGTTGATCATCCGCGCCGCCGAGTTCCCTGCCGATGCGTTACGTCGATTGGCGAATCGTCTGGTCGAGGAGCTCGAACCCGACACGGTGGAGGAACGGCTCGGCGCCCAACTGGAGGCCGAGGAGCGCCGCGCTCAACGGGACCGGTATCTGACCTGGCGCCACGGCAGGCACGGGTCGGTCGACTTTCATGGCCGGTTGCCCGCGGTGGCCGGGGAGGCGTTCATCGGTCAACTCGACGCCTATGAGAAACACGCCCGCGCCAAGGGGGTGGATCATCGGATCGATCCGCAGGCCGAGGTGCCGACGTTGGCGCAGCGTCGGGCCGACAGCCTGACCGCGATGATCGACGACCTGTCCCAACGCCAACTCGCCCCAACGGTCCATGGTGACCGACCCCGGGTGGTGATCGCGATCGACTACGACCAGCTCCTGGCCGGACTTCGATCCGGAGGAGTGATCCTCGGCTCCGACGAAACCGTGACCCCCGGCGAAGCCCGACGACTCGCGTGTGGTGCGGACCTCCTGCCCGCCGTCTTCGGTGGCCCGTCGACCGTACTGGATCTCGGACGCAGGGTGCGGTTGTTCACCGGCGCCCTGCGGCAGGCACTGACCCTGCGAGACGGCGGCTGCGCCTTCCCCGGCTGTGATGTGCCACCGATCCGGTGCGAGGGTCATCATCTGAGGCCGTGGTGGGACGATGGTGAGACCTGCCTGTCCAACGGCGTGTTGTTGTGTGCTCACCATCATCAACTGGTCGAACCCGACCCCGCCGCACGACCGGGGAGTCGGTGGACCATCCGGCTGGATCGACACGGGTTGCCGGAGGTGATCCCACCGGTGCGGATCGATCCGCGGCAGCGGCCCCGACAACACGCCCGCTTCACCGAACGATCGATGCGACTACGCCGCTGATTCGCCGCGGCCGGTCGGCCTTTGTCTCGCGCGGATGGCTACATCATCGGAGTCGACCGGATCCAGTAGCGCGTTGCAGCTCATCAATCGCTTCCGACGTGATGGGCCACCGTGGAGGCCGACCGAGGACAGCTACCAGGACTTGGTGTCGGTCGTGCTGCCGGAGGGCGAGGCCGGTTCGGCGCGTCGTGATCGCCCGCTGCTGGGCACACGCTGTCGTTTCCGAATACGAGGCATCGCAGGTGCTGCGCACAGCCTGTTCTGTCGGGCCTGTGCGTGGCCGCGCCGAAACCGCGCCCTTCTCGTCGACCGCACCTTCGAGACCGCGTACGTCCCGGGGCCGAAGTCGTCGTGCGTCCGCGTGGACTCTCCGAAACCACGGCATAGGTGACTTGGTCTGATCAAGAAGGATGTCCTGAGGATCTTTGCGGTGCTGTGGAGATGGTCCTGGGCGATCGGTCGCGACACCCGGTGTTCCTCTCCCTTGCTGGATACCCACTGGACACGTCGAACCACCTTCGGTGCGAACGTCCTCGCGTTCAGGAGTTGATCTTGGTGAGCAGGGCGACGACTGTGCGGCACAGATCGTCGGTCCAGGACAGGACATCGTTGTCAACGCTCCAACACGCATTGAAGAGATGATTGATCATCCGATACAGATCGACCCGGCGATCATCCACCGGATTGCCGGTTCGTGCTGCGTACTCCGCGATCAGCCGTGGCTGCGGGACCTGCTGGATCGGATCGCCCGCCGGGCCGCCCATCGAGAAGGTGGCGACGTCGTACAACGGATCGCCGATGATTGCCGCTGCCCAGTCGAGGAGACCGGTAACAGTGCGGCCGCTACTGTCCACCAGGACATGGCTCAGTCCCAGATCGCCGTTGAGCAGGCTGCCAGCGGCGAGCTCCGGTGCCGCTCGGTCGATCGCCTCGTAGGCGTCACGGACGAAGTCCGGCGGCAGCCGATCTACCAGAGTGGTCGCACTGTCGGTGACCTGTCGGCGCAGCCATTGCGACCATGAGTCCGAGGTGCCGTGGCCGGTGTCATCGATCCAGCCCCATCCCGGCAACCTGACCGCCCGCAACTTGATCAACAGATTGCCGACCTGATCGATCACCGAGGTGATCTGATCGTCGTCGGCGGAGCCGGCGTCCCAGGATGTACCAGGCATCCTCTTCATGATCATCCAGCGTCCGCCCGGCAGTCGGGCGTCGACGCCGCTGTCGATCACGTCGGGCGCCGGCACACCGGCAGCCCTGGCGCGACCGGCGACCAGTGCTTCGGCCGTCGTGCTGCGATCACCACTCGCCTTGATCAACAGCTCGCCGATCTCGACCACGATCGACGACCCCCAGGTCTCGTGCACAACGGCGGGACCGTCGAGTGCATGGCGCCGACGCAGCAGTCGGGTCGCGATGTCGATCATGACCACACTCTGCGGCAGCCGGCCGGGGTGGCGTCAACCGGATAGCCGTTCCGGAAACCGGCTTTGTGCGAAAGTTGCCGACAGGGCCGGAAAGCTGCCGGCAGGGGATTGTTCGAAATCGGTTTCATCGCTACTGTCTCAGCCACACACACACAACGAAGTGGGGGACGACGATGAACGTCGTGGGGTCAGGTTCTCAGATCAGCAGCTCGGTCGGTTTGTCTCGTCGGATGTTCCTCGGCGGAGCAGCCGGTGTGGTCGGTGCCGGATTGGTTGCCGGCACCATGCCGAGCGCGGCGGCGACCGATTCCGTCGTCGCCGACGGCATCAGGATCAGCAAGGTCGCGGACCTGACCGGTCCCGACATCACCGGCAAGTACGGCATCGGCTACGTCGACCTCGGCATCCCGGTGCGCTGCCCGGACGGCCGGACCCTGTACGTCTTCGGCGACAGCTTCGGTCCCAATTGGGGCGACAACTGGAAGTCGCCGACCGCGTTGTGGTCGCGGACCCGCGGTCTGTCGAGCGGGGTGACGTTCTCCGGTGCGGTCGGCGGCGAGCAGGCCAGCCAGCTGATCCCGTACGAGCACGGTGACGAGATCTCCACGATCATCCCGTCGGACCTGATCACCATCGGCGACACGATGTATTTGCAGGGTGTGGTCAACCAGGGCTTCGGCAACGTGATCTGGAGCGGCATCTGGACCTCGACCGACAACGGCGCGACCTGGACCGACTCCGGAGCCCGATTCCCGGGCGCTGCCTACGACAAGATGTGGCAGCTCTTCACCTGGGCCTTGGGATCCGACGGCTGGATCTATGTCTATTCCGCCGAATTCCTTCGGGAGAGCCCGATGATCCTGCATCGGGTGCGCCCCGACAAGATCACCGACCCCGACGCCTACGAGCCGTGGGGGAAGGCCGGCGACAGCTGGCAGTGGGGAGCCGGACCGGACCCGGTGACCGACGGCATCATCGGTGAGATGTCGCTGCGCCAGCTGGGAGATCGCTGGGTCTTCACCTGGTTCAACTCCGCCGACTACCGGATCGACGCGATGGTGCTCGATCATCCCACTCAGGACCTGCGCACAACCGAGAGCATTACGCTGCTGCACGGCACCAGCTGGGACAACGAGGACATCAACCACGTCGCGCAGCTCTACGGCAGCTACGTGATTCCCGGCTCATCGTTGGACGATCTGCATCTGACCGTGAGCCAATGGAACACCGGCGACAACAGCATCTACCGGGTGATGCAGTACCGCTTCCGAGGGCTGGGGCGGCGACTCTGACCGGTCCTCAGAAGGAACGCCGTACGGCGGCGGATGCCAGCGCGGTCAGGGCGGTCCGGCCCGCATCGGTGATCGGTGCATCGGCGAGCACGGTCATCGCTTCGGAATAATCATGGTCGATCATCTTCTCCACGGCCTCCCGGGCACCGCTCTCGGTGATCACTTGTTGCAGGCCGGCGATGCCGTCGGCGTCGAGATCCTTGTTGCCCAGCTGGGATTCCAACAGCCTGCGACCGGCCGGGTCGGCGCCGGCCAGCGCCTGCGCGACCAGGACCGTACGCTTACCTTCCCGAAGGTCATCACCACTGGGCTTGCCGGTGACAGCGCTGTCGCCGAAGACACCGAGCAGGTCGTCGCGATATTGGAAGGCCCGGCCGATGGGGGAGCCGAACGCGCCGAGTTGATCATGCAACCGGATCTGATCATGCACACCGGACTGCTGGTCAGCTGCGTCGTCGGCACCGCCGAGCGCAGCGCCGAACTGCAGCGGCCTGCGGACCGTGTAGCGCGCGGACTTGTACTCCACCACCCGGGCCGCTTCGTCCAGGGCCTTCTGCAGTTCGGCGTCGTCGCCGGCGGTCCGTCCGGGGAGATAACTGGCGTGATCACGGGCCTGCGCGACCACGTCCAGGAACTGGCCGGCGGTGACCTCGGTCCGCATGCTTTCGATGATCGGCAACCCGCGGTCGAGCATCTCCAGTGGCAGCCCGGCCTGGTGCAACATCTGCATCGACCACATCAACAGCAGATCGCCGAGCAGGATCGCGCCGGCCCGACCGAAGGTCGTCGGATCGCCGACCCAGCCCAGATCGTCGTGCAGTCGCTCGAAGCGCCGGTGCGCAGCGGGCAGACCCCGGCGCAGATCGGAGGAGTCCATCACGTCGTCGTGCACCAGCGCGCTGACGTGCAGCAGCTCAAGACTCGCCGCCGCCGACAACAGCGCGGGCCGCAGCCGGCCCGGTTCGCCGGCCACCGCGACGTAACCCCAGTAGCAGAACGCGGGTCGCAGGCGCTTGCCGCCGCCGGTCAGATCGGCGGCGATCCGCTGGACCGGGTCGAGTTCGGCACCCAGCGGCTTCAGGACCTCGGTCTGGCCGTCGAGGAAGTTGCCGATCGCGGCGGAAATGGCGTCGGTGAAATCCGCGTTCAGCGGCGTGGTCGGATCGAGTGGGGCCGGATCGAGCGAGGGCGGAACGAGCGGGGTCACGTGTCGAGCCTACGTCTGCGCGGACGTCGAACCCGCGTCGGATCACCGACCGGTGGCTGTCCTTGTCGGGATCGGCTTGCCCGGCGTGCGGACGTTCGTCGAGGTTGTCGAGTCGGACGGCGCTGCATCGGTGGGCACCGGGCGTCGCATCCTGATCGGCCAGTGCCGGACGGGCTGGTGCCGGACGGGCTGGTGCCGGACGGAGCAGGGGCGGGTTACTCGGTGACGTGAGGGCCGCCGGTTAGGCTTGGCCGCTATGGCCGTCAACACGACTCCGTCGACCCCACCGACCGCAGCCGGTGAGGCGACCCCGCTGCGTACGCCGACGATCGCCGAGCTGCTGGCTCAGCGGACCCGGCCGCTGTTCTCCTTCGAGCTGTACCCGCCGCGCAACGAGGAGGAGGAACGACGGGCTTGGTTCACCGTCCGCCGGCTGGAGCAGCTGCAGCCGGACTTCGTGTCGGTCACCTACGGCGCCAGCGGATCCACCCGGGACCGGACGATCAAGATCACCGAGCAGATCGCCGAGACCACCACGCTGCGCACGATGGCGCACCTGACCGCGGCGTCGCAGAGCAGGACTGAGCTCCGCCGGGTGATCGGTTCGTACGCCGCCGCCGGCATCCGGCACGTGCTCGCCGTCCGCGGTGACATGCCGGGCGGGCCGACGGTCCCGTGGGAGCGTCATCCCGAAGGCCTGGCCAATGCCACCGAACTGGTGGCGACGGTCAAGGAACTCGGCGACTTCTGCATCGGCGTCGGAGCCTTCCCCGATGTCCATCCGCAGGCCGCCGACGCCGATCTTGATGCCCGGATCCTGAAGGCGAAGGCCGATGCCGGCGCCGACTTCGCGATCACCCAGCTGTTCTTCACCCCGGCCCGCTACTTCGAAATGGTCGATCGGGTCCGGTCGCTCGGCTGCGACATCCCGATCATCCCCGGCATCCAGCCGGTGACTCGGATCAGCCAGATCCAGCGCTTCGCCGAGCTCTCCGGTGCGGCGTTGCCGGCACCGGTGGTGGCCCGGCTGGAAGCCGTCGGCGACGACCCCAAGGCGGTCCGCAAGGTCGGCGTCGAGATCGCCGCCGAGATCGCCGAGGAGGTGCTGGCCGGCGGCGCGCCCGGCGCACACCTCTATACGATGAACCGTTCGCTGGCTACTCGAGAGGTTTACGCCAGGCTGCGTTCGGAGTTCGGTCGAGCGTGATCAACCGCTGGGTCGGCCGGGTCAACGCCACGTAGAGCACCCGCTCGCCGCCCGGTGACTCGGCGACCACGTCGTCGGGGGAGACCACCAGCACGCCGTCGTACTCCAGGCCCTTGGCCTGCAACGGCGTCACCATGATCAACCGACGCAGTTGATCGTCGTCGGTCACTGAGTTGATCATGGTGCTGATCTCGTCGATCAGTGACGGCGGGCAGATCACCCCGACGGTGCCTTCGACCGCGTCGAGCAGATCGCCGGCCGCCGTTGCGGCGTCCCGGGCAAGATCAACTTCGCTGACCCGGAGGTCGGGCTCGACCCCGGTCGATCGGACCGCCTGCGGTAGGTCGGCCTCGGGATAGGCCTGCAGTGCGACCTTGGCCGCGAGATCGAAGACCTCCGACGGGCTCCGGTAGTTGGTGCTCATCCGGAACTCCCGATGCGGTGCCTTGCCGATCACCTGCTGCAACGCCCGCTGCGCCTCGGCCGGATCCGGCCACGAACTCTGCGCCAGATCGCCGACGATCGTCCAACTCGCATGCTGCCCGCGGCGACGCAGCATCCGCCACTGCATCGGTGAGATGTCCTGGGCCTCGTCCAGCAGGATGTGGGCATAGGTCTGATACGGCTCGGCGAACAGGTCGATCTCCCGTTGCACACTGAGCTTGTCGGCCATCGTGACCAGTTCACTGACCTCGGAGCCCTCGTCGTCGAGGAAGATGTTCGGCTCCACCTCCGAGGGCGGCACCGGGCCGATCTTGTCGATCAGCTCGTCCAACAGAGCGCCGTCGGCAACGGTCGGTTCGCCGCCGGCCCCGATCCGGTTGGACCGGATGCTGTCGGCCAGCAGTTGTTGATCATGGGACGACAGGCTGCCGTCTGCCACCGAGGCCAGCGTTGCCGGGTCGCCCAACCGGGCCAGGGTTTCCTCGGCCGACAGGAACGGCCACCAAGCGTTGCAGAACATCCGGAAGCTGGCCATCCCGGTCACCAGGTCGTCGAACTGATCACGATCCAGATCGAGCTGCTCCGGTTTGCGCTGCCACAGCGCATTCCGCAACGCCTCCTCGGCGGCGGCGCGGCCCTGATTGACCCGATAGCGGGACAGCACATCGGACCGGATCCGGGCCAGGGTCTCCGCCCGCAGCACCAGCGGCTCACCCTTGATGGTGATCGCCAGCATGTCCGGCGTACCGCGGGCCGGTTCGGCGGCCAGCCGCTTCAGCACGCCGACCATCGACAGCCTGCCCTTGATGCCACCGACCTCGGCGGAATCGATCCGCTCGCCGTTCAGCCGGACGACGTCGGAGGCGACCGCACCGATCGGGCGCAGCGTCACCGACTCCTCGCCCAGGGACGGCAGCACCCGTTCGATGTAGTTCATGAACACCCGGCTGGGGCCGACCACCAGCACGCCGCCGGACTCGAAGCGGCGGCGGTTGGAGTAGAGCAGGTAAGCCGCCCGGTGCAACGCGACCACGGTCTTGCCGGTGCCGGGGCCGCCGGTGATCATCGTGACACCCTGGTACGGCGCCCGGATCGCCTCGTCCTGTTCGCCCTGGATGGTCGCCACGATGTCGCGCATCTGCGGACCGCGGGCACGACGCAGCGCCGCCATCAGCGCCCCCTCGCCGACGACGATCAGCGAGCCGTCGGCGTTCTCGCCGTCCAGCAGGTCGTCCTCGATCCCGATCACCTGCTGGCCGCGGGAGCGCAGCACCCGGCGCCGGATCACGTCCATCGGCTTGGTCGGGGTGGCCCGGTAGAACGGTTCTGCCGCGGGAGCCCGCCAGTCGATCACCAGCGGCTCGTACTCCTCGTCGCGGACACCGATCCGGCCGATGTAGAAGGTCTGCTGGTCGACCCGATCGAGTCGGCCGAAGACCAGCCCCTCGTGTTCGGCATCCAGCGTGGCCAGTCGTTTGGCGGCCTGGAAGGCGAACACGTCCCGTTCGTAGAGGCCGGTGCCGTCCTCCTCGCGGACATAGGAACCGCGGTCGGACTGATAGAGCGATCGGCCCTCGGTGGCGACCTGCCGGGCCGATCGGGTGGCTTCGCCGAGTCGGTCGTAGACCCGGTCGACATGGGCTTGTTCGCCGGCGATCTCGGCGGCGATCACCTCCGGGGAGGTGGTGGCGGACGGCCCGCTGCCGTTGCCGGAGGCGGTCGGTGCGGGTGTGGAAGTGTTCGACGGCTGAGTCTCACCGGGAGTTGTCAAGAAGGATCCTTACTCCGTAAGTCGAACCGACAACTTTACTCCGCTCTCGCGGCGTCCGGCTGTCGTGTTCGTCACCGGGGTTCCAGCGGCCGGTCCGGGGCGATCAGGTGCTGGCAGCCGTACGCCGCCAGGGCCCCGGACAGCACCTGCATCGAGGGCGCCGGGCCGCCGCGGGAGGACGGGCCGGCGATGAACAGCCCGGCCGGCTCGCTGCTGGCCGGTGGCCGGTCCAGCCAGTGTCGGAACCCGTTCCAGCCGACGCCCGCGGACCGATCCGGCTCTGCGTCGGCGTAGTCGTGCCGGATCAGCACCGTACGGCCCGCCGCGGGTCGGGTGTATTCGATCAGCGGCCCGCCGGTGCTGCGGTGCCACACCGTCTCGGTCGGGGCGTCGGAAGCTGTCGGGTGGGCGGGACCGGCCGGACTTTCCGGGCCGATCGTGCTGTCGGGGGAAGTCGGGTCGGCCGGAGTCGCGGTGCCGGGGACGGCTTCGTCGGTCGGGTGCGGTTCGGCCCAGTCGAGCGTCACCGTAGGCCGCAGCGCGCCGGGCAGCCGGCGCAGCAGTCGGCGTTCGGTACCCGCCACGGTGTCGGGCAGCAGGTCGCGGTAGAGCTGCTCGGGATCGCAGGTGGCGACCACGGCATCGACGGTCAACGGCCCGTCCTCGGTGCTCACGGTGCGACCGTCCGGCCCGATGCCGGTTGCCCTGGTGCCGGTACGGACATCGACCTTGCGCAAGGCGAGCCGCTGCTGCAGGGAGCTGATCAGCGTCGTCCCGGAGCCGGCGGTCCAGCGGCCGAACGTGCGGTCGAGATAGAGCTGGACGGCGCAGAACGCCGGCGTCCGCTCCGGAACCGAGCCGGCGGCGTACGCGAGGTCGGTGATCACCGCCGACAGCTGGGGATGGTCCATCCGGCGGGCGAGGTCGGCGACGCTCTGCCGATGCAGCAGCGCCTTCTTGACCGGCCGGGTGAGCTGTTCCCGCGAGCGCAATTCGGCCTCGATACCCAACGGCCGCAACGCCTGCCAGACGTCGCCGAGACCGTCGACCAGATCCCGCCATCGATCGGCGACCGGTCGTCCGAATCGCTCGGAGATCGCCGCATCCTGGTCGCCGCGTCCGATCGGCAGCACGAACGACGAGCCGTCGGCGAACACGTGCCGGGTGGGCTCGGCGTCGACCAGTTCATCCCCGCTGCGGGCGAACTCGGCCTCCAGGGCACGGCCGCTCTTGCGGAACAGATCCCGCCACGGGGCGGGGAAGGAGAAGATCGGCGGCGCGGCGTCCACCACGGTCTCGTCCAACTCGCGGGCAGCCCAGGCGCCGCCGAGCCGGTCCCTGGCCTCCAGCAAGGTCACCCGATGTCGTGCCTTCGCCAACCGGGCCGCCGCCGCCATCCCGGCCAGCCCGGCCCCGATCACCACGACATCCGCCACAGCGGCAGAGACTACCCAGTCGCCGTCGGTCCGACGTCCATCGCGGTAGCCGGTGGCCGTGGGGTGGCAGGCAATGGTGCGGGTATCGGCGGGTCAGCCATGGTGTCGGGTCGAAGCTGTGCCAATCTGACCGACATGGCAGGTCCGAGGATCGTGATCAGCTATTGCACCCAGTGCCGGTGGTTGCTGCGGGCCAGTTGGGTTGCGCAGGAACTGCTGACCACCTTTGCCAAGGAACTCAGTGAGCACGACGGTGAGCTGACGCTGCGGCCCGGGACGGGTGGCATCTTCCAGGTGTACATCGGCGATGAGTTGATCTGGGACCGGGCTCGCGACGGCGGATTCCCCGACGTTGCCGAGCTGAAACGGCTGATCCGGGACCGGATCGCACCCAAGCGAGACCTGGGCCACATCGACCGAGCCGCTCTCGCCGAGTAACTGAGGCACGCATCCTCTCCGTGAACTAAGGGGTGAGATTCGGCCGCATCGTCGCGGCTGATTCCCGCCCACAAGCATGCGAGGTTGATAGGTGAGTAAATGCTCACCTATGGTTGTGGCGTGGGTGATGTGTTCCGTGCGTTGGCCGACGAGACCCGGCGCGACATCCTCGACCTGTTACGCCGTCGGGACGGTCGCACGCTGGTCGATCTCACCGAGCACTTCCCGAAGATGACCCGGTTCGGCGTCGCCAGCCACCTGCGGGTGCTGGAGGAGGCCGAACTGATCACGATCGTCAGGGCGGGCCGGGAGAAACACCATCACCTCAATGCCGTACCACTGCAGGAGATCGCTGCCCGCTGGCTGTCGGACTTCTCAGCACATCAGGCCCGTGCGCTGCTCGCGCTGCGGAATCATCTGGAAGGATCATCGATGTCCGACTCCGTCTATCGCATCCGGATCCGCTGCACAGCCGAGGCGCTGTGGCGGGCACTGACCGACAACGACACCCCACGGCCCTGGATGTGGGGCGGGACGATCCGCAGCGGATGGGCGGTCGGCGACCGCTACGCCATGTCCGGCGGAGGCGTCGACCTGATCGTCGGTGAGGTCCTCGAGGCCGATCGCCCTCGTCGGCTCCGGCTGACCTTCGATCCGCGGTGGGACGACACGGTGTCGGCCGAGCAGCCAGGCACGCTGGAGTACGAGATCCGTGTCCTGGATGACGGAGTCTGCGAGTTGATCGTGACGATCGCCGGGCTCGACGGTGCGTCTGCTGCGTCGGTTGCCGAGGACACCCCGGAGATCTACAGCAGCCTGAAGAGCTATCTGGAGACCGGCGCCGCGCTCTGAGGAACAAGGTGGCCGCGGCCGTACCGTGGAAGAGTCCGTGGGATCATCGGCCGATGAGCACGTCAGAGGTCGTTGGCTACGACGAGTGCTGGCCGGCGATGTTCCGCGAGATCGCGACGGCGGTCGACCGCGCCCTCGATGAAGTTGATCATGGGATCGAACACATCGGGTCCACGTCGGTCCCAGGCCTGGCCGCCAAACCGATCATCGACCTGTTCGCCGTCGTCCCCACTGCCGATCAGATGCCGGCGGTAATCGCTGCGTTGGTCGGCGCCGGTTGGGGACATGAGGGGGACGGCGGTCTGTCGGGCCGGGAACGGTTCGCGTCACGGCCCGACCTGCCGTACCACCATCTGTATGTGGTGGTCCGCGGCAATCGGCAGCACACCGTTCAACTCCGGTTCCGCGACATCCTGCGGACCGACGCCAACGCCCGCGAGCTGTATGCGGCAAGGAAGTACGAGCTTGCCCCGTTGTTGCGGACCGACCGGACTGCCTACAACGCCGGCAAGTCCGATCTCATCGCATCCATCCTGGACCGTGACCCTTCGAACGCCGCGGATCGTGGCACCAGGCGATAGATTGATCGGCCCGCCCTGCCTGTGAACTCTCGCCCGAAGAGGTGCCTTCAGCATGTCCAAGATCAACAACTCCGAAGCGATCGCAGCCTGGTCGGCGATGCCGGCCGCAGCGATCGCCGCCTATGACGATCAGGGCGACTTCGTCAAACGTCACCTGATCAACGCCAATCTGTTGCGGTTGCTCGGGCCGGTGGAGGGGCGGCGGGTGCTGGATGCCGGCGCCGGCCAGGGCTACTTCAGCCGGCTGTTGGCCGAACACGGCGCGGACGTGGTCGCTCTCGAACCGGCGGCTGCGCTGATCGAACAGGCCCGAAGCATCGAGCGCGAGCGTGACCAGGGGATCAGGTACCTGCAGGCGGATCTCTCCGATCCGGAGACGTCCGGATGGTAGCGCGTGGACCGGCCAACCGCAGGAATTCGATGCGGTGGTCTGCAGCATGGTGCTGCTCTCGATCCCGGACTGGCGACCGGCGATGGCCACCTGTGTTCGGGCGCTGAAGCCTGGCGGCAGGTTCGTGTTCTCGATCAGCCATCCCGCCTTCGAGAATCTGATCGGGACCTGGGCCGTGCACGGGCACTACCGGCTCGATCGCTATCTGGACGAGTACGAGATGCCGGGCGCCCACGCCACCGACTTCCACCGTCCGCTGTCCAGCTATCTCAACGAACTGATCGGTCTCGGCTGCCGGATCACCGAGGTGTGCGAACCCGGTCTGGATCCGCAGGTCGCACAGGACAGCGGCATCGACGGGATCGAGTCCCATGTCGCACTGCCGGCGTTCATGATCATCGCCGCCGAGCGACTGGGATGACGTCCGAGGGTCAGCTGCTGGCACCCTGGTCGTCGTTCAGCCTGACCGGCAGTGCCTTCAGGCCGTACACGATGGAGAGTTCCTGGAACTGCAGCTCGGCGGGATCGACCGCGAGGCTGATGTTGGGGAACCGTTTGGCGAAGGCGGCAAAGGCGGCCCGCAGCTCCATCCTGGCCAATTCGGCGCCGACGCAACGATGGAAGCCATGACCGAAGGCGAAGTGTGACTGACCGGGCCTGCGGTGCGGGTCGAAACTGTCGGCACCGGCGCCGAAGATCGCCGGGTCGCGGTCGGCCCCGCTCAGCGAGACCAGCACCGGGTCGCCGGCCTTGATCTGCTGGCCGCCGAGAAGATGATCTTCGCGGGCGAACCGTGGGAAGCCGATCTGGACCACCGTCAGATAACGCAGCATCTCCTCGACGATCTCGTCCACCGAGTCCGGGTCCTCGGCCAACATCTTCATCGCCTCGGGGTTGCGCAGGAGTACCAGGGCACCGAGCGACAACATGCTGACCGAGGTCTCGTAGCCACCGGTGAAGACACCGTCCGCCAGCCCGGCAAGATCAAGATCGGTGACGTCGGCACGGTTGTCCTTGATGATCTGTCCGATCAGGCCGTCACCGGGGTGCTCCCGCTGTTGCCGGACCGCGTTGATCATGAATGCCCTGGACTCGACCCCGGCGCCCAGCGCACCCATCCCGCCGCTGGTGACATCGAACCGGGCCGGCCCGAGCTCCAGGAAGGTCTCCCGGTCCTCGATCGGCAGTCCGAGCAGATCGCAGATCACCGTGAACGGGATCGGGAAGGCGAAATCGCGGACCAGATCCACCACCGGCCCCTTGGCGGCGACCTCGTCCAGCTGCTGATCGATGGTGTGGGTGATCTTCGGCTCCAGGCGCTGCAGCCGCCGACGGGTGAACTCGGGGGTCAGGATCTTGCGGAGCCGGGTGTGGTCCGGCGGATCGGTGAAGCCGAGTCCTCCGATCCCGTTGGCCTCGGAGTCGTTGATGTTGCCGATGAACGGCCGGATGTTGTTGCTGTAGGCGTCGCGATGACCGAGCACCTGCTTGGCCTCGTCGTAGCCCGACACCATCCAGATGCTCAGCCCGAACAGCTTGCCGAGTCGGGTCACCGGCTCGCTGGCTCGCCGCTCGGCGAGCTCCGGGATCGGGTCGACGCCGTCACGCCGGAACGGCAACCGGAACGGCTGCGGGATCGCCGCCAGCTGGGACAGGTCGAGCTGCCCGCCGGACCTGGCCAACAGCCGTCGGCCCAGCCAGGAGCGGATCGTAGATCTGACGCCCATCGTTCCCTTTTCTTCGTCGACCACCGACCGGTCTGCCGCGGTCGAGTCACCTCGATCGAGGCAGCTGTGATCGGGCGGTCCCGATCGAGCCCCCTCGACCGAACTGCTCGCTCCGTCTCGCCGGCAGCCTCTACGTTCTGTTCCTTGAGACGATACTTGGCGCAGCCGGATCTGTTCGGCGGCCACGCGCATGTGATCAATCACGCAGTCCCGATCGGTCCGTACGGACGACGTGTCCACGCCTCGGACCGATCGGCACCGCGGGAATCGACCGCGGTCCGACCTGGTTCTGGAGTTTTGTCGGAGCTGAGCTGTACCGTGCTCAGTGTCGAATGGTTGTTCGATAACGGTATGTCGTCGGATCGTTCCTCGAGGACTCACAAGTCTCTGGAGGGCCGTCCGGTGGCTCCTTGGGGAAGGGCCCGTACCGAGCAACCGCGACGAGCGTGGTGTTCGCGGCATCGCGCTTCCGGGCCGCTCCGGCCGGGACGGAACTCGACCCCCGTCCCAGCCGGAGCTCCCGAGGGATTGCCGACCGGTGCGTGAAAGGGGGCGAGGTGTTGAGAGACTTTGTGCTGGAAGCCGACCCGACAGCACAGGAGGATCCCGATGGCCGAGTCCCGGCGCAACCGATCCCGTTCGGTGGCGGGAGCATTCCTCGACGATCTGGTCTCCGGACAGATCGCAGCCTGGCAGGCGGAGCGGGGGATCGACGACTTCACCGTCACCGACCTCGGCGGTGGCACCGGCACCTTCGCGATCACCCTGGCCCAGCAGGGTCATCAGGTCACCGTCATCGACCCCAGCCTGGATGCGTTGGCGTCCCTGCAACGGCGGACGACCGAGCGACGGCTGAGCGACCGACTGCGCGGCGTGCAGGGCGATGCTTCGGAGTTGGTCGGACTGATCGGCGCGGACTCCACCGACGTGATGGTCTGTCACCGGACCTTGGAAGTGATCGACGACCCGACCACCGCACTGGCCGCGATGGCCGAGGTGGTCCGTCCCGGTGGCGTGTTGAGCGTGGTGGTTCCGCTGCGCCGGGCGGTGGTGCTGAGCCAGGCACTGCAGGGGCACATCGACGCCGCGTTGGAGGCGTTGGACGACCCGACCCGGTTCGATCCGGACGACGTGGCGGCGCTGATCGGACGGGCCGGTTTCACGGTCCAAGACATCAGTGGCGTCGGGACGCTGGCCAGCCATGTTCCCCAGGCGGTGCTGGAGGAGCAACCCCGACTGGCCGACCAGCTGTACGAGTTGGAGTCCCGGATCTGTCGCGATCATGCGTTCCGGGCGATCGCGCCCTGGGCACACATCTTCGCGCGGCGCTGACCTCGAGCCGGCCGCCGGGCGCGGGTGCCGGCGCGCGGCGGAGTGGTGGCTCGCGGCAGGGTGGTGGCGCCGGATGAGCGTGATCATGCATGTCGACATGGACGCCTTCTTCGCCTCGGTCGCGCTGCGCCATCGGCCGGAGTTGTGGGATGTCCCGGTGATCGTCGGCGGCGAACACCGCAGCGTGGTGCTGGCGGCCAACTATCCGGCCCGGCGTCTCGGCATCAGTTCAGGGATGCCGGCGGTGCGGGCGCGCCGGTTGGTGCCCGGCCTGGTGACCGTGCCACCGGACTACGACGCCTTTCGTACGGTGTCGGCCGGCGTCTTCGCGATCTTCGACAGCATCACCTCCCGGGTCGAGCGCGGCTCGATCGAGGAGGCGTTCCTGGACGTGACCGGCTCGACACGCCGTCTCGGGTCGCCGACCGAGATCGGCGAGCTGATCCGGGCCACCGTCGCCGACGAGCAGAAGATCACCTGCTCGGTGGGGATCGGGCCGACCAGGTTCGTCGCCAAGGTCGCGTCCCGGCAGGCCAAGCCGGACGGCCTGGTCGAGGTCGCTCCCGATCGGGTTGCCGACTTCCTGCACCCGCTCCTGGTCGAGGAACTGTGGGGCATCGGCAGGTCGACCGCCGACTCGCTGAACCGGCTCGGCGTCCGTACCGTCGCCGACCTGGCGGCGATACCGAAGACCGTGCTGCAGCACGCCTTCGGTCCGCGCTACGGCGCGATGCTGGCCGATCTTGCCTGGGGACGGGACGGCCGCCGGGTCACCCTGGGGGCCCGGGAACACAGCACCGGAGCGCAGGAGACCTTCGCCGTCGACACCGCCGATCCACGGATCATCGAACGCGAGCTGTTGCGGATGGCAGGCAGGGTCGCTCATCGGCTGCGGAAGGCCGAGCAACTGGCGCGGACCGTCAGCATCACCATCCGCTACTCCGATTTCTCCACCGTCACCCGATCGGCGGCGTTACCGACGCCGTCCGATGTCACCAGTGAGCTGCACGAGGTCGCGGTCCGGTTGTTCGCCAAGCTGGCCCGCCGGGGCAAGCGGATCCGCCGGGTCGGCGTCCGCGGGGAGGGGATGGTGCCGGCGCGCCGCACCTACCGGCAGCCGCTGCTGACCGAGCCCGAACACGGCTGGCGTGACCTCGAGTTCGCCATGGACGAGGCGGGAGCCAAGTTCGGCAGCGGTGCGGTGCAGCGACTGGCACTGGTCCGCCGCCCGGTCGGCACCGCAGCAGGCTTCGGGTCCGACACCGGGGACGAGCAGGGGCCACGGCCGTTTCTCGGCGGATCGAGCGCGCAAGGGGGTGCTGCGGAACCGGCCCGCCAGTGAGAGCCGGCCCGCCGGGCAGAATCCGGGCCCGAAGGGATTCGCTTCCGGTCCGGCGGTGCGCCCATGGAGAGCGGTCGCCACCGCGGGGACCGGCGTACCACGTCCGTCGAGCAGGTGCGGTCGCGCTGCCGGTACGGCCATCTTGCAGGCACGGTCGGCCCAACGTAAGGTCAGGCCCAACAGCGCGCGGGAGCGCGGATGGCCCGACGGTGTGGTTGGGGAGTGCAGGGCCGAGGACCGAGCTTCGCGTTCGGCTCGAGGACGGACCTGTTTCAGGGACAGATCAGGATCTGTTCCGGGTTCAGGTTTCCCGTTACCCCCTTGACGCCTAGACTGGTCGGTACATCCACGCTGTTGCGTGGACGAGGCGGACACAGAATGGTCGGAGGTGGCCCATGGCCCTCTCAGATGAGGAAGAACGACTCCTCCATCAGATGGAGGAGGCGCTGGCAGCTGAGGACCCCAAGCTCTCGCACGCGCTGAGCGGCAAGGGCAGCCGCCGCGTTCACCGTAGACGGGCCGCGCTCGCAGGCGTCGGATTCTTCGTGGGCCTCGCCCTGCTGGTCGTCGGCATGTCGACGAACATCTTTTTCAGCGTGCTCGGCTTCGTGGTGATGCTCGCCGCAGCTGTGACGGCCATCTACTCCTGGCAGCACGTCAATGACGCTCCGGTCGACGGCGGCAACACCGATCGTCCGAAGACGCCGCAGTCGGCGCCGAATGCGCAGGGTTTCATGGACAAGATGGAGGAGCGCTGGCGTAAGCGCCGCGACGAATCCGGCTTCTGACCTCGCCGACCCACGGCACGACGACGGTTGCAACCGTAACCGCGCCGACCCGATCACCAGCCGCCGTACGGCTTCGACGCGCTCACACCCGTTCCAGGGGTGTGGCGCCGGCGAAACCGTGCGGCGTCGTCGTTTTGCGTGGTGCGCTCCGAGGCCGCTGAACAATCCGCCGTTGCGCAGTCGGCGGCCGTTTCCCGCCACCTCCGATTCGCCCACAACAGCGCTCACCGACGTGTTGTGCTGGGATCAAGCGACGATCTGTCCCGGTGTTGCGAGATGACCGGCCGACCTTACCGGCGGCGCAACACCGACCGTGGCAGCACGGTCATCGCGATCTTCGCGGGCAGAGTCCGGTCGGCGAGCAGTTCGAGCCGGATGGTTCGGACCAGCCCCGGCACCGTCGCGGCGGCCTCGGCGTCGGCGAAGTGGGCTGCGTACCGCTCCCGCTCGACCAACAGGGCCAAGGCGGCCAGCGCATCCTTCGCCCCGCGATCGTAGTGCCGGCCCACCTCGGTGGCGATCGTCCGCGGTGAACCCGCCGGCCACGGCCGGCCCAGATCTCGTACGGTGTCGCGCACCTCCGACCAGCCCGCCTCGATCCGATCGCCGGGGTCGGGCAGCGGGCCGCCGTGAGCGGTTCCGCCGACCGCCAACCGGCTCCGTCGGCGGCCGATCCTGATCGCCGCCGGCGTGCCGAGCAGCGCCACCAGCAGCAGCGCACCGCCGCCCAGCCCGAGGGCCCGTCGCCAGGGAAATCCGGTGTCCGCCGGCGTTGCCGGTGCCTGCACCGGGCCGCTGGACTGCTGCGGGTTGGCCGTCGGACGGGACTGCGTCGTGGGATCGCTCTGCGCCGCGCCGGCGCTGGGGTCGGGCTCCGGTCCGGTGTCGACCGGGACCGTCCAGGACGGTGCGTTGCCGGTCTGACTGGACGGCGTCGGCTCGTAGCGCACCCAGCCGTAGCCGCTGAAATACAGCTCCGGCCAGGCGTGCGCGTCGCGGCCGGTGACCGTCCAGACGTCGCCCTTCTTGCTACCTGGCAGGAAGCCGACCGCGACCCGGCTCGGGATCCCGACCAGCCGGGCCATGATCGCCATCGAGGCCGCGAACTGCTCGCAATAGCCCTGTTTGTCCCGGAACAGGAAATTCTCCAACGCCTGATAGCCGCTACCCGGTCGCGGGTCGGTGCTGTAGGTGAAGTTGTTCGGGTCGCGGAGGTAGGCCTGGATGGCGGCAGCCTTGGCGGCCGGACTGCCCGCCTCGGAGGTCACCCGCTCGGTCAGTCGGCTGATGTTGGCCGGCAGGTTGTCCGGGACCGCGGTGGTCAGGTTGGAGTCCGGCGGGTCGCCGGAGATGATCGCGTCCAGCGTCTCGGCGTCCGGGTCGACGTCTCGACTGACCACCGAATAGTCCAGTCCCTCGGTCGCCCGGTTGCGGTTCTGGCCCCTTTCAGAGGAGATCACCACCAGCGAGTTGGGGTCGTAACCCCAGCGGCCGTCGGCGTCGAACGACTTCGGCACGAACGGCAACGGCAGGTACTCGCTGCCGAAGTCGCGGATCTGGATGCTGGTGCGTCGGTCCTTCCCGGTCGGCTCGGTCAGACCGACCGGTTGCGGTAGTCGGTCACCTTCCTCGATCGAGGTCTGAGCATTCTGCCAGCCGGCATCGCTGAAGGCGGGCAATGACGCCATCCGCAGATACTGGCCGTCGGGTTTGTTGGTCCGGTAGGTCAACACCACTCGATTGGTCGGCAGTGTCAGGTTGCGTTTGAGGTCGAGGGTCGGATCGGTCAATCGGAGTGGGCCGCCGCTGCCGGCGCTGCCCTCGCCGAACCCCCATGCGCCGACCGACAGGGTCGGCAACACCGAACCGGCGATCAGGGTCAGGACCACAGCCGGGACCGCGACCCAGCCGACGGCCCGCCAGACCACCACGCCGGCCTGTTCCTGCACCGAGCCGCCCAGGCTGTCTCGGCTCAACCCGCGGGTCCAGCCGGCATAGCCGTTCAGCCCCTCGGCGAGCAGGATCGCCAGGTAGCCGGCCGCGATCAACAGGAACGGGCGCAGTCCGGTGTCGGTGCCCAGTCCGATCGCCGGCACCAGGAACGCGGTCAGCGGCGGCGCCAGTCCGAGCGCCGGCTTGTGCAGGGTGATCACCAGTAGATCGGTGAGCAGCGTGATCACCCCGAGCGAGGCGATGAAGACGAAGATCACGCCGTTGTCCGGTGGCATCGGCGCGGCCTGGGACTGCATGTGTTCGCCGGCGGTGTGGAACAACAATGCGGTCCGCTGCAGGACGTTCAGCCCGTCCACCGGCGCGAGCTGCCGGGCCACCAGCCCGAGGAAGGTGCCGAGGACGACGAGCTGCACCAGCAGGGCGCCGGTCGAACCGACCCGGGTCCGGCGGCACAGCAGTCCGACGCCACAGATCAACAACGTCAGCAGCCAACTCGACCCGAGGAACGATCGGTCCTCGGTCAACGGCCCGAGGGTGAAGCTGGCCAGGATGAGGGAGAACGCGACCGCGATCGCGTACCGATCGGTGGCGCGCATCTATCCACCCGCCACAGTTGCGTGGTCCGACTCCGCCGACTCCGCCGGCTGCGGCGGCGTCGAGCCGGCGCGACCGGTGGTGCCGGCCAGCGTGGCCCAGGCCGCGGCGACCGTCATGCCGTGGCCGACCCGGACCACCTGCCACCCGTCGGCGGCCAGCAAGGCAGCCGTGGCCCCGAGGTCGCTGCCGCGTCCGACGCGGTCGTTCGATCGTCCGCCGGGCTGCTGCGCCGAGCCGCGGGCAGCGGCGGCCGGACGCTCTCTGGCGTCCTCGGATTCCGGATCGGCGAAACTGTCGACGTCGAGCAGGATCGCCAGCCCGCGCGAGTGCTGACGGCGCACCCGGAGCAGCAGGTGGGCGTCGTCGCTGGTCATCTGCCCCATGATCGCCACCACCAGCTGTCCGCTGCTGTCTGCGGCCGCGGCGTCCAGGGCGTACCGCAGGCTGACTGTCCGCCGCGGGTGCAGGTCGGTCAGCCGGGAGATCACCAGGTCGCCGGTCGCCCGCCGGTTCATGCCGCCGATCGACTCCAGGTGCATCGGGCCGTCGGCCTCGTACAGCTCGGTCCGGAAACCGTCGTCGATGAACCGCAATCCGATCGAAGCTGCCGCCGAGACCGCCCACTCCAGGGAACTGTTCATCCCGGCACCGGCATGGGCACCGGCCCGGGAATCGAGGATGATCCGAGCGGCCGGATCCCAGGCCTGCTCCTCGCGACGCACCATCAGGTCGCCGCGGCGGGCGGTCGAGCGCCAGTGCACCCGGCGGACGTCGTCTCCGTGCCGATACTCCCGGATCAGCACGTCGTCGGCGCCGATCATGCCGATCCGGTGCGGTTGCGATTCGCCGGAACTGGATGCCCCGCCGGAGCCGGACACCGAGGTGAGCGGCACGATCTGCGGTGTGACCAACACCTCGCTGGTCGCGGTGAACTGCTGGGTCCGCTGCACCAGGCCGAACGGGTCGCTGGTCCGGACGATCAGCGGACCGCACTCCCAACGACCGCGGACCCGGCCGAGCAGCGGATACTCCAGCTCCCGTTCCCAGCCGAGCCCGGCGCGGTCGATGGTGAACCGCGGCCGGGTGCCCAACTCCGGCGGCACCGGATCTTCCAGCATCACCAGGCCGACCGGCAGCCGGCTCTCCAGCGAGAGCACGATCTTGCCGATCATCGGCGACCCGAGCTGACCCCGTTCGGGAACGACCGAGCGTTGCGCGGAGAGCCGCAACCGGGCGGCGGCGATGAAGATCAACGCGAGCACCGGCAGAGCGATCAGCAGCAGCCCGATCCGCATCACGTCCCGCTGGCCCGCAAAGATGGCGATCACCACCACGGCGATCCCGAGTCCGAGCGACAACCGGCCCCGTACGGTCAACATCCGCAGCGGATGCCGACTACCCCTCTCACTCATGGCTGGTCACTCATCGTCTGGTCTCGCTCACGCCTGGTCATCCCCGGATCTGATCATCGGCCGACGGTGGCTAACGATGATCAGGTACGGCGACGGTTCGCACGGCGGCGGAGATGATGTCCTCCACGCTGTGCCGGGCAAGTTGTGCCTCGGTCGACGGCAGTACCCGATGAGCCAGCACCGGGACCGCGAGCGACGCGACGTCGTCGGGAGTGACGTACTCCCGGCCACTGAGCGCGGCCTGCGCCCGGGCGGCGCGGAGCAGTTGCAGGCTGGCCCTCGGGGATGCGCCCAGCCGGAGATCGCGGGAGTGCCGGGTCGCATTCACCACCGAGATGATGTACTGCCTCACCGGCAGACTGACGTGCGCGCGCCGGGTGGCCTCGATCAGACCGCGGACGGTTGCGGCGTCGGTGACCGGTTGCAGCGAATCCAACGGATTGGCCGCACCGTGTGCGTCCAACATGTCCAGCTCCGAGGCGGGCGTCGGGTAACCCATCTCGATCCGTGCCATGAACCGGTCCCGCTGCGCCTCCGGCAGCGGATAGGTGCCTTCCATCTCGATCGGGTTCTGGGTCGCCACCACCATGAACGGCGCCTGCAGGCCGTAGGTGGTGCCGTCGACCGATACCTGACCTTCTTCCATCGACTCCAGTAGAGCGGACTGGGTCTTGGGGGAGGCCCGGTTGATCTCGTCGCCGACCACGATGTTGGCGAAGATGCCGCCCGGTTTGAACTCGAACTCCCGGCTCTCGGCGTTGAACACCGAGACCCCGGTGATGTCGGAGGGCAGCAGGTCGGGGGTGAACTGGAGCCGGCGGACCGAGCAGTCGATCGAACGGCCCAACGCCTTGGCCAGCATCGTCTTGCCGACACCGGGCACGTCCTCCACCAGCAGGTGTCCCTCGGCCAGCAGCACCGTCAACGCCAGGTCGACCGACGCCCGCTTGCCCTCGATCACCTGCTCGATCGCGGACCGGACCTTGCCCATCACCTCGACGACGTCGTGCAGTTCGAACGCCGACGTGTCGGCGAACTGCCGGCCGTCGTCGCCGTCGGAGCGGGCTCGCCGACCGTTGGAGACGGCGGCTTCGTCATACGCCTCGGCGGCGTCGTCGTACCTCAGGCTCACGGGTTTCCCTCTCCCAGGCGGTCGAGCTACATGCTATGCGCCCGCAACCGCCCGCGCAGGCGCTGACGAACCCTGATCTCTGGCCCGACCTCTGGACGGTGCGACGACACGTGTCGTTCGAAGATCGGGAGTCAGTGGAGGCAAAACTGGTCTCAGTGGGGGGAAATGGAGTACAGTGGCGCGAAATGGAGGAGATCGGGCCAAGATGACGCAGTTCGGAACCGTGGTGGAGCTGGGAGGTGCAGGCCGTGTTTCTCGGTACGCACACCCCGAAGCTCGACGACAAGGGCCGGCTGATCCTTCCCGCCAAGTTCCGCGAAGAGTTGGCGGAGGGGCTGGTCATCACCCGTGCGCAGGACCGGTGTCTGGCGATCTATCCGATGTCGACCTTCGTCGAGATGACGAAGTCGATCTCGGCGGCACCGACCAGCGTCAAGCAGGTCCGGGACTTCCAGCGGATGCTCGCCGCCGGCGCGTCGGACGAGACACCCGACAAGCAGGGGCGGATCACCATTCCGCAGCAGCTCCGCGGCTACGCGGGACTGGAGACCAACGTGGTGGTGGTCGGTGCCATCAACCGCGTCGAGGTCTGGAACACCAGTGCCTGGGAGGAGTACTCCGGGGCTCAGGAATCGGCATTCGCCGAGATGAACGAAGAGGTATTCCCGGGCATGTGAACACACCGTGATCGCTGCACCGGGCTGAAAGACCCCCGTCCGCGGGGTGCACGGCTCGTGTCTTCAGGCTTCAGCCCTGGGATCTGACTCCCTGGCGCAACTTCCCCGGCGCCAGGTAGTACTTCCCGCAGATCCAGGGCTGAAACCCGAGGACACGAACCGTGCTCGGCACAAGCAGTCGCGAGGGTAGGTAAGGGTCGAGATGGCAGCGCAGGGTCCGTGTGTGCGCAGGAGCAGCCGCAATGGCTGATGCCGCATCCCCTGACCGCACGCCACCCGGTGGCGACCAACACATCCCGGTGATGCTGGAGCAGATCGTCGACCTGCTCGCGCCCGCGCTGGAGTCCTCTCCCGAAACCGAAGCCCCGATCCTGGTCGACTGCACCCTCGGCCTCGGTGGCCATTCCGCGGCGTTGCTCGCGGCCTGCCCACAGGCCCGGTTGATCGGCCTGGACCGCGACACCCAGGCGATCGCCGCCGCCGGTGAGCGGTTGGCGGCCTACGCGGACCGGATCGAGTTGGTGCACGCGGTCTACGACGAACTTCCCGAGGTGTTGGCCGAGCGTGGCATCACCGCCGTCCAGGGCGTACTGCTCGATCTGGGGCTGTCCTCACTGCAGATCGACCGCGCCGACCGCGGTTTCGCCTACGCGCGCGACGCACCGCTGGACATGCGGATGGACCAGACCGCCGACCTGACCGCCGAAGAGGTGGTGAACAGTTACTCCGCCGCGGAGTTGACCCGGATCCTGCGGGACTACGGCGAGGAACGCAGCGCACGGCGGATCGCCGACGCGATCGTCGCGCAGCGGAGGACCGAACCGATCAGCAGCTCCGCCCGACTGGTGCAGATCATCTCCGGCGCCGTCCCGATGGCACTGCAGCGGTCCGGCGGGCACCCCGCCAAGCGGACCTTCCAGGCGCTGCGGATCGAGGTCAACCACGAACTCGAAGCGCTGCGCGGTGTGCTGCCCGCAGCGGTCGCCGCGCTGGACGTCGGCGGCCGGATCGCGGTGCTGGCCTATCACTCCTTGGAGGACCGGTTGGTCAAACAGGTGCTCCGGGTCGCCGCCAGCGATCGGGCGCCGCGCGGCCTGCCGGTGGTACCGCCCGAACTCGGCCCCGAGCTGCGGCTGCTGACCCGTGGCGCCGATCGGCCGGACCAGACCGAAGCGGACAGCAATCCCCGGGCGCGGTCGGCACGGCTGCGCGCGGCCGTCAGGATCGCGCCGGCCCGAGGACGGGCGGCATGACGTACGGCAACAACCACCCCGAGGAGGCGAAGCGATGAGTGCCCTGTGGGCCGACGATTCCCGACGATTCGGACTGCGGAGTCCGGGGTCCGGCCGTGCCCGGAAGGCCACGCGTCGATCGCCGGGCCAGGAGCCGCGGAAGTCCTCCGGTTCGGGAGCCTCGAGCCGCGTCGCCGCACCGGCCAGGCTTGGCCGGGTCCCGTTCGTCCTGGTGTTGATCGCGGTCTTCGGTATCGGGATGGCCGGGCTGCTGGCGCTGAACACCACGCTGCAGGGACAGGCCTTCCAGGCCGGCCGACTCCATCAGCAGGCCAATCAGCTGACCTACCAGCAGGCCTCTCTGGAACGCAGGGTGGAGGAACTGCGGTCGATCGACAACCTCGCCGCCCGGGCGTTCGGGATGGGCATGCGGCCGAACCCACGGCCGGGATTCGTCGAGGTGCCGTCCGGCAAGGTCGACTACAAGCCGAAGCCGGTGACCGGCGACGAAGTGCCCGGCCTGGTCAAGACGCCGGAGCAGATCCAGGCCGAGCAGGAGGCCGCCGAAGCCAAGAAGCAAGCGGCGAAGGCCAAGAAGCAGGCCGACGCGGCGCGTCGCGAAGCCGAACGGGCCGAGAAGAAGCAAGCTGGCAACCAGGCGGCCGGGGCGTCGGAGAACAAGACGAAACGTACGGACGGACGGGGCTGATCGGTGATGGGTGAGCGACGGCAGCATCCTTCCCAGCGCGGCAAGCAGAATCCGAAGAAGGCGGCGACCGGCGCGACGAAGCGGACCGCCGGCGGGCGGACGCTCCGCAACGGACAGTCCGCCGGCAGTGCGAAGAGCGGGGCACGCAAGCAGACAGCACGGGCGACCACCGCGAGGTCGGGTGCAGCGGCCCGCCCCAAGATCAAGACCGGTACCGGTCGGACCCGGTCCGGCAAGATCAACTCCGTAGCCGGCAAGATCAACTCGGGTCGGCCGCGGAAGAAGCGGGCCCTGCGGATCCCGTTGGGCTCGGCCGCCCGGCGGGTGCGGGTGATCGGCATCGTGATGGCGATCGCCATCTCGCTGTGCGCCGGCCGGCTGTTGCAGTTGCAGGGCTTCGATTCCGCTGCCTACGGAGCGATCGCCAGCGCCAACCTGACCACCAAGACCCCGCTGCTACCGGCCCGGGGTGAGATCACCGGCCGGGACGGCACGGTGCTGGCCGGCACCGAGCCGGCCGTCGACATCACCGCCGACCCGACCCTGACCAGTCAGGACTGTGCGGGCAATTACGTCGGCAAGCTGTGCGGACTGAACGAGGCCACCAAGATCGCCCAGATCATCGGCGCCCACACCAAGATCGACATGAAGAAGACGATCAGGACGCTGACCACCACCAAGCAGCCCGACGGCGATCCGTTGCGGTTCGCCTACGTCGTGAAGAAGGTGCCGGCCGACGTCTACAGCGACATCGCCAACGAGCTCGATGCGCAGAATCTGCCCGGCATCTACCGGGAGAGCAACCCGATCCGGACCTACCCGTCGGGCAGCATCGCCTCCAACATCGTCGGCTTCGTGAACTCCGAGAACAAGGGCCAGGCCGGCATCGAGTGGTCGATGAACCGCGAGCTGGCCGGGGTCGAGGGTTCGGAGCAGTACGAGAGCGCCCCGAACGGGAGCAAGATCCCGCTCGGCGAGAGCACGGTCACGCCGGCCAAGAACGGCACCAACTACCAGCTGACGATCGATCCCTCGCTGCAGTGGGTGGCCCAACGTCGGCTGGACGCGCAGGTCGCCAAGACCGGCGCCAAGTCCGGCATGTTGATCAGCATCGACGTCAAGACCGGGCAGCTGCTGGCCGCAGCGCAGTCCCCGGGCTACGACTCCAACGCCCCGGGTGCGGCCAGCGCCGATGATCTTGGCAACCGGCCGGTCAGCCAGGCCTACGAACCGGGCAGTGTGGAGAAGGTGCTGACCGCGGCAGCGTTGCTGGACAGCGGGACCGCCACCCCGGAGACCCGGGTCACGGTGCCGCCGACCATTGCCTCCGGCGGCGGCCGGATCAAGGACGCCGAGCCGCACGGCACCGTCAACTACACGATGCGCGGGATCATTGCGAACTCCTCCAACATCGGCACCCTGATGCTGGCCCGGCAGATGGACAAGAAGACCCTGCACGACTACCTGTCCAGCTTCGGGCTCGGCAAGACGACCGGCGTCGGGCTGCCCGGTGAGGCGACCGGCACACTGCCCGGAGCGGACATGAAGGACTACACCCGCGACCAGATCGCTTTCGGGCAAGGCCTGTCGGTGACCGCGGTCCAGGAGGCGGCAGCGATCGCCGGCATCATCAACGGTGGTGTCTACCACGCGCCGTCGGTGATCGAATCGGCGTCCAACGCCGACGGCACTCCGGTCGACGTCGACCACCCGGCGGGCAAGCGGATCATCTCGGAGAAGTCCTCGGCACAGATCCGGGACATGATGGAAGCCGTCGTGACCCGCAACGAGATCAGCCAACAGCTGCTGATGCTGGACGGCTACCGCAGCGGCGGCAAGACCGGCACCGCCCAGCGGTACGACCCGGACTGCGGTTGCTACAACGGCTACGTCACATCGTTCGTCGGCTTCGCGCCGCTGGACGATCCGCGGATCCTGACCTACGTGGTCTTCGACAAGCCCAAGCGCGGCGACTCCGGCACCGGCACCGCCGGCCCGGTCTACACCGACGTGATGGACTACGCGCTGCCGCGGTACGGCGTGAAGCCCGACATGAAGAGCAAGAAGTGGGGTGCGGCCCAGATGGACCGCCCGCTGACCTGGTGACGTGCAGAACAACGTGAAGGGTTCCCCGATCGCCAAGATCTCTGACCTGGTCGCCGAGGTCCCTGACCCGGTAGCCAAGGCCCCTGAGCCTGTCGAAGGGCACACCCGACCGAGCACGCTGGGCTGGGTGCGGCCCGGTGTCCGGCACTCCACCGGGCTGGGCTGGTTCGGGTCGCGTTCGTTTGGTCCGGCCGGTGCCGATCGGGGTACCGTTCACGCCGTGCCAGCCGCAGCATCCGATCCCGTTCGCCGACCCGGGCTTCGCCCGATCCGGACCGAGCCCTATCCGTTGTCGAGACTGGCCGAACAGCTCGACCTGCAGCGCACGGTCGGCGATCTCGGGGGAGTGCAGCTGACCGGCGTCGCCTTCGACTCACGGTCCGTCCGGGCCGGCGATCTGTATGTCGCGCTTCCCGGGGCCAAGACCCACGGCGCCCGCTTTGCGCCGGCGGTCCTGGACGCCGGCGCGGTTGCGGTGCTGACCGATCCTGCCGGTGCGGACCTGCTGGCCGCAGCGGGCGAGCCTGCGCCGCCGCTGCTGGTGGTCGGCGATCCGCGGCAGGCGATGGCGACCGCTGCTGCGGAGGTCTACGGCCGGCCGGCGACCAAGCTGGCGATGCTGGGGATCACCGGCACCAACGGCAAGACCACCACCAGTTACCTGCTGGCCGCCGCATTGGCCGCCGCGGGGCGGAGCTGTGGTCTGATCGGCACCCTGGGCTACTTCCTGGACGGCGTCGAGATCGCCGCCGACCGGACCACCATCACCACTCCCGAATCGCCCGACCTGCAGGCGCTGCTGGCGGTGTTGGTCGAACGCGGCGCGGACACCGTGGTGATGGAGGTTTCCTCGCACGCGTTGGCGCTCGGGCGGGCCGACGAGATCGTCTTCGACGTCGCGGCCTTCACCAACTTCGGCCGCGACCATCTGGACTTCCACGGCACCGTCGAGGCCTACTTCGAGGCCAAGGCGCAGCTGTTCACCGCAGCCAGGGCCCGTCGGGCAGTGATCAACATCGACGACGACCGTGGATCCGAGCTGGTCTCCCGTTCGGTCGCCGAAGGGCTCCGGGTCGCCACGACGAGTTTCAACGGTGCCGCGGGCGGCGGTTCGGGTGATCACTTCCGGTGCCTGAGCTACACCGCCGAGGGTGATCCGACGCCGGTCCGGATCGCCACCCCAGACGGGGAATTGGACTTCCGGCTCGGACTGACCGGTTCGTACAACGCGGCCAACGCGATCACCGCGCTGGCGATGCTGGACGGCATCGGTGTCGACCTCGGCGCCGCCGCGACCGGGCTGGCCGACGTGTCGGTACCCGGCCGGTTGCAGCGGGTCGATCTCGGAGCCGGCGCACCGCGGGCATATGTCGACTTCGCCCATACGCCGCAGGCCGTCGGGTCGGTGCTGAGCGAACTGCGGATGACCCTTCGACAAGCTCAGGGACCTGTCGAGGGCCCTGAGCCAGTCGAGGGTCCTGAGCCTGTCGAAGGTCCGCTGACCGGGCGGCTGATCTGTGTCGTCGGCTGTGGCGGCGACCGGGACCCGGAGAAGCGCGGACCGATGGGGGAGGCGGCGGCCGAACTGTCCGACGTGGTGATCATCACCGACGACAACCCGCGGACCGAGGATCCGGCCGCCATCCGGGCGGCCACCCTGGCCGGCGCCCGCCGCCGAGCAGCGGTCGGCGATCGTACGGTCACGGTGCTGGACGGCGGCGATCGCACGACGGCGATCCGGCAGGCGTTGCGGATGGCCGATGCAGCCGACGTGATCGCCCTGCTGGGCAAGGGACATGAGCGCGGCCAGGAGATCGGCGGTCAGGTGTTGCCGTTCGACGACACCGACCAACTGGTCAGCGGCTGGCAGCAGCAGCGAGATGGTCGGACGAAGGCAGATTCATGATCAACAACACCGTCGGCGAGCTCGCCGAGCTGATCGGTGCCCGGGTCGTCGGCGAGGGTGACCTGCAGGCACCGGTCGGGGATCTGGTCTACGACTCCCGTTCGGTCTCGCCGGGCAGCCTGTTCGTGGCGTTCCTCGGGGAGCGGGTCGACGGCCACGACTACGCCGTCCGTGCCTGGCAGGCCGGTGCGGTGGCCGCCATCACCCAGCGGCCGGTGGCCGGCGGGCTGTGCCTGGTGGTGGACGACCCGCAGACCGCGATGGGCCTGATCGGACGGCACGTGGTCGCTGCCGCCAAGCGCGGTGGCTTGCGGGTGATCGGGATCACCGGGTCGGCCGGCAAGACGACCACCAAGGACCTGCTGGCCCAGATCCTGGAGCGGGCCGGTTCCGTGGTCGCGCCCCGGGAATCGATGAACAACGAGATCGGTCTGCCGGTGACGGCGAGCTGGGTGACGACCGACACCCAGTTCCTGGTCTCGGAGATGGGAGCGAAGGGGATCGGACACATCGGCTACTTGTGCTCCATCACCCCGCCCGACATCGGTCTGGAGCTCAACGTCGGCGTTGCCCATCTGGGCAAGTTCGGCAGCCAGGATGCGATCGCCGAGGCCAAGGGCGAGTTGGTCGAGGCGCTGCCCGCCGACGGCCGAGCGGTGCTGAACGCCGGCGACCCGCGGGTCTGGGCGATGGCCGGTCGGACCACCGCACCGGTGCTCGGCTACGCCGTCGAGGGCGACCGGTTGCCCGACGGCGTCGTGCCCGAGGTGTACGCCTCGGCGCTGGCCGCTGATGATCTTGATCGTTGGGCGTTCGAGCTGCGGATCGGCGACCGTACGATGCCGGTCCGGCTCCGGATCCTGGGCCGACATCAGGTCGGCAACGCGGTCGCCGCAGCCGCCGCCGGGCACGCCGCCGGTGTCGATCCGCAACTGATCGCCGACACCCTGAGCGGCGTCGGACTGCGTTCGCACTGGCGGATGGAGTTGCACGAGCTGTCGGGTGGCGCGGTGTTGATCAACGATGCCTACAACGCCAACCCGCCGTCGATGCAGGCCGCTCTGACGACGGTCGCCAGTATCGGGAGCCGTCTGCAGCAGGCGGGCCGGCCGGCCCGGTTGACCGCCGTGCTGGGTGAAATGTTGGAGTTGGGAGAGGATTCGGTGGAACTGCATCGCGGCGTCGGCCGGATGGTGGTGCAGGCCGGCATCGACCGGTTGATCACCATCGGTGCGGGCGCGGAGCCGATCGCCGACGGAGCGCTGGCGGCCGGGATGGCTGCCGACGCGATCGAGCGGGCCACGGACAAGTCGGCGGCGGCATCGCTGCTGGGGAACAACGGGGCCGGTGACGTGCTGCTGATCAAGGCTTCCCGGGACGTCGGTCTGGAAACCCTCGGCGAGCAGTTGGTCGGCGCGTCGGCCACCGAGGCCTGATCCGTGATCGCCATTGCGATAGCCGGGGTGATGGCTCTGTTCGGAGCCTTGTTCGGGACCCGACTGGCCATCGGCCTGTTCACCCGTCTGGGCCTCGGTCAGCCGTTCCGGGACGGCACCCCGGACAGTCACCAGATCAAGCGGGGCACGCCGACGATGGGCGGGGTGGTGATCATCGTCGCGGTCGATCTGTCCTACCTATTGGCGAAGTTGATCACCATGGAGAAGCCCAGCATCTCTGCGGTCCTGGTGCTCTTCCTGATCAACGGGCTCGGCGTGATCGGCTTCCTCGACGACTGGCTCAAGGTGACCCGGCAGCATTCCCGCGGGCTGCCGGGGATGCTCAAGATCATCGGCCAGTTGCTGATCGGTGGCGTCTTTGCCGTCGGGGCACTGAGCTTCCCGGACCGGCGTGACCTGACGCCCGCCTCGCCGTTCATCTCGCTGCTCCGGGACATCCCGCCGCAGCTACCGCTGGTGCTGGTGGTGATCTGGATCCTGCTGATGATCGTCGGCGCCAGTAACGGGGTCAATCTGACCGACGGTCTGGACGGACTGGCCGCCGGATCCTGCACAATGATCTTCGGTGCCTACGCGTTGATCAACATCTGGCAGTACAACCAGTCCTGCGCCCGGTTCGCCTCGGCCGGCCCGAACTGTTACGAGGTCCGCGACCCCTACGACCTGGCGGCGGTGGCACTGGCGCTCGCCGGCGCCTGCTTCGGCTTCCTGTGGTGGAACGCCAAGCCGGCCAAGATCATCATGGGTGACACCGGCGCGCTCTCGCTCGGTGGTGGGCTGGCGGCGTTCGCGATCTTCAGCCGGACCGAGCTGCTGCTGATCCTGCTCGGCGGGCTGATGGTGATCGAGGCCGGCTCGCTGATCCTGCAGACCAGCTACTTCAAGGCCACCCGGCGGCTGACCGGCACCCCGAAACGGCTGTTCAAGAACTCGCCGCTGCACAATCATTTCGAGATGCTGGGCTGGGGCGAGGTGACGATCGTGATGCGGTTCTGGATCATTGCCGGCCTCTGCGTCGCCGGTGGTCTCGGGATCTTCTACGCCGAATGGCTGGTCCGATGACGTACCCGACCCTCCGCACCGGTTGCGTACCTTCGCACCGTGCACACAGGGTGCGAAGGTACGCAACTGGTGCGGCGTGGGTCTGGAGTGGTGTGAGAGGGAGCAGGGGTGAGCGATGACGGGCACGGATGAGCTGGCCGCGCTGAACGGTGCGAGCGACTGGAGCCGGTTCCGGGTGGTGGTCGCCGGGCTGGGCGTGGCCGGGTTCGCCGCCGCGGACGGGCTGATCGAGTACGGCGCCCGGGTCACCGTGCTGGACAACGCCGATTCCGGGCCGGTGGCCGAGCGGGCCACGCTGCTGGAGACGCTCGGCGGCACCGTACGGCTCGGGCCGGGCAGCACCGATCGGCTACCGGCCGATGCCGACCTGGTGATCACCACCGGGCTGCCGCCGCATCAGCCGATGATGCTGGAGGCGGCGGCCCGCGGCGTACCGGTGTGGAGCGAACCGGAGCTGGCCTGGCGGCTGATGCAGCCCGAGAAACAGATCCCCTGGCTGGGGATCACCGGCACCAACGGCAAGACCACGACGACCGAGATGCTGGCTTCGATGCTCACCGCGGCCGGGCTGCGGACGGCTGCGGTGGGAAACATCGGCCGGCCGCTGACCGAGATCGTGCTGGACCCCGAACCGTACGACGTGCTGGCCGTCGAGCTGAGTGCGCAGCAACTGCACCGCACCAACAGCCTGTCGCTGCATTCGGCCGCCGTGCTCAACCTGCATCCCGACCACCTGGAGTGGCACGGCAGCGAGCAGCAGTACGCCGCCGACAAGGCGGTGATCTTCCACAACGTGCAGCACTCCGCGGTCTACAACGTCGCCGAGGAGGTCACCCGGCGGATGGTCGAGGAGGCCGACGTCGTCGAAGGGGCACGGGCGATCGGCTTCACCCTCGGCGTACCGAAGGTGGCGATGCTCGGCGTGGTGGAGGACATCCTGGTCGACCGGGCCTTCATCGAGCAGCGGCAGACCTCGGCGGTCGAGTTGGGCACCCTGGCCGACATCGCCCCGGACGCGGCCGGCGCCGGTTCGGCACCGCACAACGTGGCCAACGCGTTGGCCGCGGCCTCGCTGGCCCGATCCTTCGGGGTCAGCCCGACCGCGGTTCGCGACGGGCTGCGCGCGATGCGGGTCGGCGGGCACCGGATCCAGACCGTCGGCGAGATCGGCGGGGTGCGCTACATCGACGACTCCAAGGCCACCAATCCGCATGCCGCACACGCCTCGCTGACCGCGTTCGACTCGGTGGTCTGGGTGGCCGGCGGCCAGGCCAAGGACGTCACTTTCGACGAGATGGTGACCGAGCACGCCGAACGGCTCCGCGGCGCGGTGCTGTTGGGGGTCGATCGGGACCGGATCGCCGAGGCCCTGGCCCGACACGCGCCGCAGGTCCCGGTGATCAGCGTGCCGGACACCGACACTGGTGCCATGGCTCGGGTCGTCGAGGCGGCCGCGTCGTTGGCTCGCCCCGGCGACGTGGTGCTGCTGGCCCCGGCGTGTGCGAGCCGGGACATGTACACCGATTACGCCGAGCGGGGCGACGCCTTCGCCACGGCGGTCCAGGGCTTGGCTGCCCGAGGGGAGTGACTCAGGTTGAGCGCCACCAGCGACGTACGGCCATCCCGGACCAGAACGGGCAGGGCCCGATCGGGCGGTAAGAGTTCGTCGTCGCGTCCGACCTCGGCCTCGAAGACGGCCGCGACCCCGACGGCCGGTCGGTTGGACTGGCTGCGGACGATGCTGGACAAGCCGCTGGCCAGCTTCCATCTGGTGCTCGCCTCGGCCGGCCTGCTGGTCGCTCTCGGGCTGATGATGGTGCTGTCCAGTTCCAGCGTGTACGCCTACCAGAACAACGACGACGCCTACTACTACCTGAAGCGGCAGGCGGTGTTCCTGGTCGTCGGGCTGATCGCCGCGTTCGTGGTCACCAGGATGTCCCGCTCGATGCTGCAGGTGGTCGGCTGGCTGGCACTGTTCGTCTCGGCGGCGCTGTTGATCCTGACCTACACGCCGCTGGGCGTGACGGTGAACGGCAACCAGAACTGGCTGGAGCTGGGCAGCCCGATGCTCCGGCTGCAACCGTCAGAATTCGCCAAGCTCGCGATGATCGTCTGGGCCGCGGACGTGCTCGCCCGCAAGGACAAACTCCTTGATCAACCCAAACACCTGCTGATCCCGTTCCTGCCGGTCACCGGCCTGATGATCATGCTGGTGGTGTTCCAGGGCGACGCCGGGACCGCGGTCGTGATGGCCGGCATCGTCGCCGGTGTGTTGTGGATCGTCGGGGCACCGATGCGGATCTTCGCCTCGATCGGAGTGCTCGGCATCGCCGGCGTCGTGGTGCTGTTCATCAGCAGCCCGAACCGGATGACCCGGCTGTTCGCCTTCCTCAACCCGGCCGCCGACACCGCCGGCGCCAACCTGCAGTCGACGGTGGCGATGCGCGGCATCGCCTCGGGCGGCTGGTGGGGTGTCGGACTCGGCGCCAGCCGGCAGAAGTGGGGCAGCCTTCCGGAGGCGCACACCGACTTCATCTTCGCCGTCATCGGTGAGGAACTCGGTCTGTTCGGCAGTCTCGCCGTCCTCGGGCTGTTCCTGGTGCTCGGCTATGCGGGCCTGCGGATCGCGGCCCGTTCCGACGACCGGTTCTCCCGCTACCTCGCCGCCGGTGTGACGTCCTGGTTCATGGTTCAGGCACTGATCAATCTCGGTGTGGTCCTGCGACTGCTGCCGATCGCCGGTGTGCCGTTGCCGCTGCTGTCCTACGGTGGTTCGGCGTTGATGGCCAACGTGATCGCGGTCGGCGTGCTGGTGTTCTGCGCTCGCAACGAGCCGGCCGCTCGCAAACTGCTGTCCAAGGCCCCCAAGCCGGTGCGGCCGGAGATGACCACCGTGGTCGACGGTCGCGGTCGGAAGCGGAACACCGGCCGATGAACGATCGCACCTCGGGGCAGTCCACCGCGCGCGACCATCGGGTGGCCGGCGTACATCGCGTCGTGCTCGCCGGCGGCGGGTCGGCCGGGCACACTTCGCCGCTGATCGCCACCGCCGAGCAGCTCCGGATCCTCGAACCGGGCATCACACTGACCGCGATCGGCACCTCCCGCGGCCTGGAGACCACCACCGTTCCGGCGGCCGGGCTGCCGCTGGAGCTGATCCCGCCGGTGCCGATGCCCCGCAAGCCGGGCGCCGACCTGGCCAAGCTGCCGTTCCGGCTCGGTGCCTCGATCTCCGCAGCGGCGGCGATCCTGCGCAAGACCGACGCCGACGTGCTGCTCGGCTTCGGCGGCTACGTCTCGACACCGGCCTACCTCGCGGCCCGGCGGCTCGGGATCCCGATCGTGATCCACGAGCAGAACGCCCTGCCCGGGCTGGCCAACCGGCTGGCCGCCCGCTTCACCCGGCACGTCGCGACCTCGTTCCCCGACACCCCGCTGCCGCATGCCCGATGGATCGGCTTGCCGCTGCGCAGCGCGATCACCGAGCTGGCCGACGCCGACGACCAGACCCGGCAGCGGCTCAAGAGCGAGGGACGTTCGGCGCTCGGGCTCGACCCGGACATGCCGACCCTGCTGGTCACCGGCGGATCCCAGGGCGCGCTGCGGATCAACCGGGCGGTCGTCGACGCCCGGGCCGGCCTGCTGGCTTCGGGGATCCAGATCCTGCACGTGCTCGGCGGCCGGAACATCACCGACGCCGATGTCGCGATCACCGACCCGCAGACCGAGGCGCGCTATCTGCCCGTCGGCTTCGTCGAACGGATGGAACTGGCCTATGCCGCGGCCGATCTGGTGCTCAGCCGCGCCGGTGCCAGCTCGACCCTGGAACAGGCATTGCTCGGTCTGCCGTCGCTGCTGGTCCCGTACGCGGTCGGCAACGGCGAACAGGCGCGCAACGCGACCTCGGTGGTCAAGGCGGGCGGAGCCAAACTCCTCGACGACGCCACCCTCACCGGTGACATCCTGGCGACCGAGGTGCCGGCGATCCTGGACGACCCGGCGGTGCGGACCGCGATGTCGCAGGCGGCGCGTAGCGTTGCCTCGGCCGACGCCGCGTCGGCGTTGGCCCGGCTGACCCTCGAGGTCGCCGCCAGCAAGCAGAAGACGTCCGGGGAGCAGCGATAGCCGTGGCATTGATCGAACCGACCGTGGTACCAGACCCCGACCAGCTCGGTCCCGTGCACTTCATCGCGATCGGCGGCTCCGGGATGAACGGCGTGGCCACCGTCTTCGCCCAACGCGGGATCGAGGTCAGCGGCAGCGACCGCAACGACTCCGACTACCTCAGGTCGCTGGCCGCGCTCGGCGTCCGGACCCACGTCGGACACGCAGCCGAGCAGTTGGGGGATGCCCGTACGGTGGTCGCCTCGTCGGCGATCCGGGACAGCAATCCGGAGCTGGCACGGGCCCGGGAACGCGGTCTCACGGTGCTGCACCGCAGCGTCGCGCTGGCGTCGTTGATGTCCGGCAAGCGGGGCATCTCGATCGCCGGCACGCACGGCAAGACCACCACGACGGCGATGACGGCCCACCTGCTGACCGCGCTCGGTGCCGATCCCTCGTACGTGATCGGGGGAGCGCTGCATCACCCCTCGACGGGCTCAGCGACCGAGGACAGGTCGGACTCAGGGACCGAGAAGGGTGACGCGGCCGAGCACCCGAAGACCGGCGGACATCTGGGATCGGGACCCGACTTCGTGGTCGAGGCCGACGAGTCGGACGGCTCGTTCCTGCAGTATCCGACCGAGATCGCGGTGATCACCAACGTCGATCCCGATCACCTGGTCAACTGGGGCACACCGGACAACTACCGGGCCGGCTTCCTCCGGTTCGTCACCACGCCGCATCCGACCGCGGACGGCAGCAGGGTCAGACTGCTGGTGATCAGCGCCGACGAGCCGGGAGCGGTGCAACTCACCGAGCAGGTCCGTGCCCACGGTGCTGCCGGCGAACCGATCCCCGAGATCGTCACCTTCGGCCACGACGCCGATGCCGACATCCGGATCAGCGACGAGTCCTTCGCCGACCTCGGCTCCCGGTTCACCCTGACCGACGGGGAACACTCCGGACCGGTGCGGCTGGTCGTTCCGGGCGACTACAACCTGTGGAACGCCGCCGCCGCCTACGCGGTCGCCACCCGTACCGGCCACCAGCCGGCAGCAGTCCGCGAGGCGCTGAGCAGCTACCCCGGCACCTACCGGCGGTTCCAGTTGGTCGGCAGCAACGGTGGTGTCCGGGTGTTCGACGACTACGCACACCATCCGACCGAGGTGGCCAACACCGTGAAGGCCGCCCGAGCCGCCGTCGACGACAGCGGCAGTGGCCGCCTGGTCGCGGTGATGCAACCGCATCTCTACACCAGGACCCGGGACTTCTGGCGCGAGTTCGGCGCCGCCCTGCAACCTGCCGACGAGGCGGTGGTGATGGACGTCTGCGGTGACCGGGAGGACCCGATCGACGGCATCACCGGCAAGCTCGTCGCCGACGCGGTCCCGGCCGGCAGCGCCCACGTCACCTACGAACCGGACTGGGATGCCACCGCCGCGACGGTTGCCGGCATCGCCCGACCCGGCGACCTGGTGATCACCCTCGGCTGCGGCGACGTCACCAAGGTGGCCCCGCTGATCGTGAACGAGCTCGGCACCCGCTCCGGTGACCCGGGCTACGGAGACCGCGGCCCGGCAGGCCGGGAGGCGACCGGCGATCCGACGGCGGCGCGATGACCATCACCCGCGAGGATCTGCGGATCCGACACGACGACGATCCCGATCAGATCGAACGGCGGGCCCGCCGGCGTCGGCTGCTGCTGGCCGTCCTGGTGCCGTTGCTGATCCTGGTGCTGATCGCCGCAGCGATCTGGGTGGTCGGCTTCTCCTCGCTGCTGGCCGTCTCCCGGGTCCAGGTCAAGGGCGCCAAGCAGCTGGACGAATCGGCCGTCGTCGAGGTCGCCGCCGTACCGAAGGGCGCACCGCTCGCACGACTGGACGTCGACGCCGTCCAACAGCGGGTCGCCGGGATCGGCGAACTGGAGTCGGCCCGGGTCAGCAGGGACTGGCCGCACACGGTGCGGATCGATGTCGTCGAACGCACCCCGGCCTACGCCGTGAAGCAGGGGAACGGTTACCTGCTGGTCGATCGACATGGCGTCGGCTACCAGACCGTGACGTCGCCGGCGGACGAACTGCCGAGGGCCACGGCGAACAGCTCCCAACCGCAGCTGCTGAAGGCGTTGGCGACCGTCGTCGCCGCCCTGCCGAACTCGTTGCAGCGCAAGATCGAAACCATCCAGGCACCGACCAGGGACTCGATCCAGCTCAAGCTGAAGAACGGCGACGTCGTCTTCTGGGGCAGTGAGGATCAGTCCGCGCTGAAGGCGGAGGTGGTGGCCCCACTGCTCAAGCAGCCGGGCACCCACTTCGACGTCTCGGCACCGGGCAATCCGGCGATCCGCTGAGGCCCCTTACCCGACTCCGGTTTCATGATCAACTAGCCGTCAAGGTCAAGTAGAACTTGAGACAAATATGGGCTCTGACACACCGATCTCGCGCCCAAGGTATGTCGTGTGGACTTTCCCGATGCAGACCTCATAACGTGACGTGCACGCCTCGGTCTGGACGTTGGACTTCTTCCCCGTGGACCTCAGGTCGAGACTGACCCGCAAGCAGCGCCGCGGGCCGGTCGAGATCGTCTGATCCGAGCGTCGAGACCTCCCACAGGGGGTTCAGGGCGGGGCATCGACAGACATGCAAGAGCTACGAACCGTTGCACATACCCGGCAGCGAGAAGAGGCGGGATCAAGTGGTCACTGCATCGCAGAACTACCTGGCGATCATCAAGGTGGTCGGGGTCGGTGGCGGCGGAGTCAACGCCGTCAACCGGATGATCGAGGCAGGTTTGCGAGGCGTCGAGTTCATCGCGGTGAACACCGACGCCCAAGCCCTGCTGATGAGCGATGCCGATGTCAAGCTCGACATCGGCCGCGACCTGACCCGCGGTCTCGGCGCGGGAGCCGATCCGGACAAGGGTCGGCAGGCCGCTGAAGATCATTCCGACGAGATCGAGGAGGCGCTGAAGGGCGCCGACATGGTCTTCGTCACCGCCGGTGAGGGTGGCGGCACCGGCACCGGCGGCGCGCCGGTGGTGGCCCGGATCGCCCGATCGCTCGGCGCATTGACCATCGGTGTGGTGACCCGGCCGTTCAGCTTCGAGGGGCGGCGTCGCTCGGTGCAGGCCGAGGAGGGGATCAACAACCTCCGTGAAGAGGTCGACACCCTGATCACCATCCCCAACGACAAGCTGTTGGCGATGACCGACCATCAGGTCGCCATCCTGGACGCCTTCAAGCAGGCCGACCAGGTGCTGATGCAAGGTGTCTCCGGCATCACCGACCTGATCACCACTCCGGGCCTGATCAACCTCGACTTCGCCGACGTCAAGTCCGTGATGTCCAACGCCGGCTCGGCGCTGATGGGTATCGGTTCGGCCCGCGGCGAGGAACGCGCCCGCGCTGCCGCCGAGATGGCGGTCTCCTCACCGCTGCTGGAGGAGAGCATCGACGGCGCCCGGGGCGTGTTGCTGTCGATCGCCGGCGGTTCCGATCTCGGCCTGTTCGAGGTCTCCGCGGCCGCCGACCTGATCCAGAACGCGGCCCACGAGGAAGCCAACATCATCTTCGGTACGGTCATCGACGACGCCCTCGGCGACGAGGTCCGGGTCACCGTGATCGCCGCCGGCTTCGAGGACGGCCATCCGCCGCGCCGCCAGCCCGGCGTCGGACGAACCGCCGTCCGCTCGGGACAGCAGCAGGGTCAGGCCACCGGCAACCAGTCCCGCCCCGCACCGACGTCCACCGGCGCACCGAACAGCGGCGCCGGTGCACCGGCACGGCAGCCGGCGCCGGTCGGGCAGCAGTCCGGCTTCGGTCAGGGTTCCGGCCAGCCGTCCGGTTTCGGTCAGGGTTCCGGCCAGCAGTACGGCGGTCAGCGTCCGGGGCAGCAGGGTGGTAACGCTCAGAACGGTGGCCAGCAGGCCGCCGGGCAGGGCAACGGCCGGACGCCCGGACAGCAGGCCGGCAGCCAGCAGGGAACCGGGCAGCAGGGTGGCCAGCCGGGAAATGGTCAGCAGGGCCGTCCGAGCGGTGCGCCCGCGGCGCAGCCCGGCCAGTCCGGCCGGCAGAGCCCGTTCAACCCGCCGGCGTCCAACGGCTTCGGGCCGCGCACCAATCAGCCGGTGGAGGACGACGACGACCTGGACGTTCCCGACTTCCTGAAGTAACGCCGGCTTCGTGAAGTACCAACAGCTTCATGAGTGAGGCAGCTTCATGAGTAACACAGGCGACCGGGCGGGTGGTGATCGTGGACGAGGAAGCCGCGATCGCCACCCGGTCGGAGGGTTCGGCACCGATTCGGCTCCGGCGGCCGGACGCGTACCGCTGAAGCTGCCTGGGAGACCGCTGAACAATCTGCCCTGCTGCGCGGGCGCTGTACGCACCGCTCGCGACGGGCACATTTGTTCAGCAGCCTCCTAGGCGTGTCGGGCGTCGGTTCGGTCGCAGCGGCCGGACCAGCCGGTAGGGTCGAGCGCGAACGTATCTGGAGCGGAGAGGTCACAGGAAAGATGGCGGATAGGCTGAAGCGGGCGGCGGCGTGGCTCGGTCTCGTCACCGACGACCGGTACCCCGAATACGACGACAACGAGCCGACCGAGGGCGTCGCCCGAGAGGACCTGTTGGCCGAGTCCGAGGGGCAGTCGCGCCAGTCCTCGGGGTACGGCCAGGGCGCCTCGTCGGACCACAGCCAGGACCAGCGGTCCAACGGCGCAAGTGTCACGCCGCTGGAGACCCGCCGCGAACCGGCCGGTCAGCCGACCGCGCACAGCAACGCGCAGCCGGTGGTCACCGGCAACCAGCAGACAGCCGCCGCGCAGGCGGTCGTCGAAGCACCAGCACCTCAGCAGGAGAGAGCCGACTTGTCCCGGATCGTCACGGTTCATCCCCGGTCGTTCAACGACGCCCGGACCATCGGCGAGCACTTCCGTGACGGCGTGCCGGTGATCATGAACCTGACCCAGATGGAAAATGCCGACGCCAAGCGCCTGGTCGACTTCGCGGCCGGGCTGATCCTCGGCCTGCGCGGCAACATCGAACGCGTCACCAGCAAGGTCTTCCTGCTCTCCCCGGAGAACGTCACCGTGACCGCCGAGGACAAGGAACGGATCGCCGGCGGCTTCTTCAACCAGAGCTGACCGGCGCCGCCGAACGTTCGGCGAGCGGGATTCGGGGAGCTCTCCGGGTCGCCTGACCCGGACGACCCGCTGATCTCCGCGTACTCTGGAGTCGACAACGGCAGGCGAGCACAGAGAGTCACGAGGGCAGCATGCAGGCGATCTTCGGAATGATCATCTACTTCATCTTGTGGCTCTTCCTGTTGTTCATGATCGGACGGATGATCCTGTCCTGGGTCCCGGTGCTGGTCCGCGACTGGCAGCCGCGCGGAGCGCTGTTGGTGGTCGCGGAGGCGATCTACACCGTGACCGACCCGCCGCTGCGGCTGCTCCGCAAAGTGCTGCGGCCGGTCCGGATCGGCAACATGATGCTGGACATCGCCTTCCTGGGGCTGTGGCTGGGCGTCATCATCCTGATGCGGGTCAACGCCTACGTGCTGCTGACCTGATTCTCACCCCGACATTCTCACTGCGACCGGGACGCGCTACGGGGTCGAGTGGCCCCGTACGGCGCTAGCGTGGCAGTCCTGCCCAGCACCGCATCCCGGGGAGAATCGAGAATGTCCGATGTGCTGAACGAGATCCGCAACGTCCGGTTCCGGATGGCCAAGCGCTCCGGGTACGAGGTGGTCGACGTGGACGAGTTCATCGACCTGGTCGAGCAACACGTGACGGCGCTGCTCCAGGAGAATCGGCTGTTGCGCGCCGACGTCGAGCGGCTCCGCCAGCAGCTGCCGCAGTGAATCGACAGTTGCCGCAGTGATCTGTCGGTGGCGCTCGAGCCCGGTCCCGCAGGGCCTGCCGTTCGAGTCCGCGCTGTCGGTACCGAGCGGAGTGGACCGGACGGGGTGAATCGGTCCGGACGAAAACTTGTCAACCGTGATTCGCTCACAGTCGCGTGGATTAGGTACGGTAGGTGGGTGTGCCCTGGTTGATCGGGCGTGAACGATGGTCAAACCGGGCGTTGAAGCAGGCAGTGCCTGTCAAGAACAGCAACTTTCAGAACCTGAGGTGAACGATGTCGCTGACTCTGGACGAGGTCCGGAACATCAAGTTCCGGATGGCCAAGAGGTCCGGCTACGAGGTCTTGGATGTCGACGAGTTCGTCGACCAAGTCGAAGCGTCCTTCGAGCAGTTGCAAGAAGAGAACGCCAACCTGAAGCGCCAGGTCGAATCGCTCAAGGCGACCGCCGGCTCGACCGAGAAGGCCGCCGAGCGGCAGCCCGCGGCCGCGGCACCGTCGTCGTCTGTCGCGAACGCCTCCGGTGCGGAGCGGCTCGTCGTCACCACCAGCGCTGAGGCCAGCCCGGCCGTCGTCCGACTGGTGCAGATGTCGACCGAGCAGGCCGAGAGCCTGGTCGCCGAGGCGGAGGCGCAGGCGAGCCAGATCAAGTCCGACGCCGAGCGCACCAGCAAGCAGGTGACCACCGACGCCACCACCCGCGCCGAGCGGGTGGAGAGCGAGGCACGGGTCAACGCCGAGCGGATCCGCTCCGACGCGCAGAACCGCGCCGACAGTCTGGACCAGGACACCGAGGACAAGCGTCGCGAGCTGTTCAGCGAGCTGGAGAAGCAGCGTGACCAGCTGGTCCTCTCGGTCTCCGAGCTGCGGAAGTTCGAGAGCGACTTCCGACAGAACATGACCAATGAGCTGAAGAGCCACATCGACTCGCTGAGCTCCGGCCGCGCCGAGCCGCAGGGGTCGACGCCGAAGCTGCTGTCGGAGACCAATGCCCAGCCGAGTCGCGGTGCGACCGGGTCGGGGTCGACCGGGAGTTCCGGCAACTCCGGGTCGGGCAAATCGTCCTCGGGTAACGCAAGTGGCAACGGTTCCAACGGCAGCCGGGCCGCCAATCAGCAGTCCAGCACCGACAAGGCGTCCGACAGCAGCAGCGCCGACAAATCGCAGGGCTCCTCGGAGACCCCGCGGTTGGACGCCCTGCTGGGCGAGCAGCACTGAGCAGACCTGTTTCGTCCCGGACCGATGGCGCCCATCGGCCCGGACGATCCTGATCGATCATCGACACCGAGTCGTTGCCGAATGGGCCCCACTGCGGGCCCATTCGGCGTTTCTGTGCTCGGATACCGGTGAAAACCCCTGAAGTTACCGAAACATGCGGTTTATTCATTGAAGAAACCCACGTTGGGCCCTACTGTTCGTGAGACTTCCTCGCATCCGCCGTACGGAGCATGAAGGGGCCTCGATGATGACCGCCAACGCGACAAGATCTGCCGCTACGAGTCGACGATCGGTGCCCGGTCCGAAGACCGGGAGCGGTGCCACGCCGGCAGCAGCGCGCGCGGAGAGCCGCGCCGCAGGCAGGACGGGGACGAAGGCCACGGTCCTGGCACAGGCTTCGGCCGCGAAGACGACGGCGACGAAACGGACGTCCACGAAACAGGCCACGGGAACGAACGGCGCATCGGCAAAGAAGACCCAGACGAAGAAGGCCCAGGCGAAGAGGGCCCAGGCGAAGAAGGCCCAGCCGACGAAGGCCCAGCCGAAGAAGGCCCAGCCGACGAAGGCATCGGAAAAGGCGAAACCGGCTGAAAAGACGTCGGCAAAGCAGCCGGGGACGAAAGCCACGGCAAAGAAGACGGCGACAAAGCAAACTGCGGCAAAGAAGACGACCAAGAGCCCGGCAAAGCGCGTGGCGACGAAATCCTCTCACTCAAAGGCCGCCCAAGCCGGCACCGGCGAGACAAAATCGACCGGGACGAAGTCGGCTGCTACCAAAGCGGCGGTGAAGAAGGCCGCGACGAAGAAGACGGCCACCAAGCAAGCCGGGACAAAGCGAGCGGCGACACCGAAAGCGGCCACCCGGAAGCCCGCCTCGACGTCCGACGCGGCGGCCGAGCCGACCACCGGTCGGGCAGTACCGTCCCGGACCAAGTCGTCGGCCTCGGGAGATCAGGCCACATCAGAAGTTCAGACCACATCAGAAGTTCAGGCCACATCAGAAGTTCAGGACAGACAAGACAATGGTTCCGCAGCGACGCTGAACACCGATGTTGAGAATTCGGCCCGAAAGCCGACCAAGACGAAGAAGATAGGGACCGTGACGAAGACATCATCGGCGACCGCAGGTTCGCCACCTTCCGAGACCGCCGATCGGGGCGCGACCGCGACGGCGAGTTCGACCATCGACCCGTCCGTCGCCACCGGCGCCGGGACCACAGCGGCCGACCTGCCGATCCGGCCGGGCGAGGATCCGTGGACCGCAGAGGAGCTGCAGGAGGTCCGCGACGAGCTGGAAAGCGAGATCGCCCGGCTGGCCGATCAGATCGAGGTGTCGGAATCGGAGCTGGTCGGGCTGCTCCGGGACGGGAGCGAAGGTGCCGGCCGCGATCCGGCCGACGTCGGCTCGACCAATTTCGAACGTGACCACGAGATGTCGCTGGCCAACAACGCCCGTGAACTGCTCGACCAGACTCGGCTCGCGCTCCGACACATCGCCAACGGGACCTACGGTGCCTGCGACAACTGTGGCAAGCCGATCGGTAAGGGGCGGCTGCAGGCGTTCCCGCGTGCCACACTGTGTGTGGAATGCAAACAGCGCGAGGAACGTCGATAACCGAGTCCACTCCCAGCAGCAGCCGCCGGCGAGCACCGAGCCGGTGGCTGTTTGCTGCCGTCGCGCTGGTCGGCCTGGCGCTGGACTTCAGCACCAAGCAACTGGCGGTCGCCCACCTGGACCCGGCCGATCCGCCGTCGCTGTTGGGTGGATTGATCACGCTGCAGCTGATCCGCAATTCCGGTGCCGCGTTCAGCCTCGGTGAGAACTACACGATCGTGTTCACCGTGCTGGCGATGGCGGCGCTGCTCTTCGTGCTGTTGGTGTTGCTGCGACGGATCGCCCATCTCGGGTGGGCGGTCGCACTCGGTCTGCTCACCGCCGGGGTGGCCGGCAATCTCACCGACCGGATCTTTCGCCCGCCGTCGCCGTTCCACGGCCACGTCGTCGATTTCGTCCAGTTACCGCATTTCGCGATCTTCAACGTCGCCGACATGTGTGTCACGGGTGCTGCCGCGCTGATCCTGATCCTGGCGATCTTCAAGAACGTCTCACTCGGTGGCGTCCGGTACCCGACTCGAGCCGAACGAGAGGCGTCGGAGACGGCCGTAGCGGGCGCGACCGTGGTGGAGGGCACGACCTCACCGGCGGATCTCGATGATCAGCGGCAGGCAGGCAAGGACTCCGCGGCCGAGGACGGCACTGACCTGGACAGCTCGCGATGAGCGAATCGAAGACCGTCCTGGTCCCCGACGGGCTGGAGGGTGAGCGGGTCGATGCCGCGGTGGCCCGGATGCTCGGGCTGTCCCGCAGCAAGGTCGCCGACCTGGCGGCGTCCGGAGCCGTCCGGGTGGACGGGGCGCCGGCCGCCAAATCGGACCGGGTGCTCGCCGGATCGCTGCTGGAGGTCGACCTCCCCGATCAGCGGGCCGGCGTGCCGGTCACGCCGCAGGTGGTGGCCGGAGTCCGGATCATCCACGACGACGACCACATCGTGGTGGTCGACAAGCCGGTCGGAGTCGCCGCCCATCCGAGCCTGGGATGGGACGGGCCGTCGGTGACCGAGCATCTCGCCGGTGCCGGCTTCCGGATCTCCACCTCCGGGGCCCCGGAACGTCAGGGTGTGGTGCAACGGCTGGACGTCGGCACCTCCGGACTGATGGTGCTGGCGAAGAGCGAACGCGCCTACACCGTGCTGAAACAGGCGTTCCGAGATCGTACGGTCGACAAGACCTACCACACCCTGGTGCAGGGCCATCCCGATCCGTTCGAGGGAACGATCGACGCCCCGATCGGTCGGCATCCGGGTGCGGACTACAAGATGGCGGTGATGGCCGGCGGCCGGCACAGCGTCACCCACTACACCACCCTGGAGGCGCACCGCGGCGCCTCCCTGCTCGAGGTCAAGCTGGAGACCGGGCGGACCCATCAGATCCGGGTCCACATGGCTGCCATCAAGCACCCGTGTGTCGGCGACCCGACCTACGGCGCCAATCCCAAGCTGGCCGCCGAGCTCGGGCTGATCCGGCAATGGCTGCACGCCGTACGGCTCGGATTCGTCCATCCGGCGACCGGTGACTACGTCGAATACGCATCCGACTATCCCGACGATCTGCAGCAGGCCCTGGAGCTCGTCCGCGCCGGCTGATCGGTCGGATCGGGGCTGCGGACCGCCGCCGAGGTCCCGTTCCGCGGTCCGCTGTGCTCCTTCTCAGTCCGACGTAATAGGGTCTGGGGCGTGCGTAGAGCGAAGATTGTCTGCACCCTCGGCCCAGCGACCGCCTCGGAGGAGCGTTTGGTCGAACTGGTGCGCGCGGGTATGGATGTTGCCCGGTTGAACATGAGCCACGGTGACTATCCCGACCACCTGGCCAACATCAAAGGCGTCCGGGCCGCTGCCGAGGAGGTTGGTCGCCCGGTCGGCATCTTTGCCGACCTGCAGGGACCGAAGATCCGTCTCGGTCGCTTCGCCGAGGGCAAGGTGCAACTGGCCTACGGTGCGAAGTTCGCCATCACCACCGATGATTGCGACGGCACCGTCGAGCGGTGCTCCACCACGTTCAAGGATCTGCCCGGAGACGTCCAGCCCGGTGACCTGATCCTGATCGACGACGGTCGGATCCAGCTGCAGGCCGACGAGGTGACCGACACCGACGTGATCACCACCGTCAAGGTCGGCGGTCCGGTCTCCAACAACAAGGGCATCAATCTGCCCGGCGTCGCGGTCAGCGTCCCGGCGCTCGGTGAGAAGGACCAGGCCGATCTGCGCTGGGCACTGGCCCAGGGTGTGGACATGATCGCGATGTCCTTCGTCCGCACCGCAGCCGACATCGAGATGGCCCACAAGATCATGGCCGAGGAGGGACGCAAGGTCCCGATCATCGCCAAGATCGAGAAGCCGCAGGCGGTCGAGAACCTCGAGGAGATCATCGACGCGTTCGACGCGTTCATGGTCGCCCGCGGTGATCTTGGTGTCGAGCTTCCGCTGGAGGAGGTGCCGCTGGTCCAGAAGCGGATCGTCACCGCGGCCCGCCGCTGGGCCAAGCCGGTGATCGTCGCCACCCAGATGTTGGAGTCGATGATCAGCGCGCCGCGGCCGACCCGTGCCGAGGCCTCCGACGTCGCCAATGCGGTGTTGGACGGTGCCGACGCGGTGATGCTGTCCGGCGAGACGAGTGTCGGCCAGTACCCGGTGCTGACCGTGGAGACGATGGCTCGGATCGTGAACGAGACCGAGGCCCACGGAATGGCTGAGATGCATTCGATCGATTGGGATCCGCACACCACCGCCGGTGTGCTGACCAAGTCGGCCGCCGACATCGCCGCCGGTGTCGGTGCGAAGTACCTGGTGGCGTTCACCCACTCCGGTGACTCCGCCCGTCGGTTGTCCCGGCTGCGGTCCGGCATCCCGGTGTTGGCGTTCACGCCGTTGGAGAGCACGCGCGCCGAGCTGACCCTGAGCTGGGGGATCGAGACCCACCTGGTGCCGATGGTCACCCACACCGACGACATGATCCGTCAGGTGGACAAGGCGCTGACCGAGTCCGGTCAGATCGTCGAGGGCGAGCGGGTCGTGATCATCGCCGGTTCCCCGCCCGGCAAGGCCGGCGCGACCAACATGGTCCGGGTCCGCAAGGTCGGCCTCCCACTCTGACCCACCCCCACACACCCGCCGAACAACAGCCGACCCGTCAGTTTCTCCCCGACACGCCCGGCGTGTCGGGGAGAAACTGACGGGTCGGCTGTGTTGTGGTGCGGGGTCAGGACTCGCGGGTGAAGACGCCGACGATGGTCTGGCCGAACGGGATCGGGAGCTTGTCCAGCACTCGGGTCACCGGGACGACGACGGCGTCGTAGATCTTGACCAGGGCCGGCTTCGGGCTGCCGGTGCCGCCCTTGCCGACGAAGGCCCACCAGGCGATGCCGCCGAGCAGGTTCACCGGCTTGCAGGTGCTGACGCCGAGACCGGCCTCCCGGGCGGCGGCCGACAGCGTGTCGGGGGTGTAGCGCCGGACGTGACCGACCTTGCGATCGAAGTCGCCGTACAGCTGCTGGTAGCCGGGCACCCACTGCACGATGGTGCCGCCGGGGCGCACCAGCCGGGACAGTGACCGCAGCGCGGTGACGTGATCCTCGATGTGTTCCAGGACATTGATGGCCAGCACGGTGTCCACCGGCCCCTGGCTCTCGACCAGTCGGTCGGCGTCCTCCGGGGAAAGCGCTGCCAGGTCCAGTCGGGTGGACTGCACCTCGGGGCGATCGGCGAAGCGTTCGGCCATCGACGCGACGGCTCCGGGGTCGACGTCGGTGACGATCAATCGCTTGCGGTCGGTGAACTGGGCGGAGAAGTCACCCATCCCGGCTCCGACCTCGAGGAGTTCGGGGCCGCAGTGCGGCGCGATCAGATCGAACTGGTAGCGGCGGTAGTTGCGTTGGTCGCCGCCACCACCGCTCTGCTCCAGATCGCGTCCGGTCGCGGCGGCGTAGGCGCCCGCCCCGCTGTCGGAAGCAGCCCCGCTGTCGGAAGCAGCCCCGCTGTCGGAAGCAGCACTGCTGTCGGTGTGGGCGGCGTTCTCGGTCTCGTCGACGGTAGTGCCGTCGGCCGGATCGCGGGTGCTGTCATCCGGAACCTGTGAAGCATCCATGATGCTGGAGTGTTTCAGAAACAGGATCCGATCTCCAACGGCCGTCGAGCCTGATCCGGCTCGGCGATGGCACCCGGGCGAGACGGGACGCCGAACGCGCTGCCAGCTGGGCATGGAACAAATTGTCTCCCCATGTGGACAACTGCGGCAGAAATATCGAGGCTCGGTGCTTGACAGCCAAAGCCGCAGGCAAACACCGCTTTCCCGGGCGTGTCGGACTGCGACATGAGACGGCGTGTCGAAATATTTCGAGGCCGCTGCGGTTGATCCTCCGCAGGATCTCGTTAACTTACTTGCACGTGATCAGCGCCCCCGTGACACAGGACCGAACCGCTACCTCGACCCTCGCGATCGACGTCCGCGAACCGTCGTTGGACGATGCCGGAGCTCTGTGGCAGATCGCCGGGGACTCTCGGACGCTCGACCTGAATCCGTCGTACGCCTATCTGTTGTGGTGCCGCGACTACGCCGCAACCTCGGTGATCGCCACCGTCGATGACGATCGCAGGCCGGCAGGATTCGTCACCGGCTATCGGCGGCCCGACGAACCGCGGACGCTGATGGTCTGGCAGGTCGCCGTCGACGAACAACACCGCGGCCGTGGCGTTGCCGGCGCGATGCTCGACCAATTGGTCGATCGGGTCGAGGACATCGATTGGTTGGAGACCACGATCACCGACGACAATGCCGCCTCGATCGCGCTGTTCACCTCCTTCGCCGAACGGCGGGGGAGCACGCTCAGCCGATCGGATCTGTTCCAGACAAAGCATTTCCCGGACAATCACGACGCCGAGCGGCTGTATCGGATCGGCCCGCTGGGCTGACGGTTCGCAGCAGGGCGGCATCCGCCCTTGATCAACTTCGCGCCGATCGGCCGCTGCCCGCACGCGCCGGCCGACCAAGATCAGATTTGTGACGTTGATCGGATGTCACCGTGCAGCACCGCGCACGCCCTTGTCCGTAGAGCGGTCCGCAGACTCGACCGCCACAGCCGGCCGTTGTGACCGTACCGACAATCACACCCACCACCGGAAGAAGATCATCTGATGCCCACCAAGCCGAGCCAGACGCCGCTCGAACAGCAGCGCAACCGGCAACCGGCCGCCGACAGTGACGGCGACGCCGACCCCGCGAAGCCGACCCCGGAGACGCAGATCTTCCATGATCGCGAGTCCCAGGTGGCCAGCTATTGCACCGAATGGCCGGCGGTCTTCGACACCGCCCGCGGCTGTTATCAGTACAGCGAGGACGGCACCCGCTACCTGGACTTCTTCTCCGGCGCCGGTGCGCTCAACTACGGGCACAACCACCCGGCCCTGCGCAAGCCGTTGCTGGATTACCTGACCGGTGAGCACGTGACCCATTCGCTGGACACCTTCACCGTGGCCAAGCGGAACTTCCTGGAGGCCTTCGACCGGATCGTGCTCGGTCCGCGCGGGCTGGATTACAAGGTCCAGTTCCCCGGGCCGACCGGGACGAACTCGGTCGAGGCAGCGCTCAAGATCGCCCGCAAGTGCACCGGTCGTGAGCAGGTCGTCAGCTTCACCAACGCCTTCCACGGCATGACGCTCGGGTCGCTGGCGGTGACCGGCAACTCGATGAAGCGGGCCGGCGCGGGGACACCCCTCTATCACGCCAGCCCGGCGCCGTACGACGACTACTTCGACGGCCAGACCGCCGACTTCCTGTGGCTGGAGAAGGCCTGGGAGGACAGCGGCTCCGGTCTCGCCGTTCCGGCTGCTGTGATCGTGGAGACGGTCCAGGGCGAAGGCGGTCTGCGGGCCGCTCGGATGAATTGGCTCCGCGAACTGCACGCACTCTGCCGTCGGCACGAGGTGCTGCTGATCGTCGACGACGTGCAGGCAGGCTGTGGCCGTACCGGCACGTTCTTCTCCTTCGAACCGGCCGGAATCCAGCCCGACATCGTCTGCCTGTCCAAGTCGATCAGCGGATACGGGCTGCCGATGGCGCTCACCCTGCTGCGGCCCGAACTGGATCAATGGGATCCGGGCGAACACAACGGCACCTTCCGCGGACACAACCCGGCGTTCGTGACCGCAACCGCTGCGCTGGAGACGTTCTGGACCGACGACCGGTTGCAACGCAATGTCGCCGATCGCTCCGAACAGTTGCAGGACGCGCTGAACCACATCGTCGAGTCGGTGGACGGCGCGGCGCTACGCGGTCGCGGCCTGCTGACCGGCGTCGCCTTCGACGACGCCGAGGTCGCGGGCAAGATCCAGGCCGCCGCCTTCGAACGCGGTCTGTTGGTCGAGACGTCCGGGCCGGAGAGCGAAGCGATCAAGATCATGCCGGCGCTGACGATCACCGAGGACGAGCTGGCCGAGGGCATCGACCTGTTGCTCGCCGCGACCGGCGCCGTACTCAAGATCGATCTGAGCCGCGAACCGTCGCTGGTCGGCTGACCGCGGACGTCCCACCCCGAAAACTCGAAGATCCGAAAGGCACCAGATGAAGGTCATCCACCTCGATGAACTGAACGACACCGAGTCCGACGTCGAGCACGGCACCTGGCGGAGCCGCCGGTTCGTGCTGGCCAAGGACGGTGTCGGGTTCTCGTTCCATGACACCGTGCTGTACGCCGGCACCGAGACCGAGATGTGGT